>JAFPVW010000199.1 GCA_017395215.1 Prevotella sp. | reverse complement strand
TGAGGTGATCCATGTGGCGCATCTCATACACTTGCCTCATATCGTTGATACGAGCGGAGGACTTTACAAAAACACTCTCATTTGGTTGTTTCACCATAACTTTTTGAACTTTTGGTGTCAACCTTATTTAAAATAAGACAGAAGCCCGGTTTTCTTGATGCCATCGCCAGGCCGTTGCCTACACTAAACAAAATTGCCTACACTGCGCAACCATCTGTCGGACAGCTGGTTAAGCCTCAGTGTAGGCAGTGTAGGCAAATTCTTGAAATGTTTTCTTGCGCCTGCGTGTGTGCGCATACCTTATTATATGGCTACAGGCTAACCTCGACGCCGAGGCCGAGCACGCGGTTGGTGCGGGTGAAGGAGTCGCTGACCAGCGGCTGCTTCGACGTCACGCGGTCGTAGGTGTCGTATATCGTCTGGAAGTAAGCGGCCTTGAGCGTCACCTTGTCTGTAGCCTTGTAGTTGAAGCCGAAGCCGAGGCTGTAGCTGTTGACGACGAACGACATGTCGTTCATATACTCGTCGGTCAGTCCGTAGCGGGTGAGCTGTCCGCCGGCCGAGATGGTCAGGCGGTCGGCGACGTCCCACTCAGCACCGGCCAGCAGCTCGTTGGAGTTGTGGCTCAGCTCGTCCTGGGCGTTGCCATACCAGTCGGCCTCCTTATCGAAGAAGTGGTGCCAGCCAGCGCTGATGCGCACGTCGCTGATAGGACTCCACTGCACGCCTACCGACAGCAGGGCGGGGGCATCCTCGTTGACCGACTCGCCGTCGCGGTACTTGTTGACAGCCTCAATCTCGCTGGCCTCGAAGACCGTCGACTCGTTCTTCATGCGCATCTGCGTCTTGAACTCATACTTGGCGGCGAAGTTGAAGCGGTCGTTCAGACGGTAGTCGACGCCGATGACGGGAGCCACGCCGACACCCGACTGGTTGCAGAGCAGATTGACGCCCTGCGAGTACTTCTGCAGCGAGCTGAAACTCTTCTTGGCTCCCTCTAACTGAGCCTTCTTGGCTACCAGCTCAGCGTACTGAGGCACGGCGGTGGCTCCGGCGGCCTCATACTGCGCCATGCCGGCATTGACCAGGTCGATGTTGTTGTCGACGGTGGTGGCTGCCGTCTGCAGGAAGCTGCCGAAGTTCATGTAGCGGTCCTCGCCCACGTTAACCATGATATTGCTGATCTTGGCCTTGTAGGTGGCAGTGCCGTAGAGCACGCGCAGGCCGCCGTAGACCGACAGACGGTCGTTGACCTTGTAGGCTGTTCCGGCCTGAATGCCGAAGTAGTACTGGCGACCCTCCATATAGCCGTCCATGTCGTAGCCCTGGGCACCGAACGGCGCGAGCTGCGTGGCGATGTTGCCGACAACGCTCTCGAAAGAGCCCAGACCGTCGGCAAACTCACAGCTGCCGCCGCCGCCAGGCACCGAGAGGTTCAGCTGCCACGACCAGTCGCCCGTGTTGTAGGCAGCCTGCAGCGAGGGGATGAAGGGGGCGTCGGCCGTGCCCTCGAAGGTCTTCGTGGCCTGGCCGTTGTTCTTGCGGCCATACTTGAAGAAGTCGTTGGTCGACGTGATGGTGCGCGTCTGGTGGGCGTACTGCCAGTTGAAGCCAATGTGCAGGCCCTCGGGCATGAAGGCCACACCGGCGGGGTTGGAGTAGACGCCGTCGAGCGCGATGGAGGCATCGCGTGCGGGGTTCCTTAAAAAGTCGATACTCTGGTTTGTGTTGGTCAGAATGCCACCGGCCTGGGCGGTGGCTGCTGCGGCCAGCATCATGGCGCCGGCGAGCGTAGCTTGAATTTTGTTCATATCCTAAAAACTTCTTAAAATTTCGGCTGCAAAGGTATTGTAATTGTTCCGAACGGGGCTGTTTTCGTACACAGTATTAGGATATGTTAACTTAAAGGAACTTAAATACCGCACAAACCTGCATGGTTTGTGCAGAATTGGAGTGATAGATATCAGTGCGATAAGCATAAAACTGAGCCAATGGATGACAAAACTGAGACAATGTTTGGTAATTGTTAAATAATTACTTGGTATGATTGAATGTCACAGACCCCACCCCTTCTGTCTTACGTCCCATCTGTTATATCGGTTGGCTTTTCAGGCGACGGCCAGGGGTGGGGGCTACAGCGGGTCGACGTCGTAGTAGACTTGTAGCGAGGCGTAGCGCTTGTCCTGCAGCATCTGCTGCTGGGCGAGGGCGAGGTAGCGGCGGACGTCGGCCAGATTGAGGCCGTTCTCCAGCTTGAGCACGAGCTTGCGTATGCAGAGCGACTTGACGCGCGCCACGCCGGGCTTGTCGGGGCCGAGGACGCGTGCGCCGAACCACTGGCGCAGGCGGAGGCCCAGCTCCTGGGCGGCGGTCTCTGTCAGCGTGTCGCTGCGGTGCTTCAGGTAGACGGCAATGAGGCGGTAGTAGGGCGGATAGTGGAACTGCTGGCGCTCGGCACAGAGCGAGCGGTAGAGACTCTCGTAGTCGCCCTGGACCACCTGCTGGATGATGGGCAGCTGGGGCTGGCGCGTCTGCAGGATGACGAGGCCGCGACGGCCCTTGCGGCCGGCTCGCCCGCTGACCTGCGCCATCATCATGTAGGCATGCTCGTAGGCCCGGAAGTCGGGGTAGCTGAGCATGGTGTCGGCGTTAAGGATGCCGACCACGCTGACGCGGTCGAAGTCGAGTCCCTTCGAAATCATCTGTGTGCCGATGAGCAGGTTGGTGCGGCCTGAGCCGAAGTCGCTGATGATGCGCTCGTAGGCGTTGCGTGTGCGGGTGGTGTCGAGGTCCATGCGGCTGATGCGGGCCTCGGGGAAGATGTCGCGCACGTCGGCCTCAATCTTCTCCGTGCCGTAGCCGCGTGTCTGCAGGTCGTTGCCGCCGCAGGCCGGGCACACGACGGGCACCTGGTAGACGGCCCCGCAGTAGTGGCAGACCAGCTGGTTCATCTGGCGGTGGAGCGTCAGCGAGACGTCGCAGTTCTGGCAGCGGGGCACCCATCCGCAGGCCTTGCACTCGATCATCGGCGCGTAGCCCCGGCGGTTCTGGAAGAGGATGGCCTGCTCGCCGCGCTCAAGTGCCTCGCGGACGCGTGCTAATAAAAGAGGTGAGAAGGGGCCGGTCATCATCTTGCGGCGCTGCAGGTCCTTGATGTCGACGACCTGTATCTCGGGCAGTTCGATGCCCTGGTGGCGCTCGGTCAGCTGTACGTAGCCGTACTTGCCCGTCCGTGCATTGTGGTAGGACTCCATCGAGGGCGTGGCGGTGCCGAGGAGAACCTTGGTCCCCAGCATGATGGCTGCCGAGCGGGCATGATAGCGGGGCATGGGGTCCTGCTGCTTGAAGCTCGTCTCGTGCTCCTCGTCGACGATGACGAGTCCGAGGTTCTGGAAGGGCAGGAAGACGGCTGAGCGGGCACCGAGGATAACGTCGTAAGGATGGCCGGAGAGCTGCTTCTGCCAGATCTCCACGCGCTCGGCATCGCTGTACTTGGAATGGTAGATGCCCAAGCGGTCGCCGAAGACGCGGTGCAGGCGGTCCATCATCTGGACGGTCAGCGCTATCTCGGGCAGCAGGTAGAGCACCTGGCGGTGCTGGTCGATCTCGCGCTGTATGAGGTGGATGTAGATTTCGGTCTTGCCTGAGGAGGTAACGCCGTGCAGCAGCGTGACCTTCTTCTTGAGAAACGACATGAGGATTTCGTTGTAGGCCGTCTCCTGGGCGGGGCTGAGCTTCTTGACCAGTTCGGGGTGGGGCTCGCCGCCGTGGTTCAGACGGCCCACCTCCACCTCGTAGGTCTCGAGTATGCCGCGCTTGATGAGCATCGTGACAGTCTGCAGCGTGTGGCCTTCGTTCAGCAGTTCGTCGCGGGTGATTTGATGGTGAAAGGTGAAGGGTGAAGGGTGAAGGGAGGTTTGTTCCTGCGCAGAGTCTATTCTCCCTTCACCCTTCACCTGACACCCTTCACCCTTCACCTGACACCCTTCACCAGATGAAGCAAGAAACAGGAAGTCGGTCAGCGCCTTGAGCTGCTTGGGGGCCCGCTGCAGCATGTTGAGGGCAATGTGCTGGGCGGCCTCGCTGCTGAAGGCCTCGGTCAGCCGGATGTAAGTTTCGGTCTTGGGATGGTAGCCGTCCTCTGCCTTCAGTCCGGCGGGGAGTGCCGCCTTGTAGACCTCGCCGATGGGCGACATATAATAGGTGGAAATCCACTGCCACAGGGCCAGCTGCGAGGGCAGCAGGATAGGCTCCGCATCCATCAGCTGGAGTATATCCTTCACCTCGTAGCCTTGCGGCTGGTCGTCATGTAGCTTGGCAATGATGCCCACGTGCTGCTTGTTGCGCCCGAAGGGAACGAGCACGCGCTGCCCCGCCTTTACGCTGTCGCGCCACTGCTGTGGAATGGCGTAGGTAAAGCAGCCGTCGAGCGGCACGGGCAGTATGACATCGGCAAAGTTCAAGATTCGTTAGAAGTAATAGGCCACGGCGACGTGCCAGGCATTGGTTTTCGACTTGGCGCGGTTCCAGCTGGTATCTTTCAGGTCCTCGCCTATCTTGTCCCAGGTGAAGTCGGCCGTCTTGCCGGCGGGAATGTTATAGTAGATGCCAGCCTCGAAATGGCTGAGGAAGCTGACGCCCAGTCCCAGGTTGAAGCTGATCATCGTGTTCTGCAGGGCGTATTGATGATTGTTCATGGCTTCGTCTCTCCAGTAGAACACGTCGTCGCCGACGTTGAGGCTCAGCTGGGGGCCGGCGTTGACAAAGATGCCCAGTGCGTCGCCTACTCCTACGCCGTAGCGCAGGTCGCCGCCCAGCAGGAGGCTCTTCTGCAGGATTTTCTCGCCTTCGACCTTCAGGTCGCGCTGGCTGTAAAGCAGTGAAGCATCGATGGTCAGTCCTACCACGGGCAGGGTGAACTTCACTACGGGGCCGAGGTAGAAACCGGCGCGGTTGGCCTCGCGAAGGTCGCTGGCGTTAAAGTTCATCTCGGTGAGTTCGAACCCGCCTTTGAGTCCGAAGTCAACAGGTGTGCCCGCCTTCATGGGCAGGCTCAGCACCATCGCCAAGACAACCACCAGCTTTCTGCCAATCATCTTATCAATGTCTTTGTCTGCGTACCGACACGCGGGCGGCGGCTGGCGACGAAGAGGACGATGCCGACCTCGACTTGCTGGCCTTCTCGGCCTTGGTCTTCGTGCGGCGCTCCTTCTTGGCTTTCTTCACGTTGGCCTTGGTGTCGGCCACGCTGTCGAGCGAGTCCCTCTTCAGCTTGTCGCCGAAGATGTTGTTCTTGAACGCCTCCAGCTCGGCCTCGATGCGCTTCTGCTCGTCCGAGAGCTTGGTGGAGTCGCCGCCGGCAATCTGTGCCAGCGTCTTGCCCAGCATGTTGTTGGTCTTGTAGATTTTGCCCTTATACTTGTTGAGCGTGAAGAAGTCGTCCATCGACATGACGGCAGCGTTGTTGACGTTCGACGTCATGACGGTCTGTCGGCTGAGGAACGGCTCCAGGTCTGAGTACTTCACCCAGAAGAGCGGGTACTGTGTGGCCTCGCCGCCGAAGTCGTCCTCGCGCATCATGATGGGGCAGAGGGCCAGCGGCTTGATGTGGAAGGTGGCGTTGCTCTGGTCGTAGTAGGCGCTCTCCTTCAGGTAGTACTTCATCACCTCCTGCGAGGGAATGTCGCTGTTGTCCACCTTCAGCTTGCCGTTCTGCTCCTCGTAGAAGATGTGCTTGTCGTCGAGCACGGTCTTGAACTTCACCTTCGCCTCGTCCGAGAAGTCGTCGTTGCCGTCGTTGGCCACCGAGTACTCATAGATGGGAATGTAGCCGTTCTGAGCCAGCTTGAAGATGTAGGTAAACAGGTTCAGCTGCTTGCCCTGCGGCTGTACGGGGTAGTACAGTCCGGCGTTGGCATCGTCGTTGAGGTTCAGCTCACGGTAGATGTCGCGGCGCCACACCACGTCCTCGGGCATGTCGAGGGCTACGGGATAGCTGATCTGCATGCGGCGGGTCATGCCCTGCGACTGTTGCGCGCCCTGACTCTTCTGCTGCTGGGCTTGCTTAGCCTGCTGCGTCTGCTGCACGCGGCTGCGCTTTGGCTGCGCTGTAGCTGCGCCGACCGTCAGCGTTATCATCAATAAGAACAATAGTCTTTTCATATCTTTCTAATTTACAATAATTTCCATTGGGTTCTGCAGCGTGCGCTGAATGCCGTCGGGACCGACGGCCGTCACACGCGAGATGTAGAAGCGGCGGTTGCGGGCCAGCTTGCGGAACGTGTCCTTCTGGCGGTCGGAGAACTGCGCGCCGTTGCTGGGTATTTGCACAGCGTTGCCCATGTTGTCGAAGAACACCGTCTCGAACGACACCACCTTGAAGGTGATGTCGAGGATGCCGTCGTCGATGGCGGCGCCGATGCCGTCGATGCCCATCAGGCTGCCCTTGGCCAGACGGCCGCCCTTGAAGCGCGAGGGGTTGCCCTGCTCGTCCTTCATGGCGATGAACGGGGTGGGGTCGGGCAGCTTGCGCACGCGGAATGTGAACTGTCCCATCTGCTGCGGGCGCCCCGTGTTGGTCGAGGTGACGGTGATGGTCACGTTCTCGCCTACCTTCGTCGGCCGGGCGATGTACTTGCCGGGGCCGGTGGGCTGCAGTGTGCCGCCGCCGCTCATCGAGGCCTGAATCTTATTAAGAGGCACGCCGGGCACGGAGACGCTGATGGGGTTTGAGTAGCCGGCGTAGAGCATGTTCATCAGGTCGGCCGAGACGGTGGCCGACGGGTCGACGACGGTGTACTTCTGCGAGAAGTCGCGCTTGATCTTGTCGCCGTTGCCGTTGACGGTCTCTATATGGCCCGAGAGGGTGAAGTCGCCCGTCGAGCCGCAGATGCGCTCATAGATGTTGTTGCGCAGCGTCACCTTCTGGTTGCCGATGTAGATGTCGGGCACCTGCGTGGTATCGACGGCGGCCATGACGATGTGGGCCGAGAACTTGTCGCCGCGGACGATGGTCTGCGAGTTCGGGATGACGAAGGCCTCGAGGGCGTTCACGCGTATATCCTTCACGTCGATGTTCTGCACCAGCGTGTGGAGCACCTCGCGCTCGGCACTGCGCACGTCGTTCTGCAGCTTCGAGAGCAACGTGACGGCGGCAGCGGCGGGCATCGACTCAAACATATACTCCTGCCAGTTCTTGCCCAGTCCCGTCGGGGGGACGTCGGTGGTCAGGTCGCTGGCTATGGTGTGCTGCTTGGCCGTGTCGGGAATCATCTTCAGGATGCGCTCGCGGTACTGGTCGATGGCCGACTTCAGGTCGCCGCCCTGGCCGCGGCCGGGAGCCAGCATCACCTGGTTGGCAGCCTCCAGGTCCTCCTTGTTCCGCAGGTTCTTGGGGTTGCCGTCGCTGCCGTCGGCCTCGCGGGCGATGGCCAGCTTCAGGTCGGCGGCGAAGTTATAGATGGAGTCGCTCATCTGGCGCACCAGCATGGCCTTGTCGTACCACTCCTTCACCTTCTGCGGGTTGGCCTTCATCTGCTCCTCAAAGTCGTCGTATATGGCCAGGTTCTCCTTGGCGGCGTTCGACGTGGTGCGGTTCAGGCTTTCCTCCACGATGGAGAAGCCGTTGAGCACCTCGTTCGAGACGTTCAGCGCGAGCATGGCCATCAAGACGACGTACATCAGGTTGATCATCTTCTGGCGCGGCGAGACTGGTCTTTTCTTTATTGCCATGGTTTGATGTGGATAATGGGCATTATGGGGTTATTGGGTGATGGGAGCCTTGGGCATGTTGACGGTCATAGCCTCAATCATGCGGGCGTAGATCTTGTTCAGCTCGGCTATCTGGTCGGCCATCTTGCGCGTCTGCTCGTTGATTTCGTCGATGGTGCCAATCTGCTGGCTGGCACCCTTCAGCTGCATCTCGTAGATCTTGCAGATGCCGGTCAGCGTGCGGTTCAGGTTCTCCATCTCCTCAGAGTCGCGCGTCAGGCGCTCGCTCTGCTCGGCCACCTTCGAGAGCATCTCCGTCAGGCGCTTCAGCTCGTCGACATAGTTGGCCGTGGCCTCCTCCAGTTCGGGGTTCACCTCAGGCACAGGCGAGATAACCGTACCGCCAGCCATCGTCGTTACCGACGAAGCAACGGCAGCAATGGCCTCGGTATCGACCGTCGGAGCTTCGCCAGCCTGCGGCATGACCACGTCCTCACCAGTCTGTCCACTGTGCTGCGGCGTTGCCGCAGCCCCACCGCCGCCGATGATAACGGTACCGCCACCGCCGCCGATAACGCCGCCACCACTGATAACGGTGCCGCCACCGCCAATGACGGTGCCGCCGCCACTGTACGAGACGCCCTCACCGCCGGTTTCGACTTGTTCGTTAGACAGCGGAGCTTCCGTCGCTTCAACACCGCCAACGGCTCTGTCGGCTCCGCCAACAGTCACCACTTCGGTGCCCACGTGCGTCGGCAGTTCCATGCCGTCGGCCGTCTTGTCGAACGGACGGTCGAAGGCAGCGATGAAGAACACCACGACCTCAGTGCCCATGCCGAGGAACAGCATGAAGTTGGCACCCGGCAGGTGGGTCAGCTTGAAGAGCGTACCCAGGATCACAATCGACGCACCCCAGCTGTAGGCGTAGTTCATGAACGTCTGTCCGGGGACACTGTCGAGCCACTTCTGCAAGCGGTAGATGATATTGAACTTACTGTACTTTGTCATATCTGTTTACTGTTTAATGGATGGTGGAGCCGCCGAAGTTGTGGCGTGTCTCACCTTTGTTGGCTACTTTTTTTTTGAGGTCTTGCCTGGCTTGGTCTTCTCGCTCACGGTGTTGGCCAGCGAGCGCACACAGCGGAATCCGATGTAGCTTCGGGGCTGGTTCTGGAACTCGCTTGAGCGCCAGGCCGAGCGGATGTAGCTCTCGGGGTCCTTCCACGAGCCGCCGCGCACCGACTTCTTCTTCAGCCGGTAGGGGTCTTCCTTGGCGGCGTTGTAGCGCAGCTGCGGGTTCACGTCGTTCATGGCGTCGACGCCGGCCTCGGTGTAGATGGTCGATGTCCACTCGGCCACGTTGCCGGCCATGTCGTACAGGCCGTTGGTGTTCGACGAGTAGATGCCCACCTTCGACGTTATCAGGTTGCCGTCCTTGGTGTAGTTGCCGTCGTCGGGCTTGAAGTTGGCAAAGAAGCAGCCCTTGCCCGATGCTACGTCCTCGTTCTCCCACGGGAACTCCGTGCCGTCCTTGCCGCGGGCGGCATACTCCCATTCAGCCTCGGTCGGCAGACGGTAGCGCTGCACGAATCGGGCGGCGGGGCCGAGGCCCTTCAGCAGGTACTCCGTGCGCCAGGCGCAGAAGGCGTTGGCCTGCTCCCAGCTCACTCCTACCACGGGGTAGTCGTTGTAGGCCGGGTTCGAGAAGTAGTTGCGCATATACACCTCGTTGTCGGCGTTGGGAAAGTCGTTCACCCAGCAGGTCGTGTCGGGATATATATTAATAATGTACGTGTTGAGGAAGTCCCACGGGCCGCTCAGCTCGCGGTTCAGCGTCTCGCGCACAATCTTGCCCTCGTCGTTGATGTAGGCCGTGTCCTTCGAAATCCACACCTTCTCGTTCTCGTCGACGGCGATATCCGTGTTCAGGTTGCGCTCCTCGGGGTTGAGACGGTTGCGTCGCAGGGCAGCTGTCGTGTAGTCGTAGATTTCGTACTTGTAGTTCATCTGCGATGCGTCGAGCATCTTCTCACCTGTCACGGGGTTGGTGACGTAGAGACTCTCGATGGCGCGCTGCTCGTCTTCGTTGGGCTTGCGGGGCAGGCTCTTCTTCCAGTTCAGGTGGGGCTTGACGGGGTCGCCGTTCTTGTCTTCCTCAATCTTGTAGGTCTCGTCGCCGCCGTAGTTGGGGTCGGCCAGTCGCTCACGCAGGATAGAGTCGCGTACGTAGTTCACAAACTGGCGGTATTCGGAGTTTGTAATCTCCGTGTCGTCCATCCAGAATCCGTCCACCGAGATGTCGCGCACGGGCGTCTCCTTGCCCCAGAGCGAGTCCTGCTTGTCGATACCCATCTTCAGGTGGCCGCGCTTGATGAGCACCATGCCGTAGGGGACAGGCTCTGAGAAGGCCCGTCCGCTGCTTCCTGTCAGTTCGCCGCCACTGCCCGATGCCACCTTGCTGCCGAAGCAGCCGGTCAGCAAAATCACCGCCATGGCGCAAAACACTATTGTCAGTCTTTTCATATCGTTGTTATAATAGTCTTACACTCTGATGCTTGTTCCTGCCCTTCTTCCCGAAGTCGATGTCGGTCTGGTAGCCCACGTGCAGCTCGTGGCTGCCGTTGCCGATGCTGATGGCCCGGGTGTAGGCTTCGTAGCTGTAGCCCACCATGATGCCGTGGAACTGTCCGCCGATGAACACCGTCACCGAGTTGGTGGGGCTGTAGCCCAGGCCGGCATACATCAGCCGGTTCTCGTGCGAGTACCTGAGTCGGGCGGTGATGTCGCCCCTGTATGCGACGGCATCGGTGCGCCCCATGACCGAGGTCTGCAACATAAGTAACGGATTTCTCAGCCGAATATTGTATCCGCCTGTAAAATAATACGTCCGGCTGACGTCCAGCTCGTTCGTCTCGCCCAGTTCGATGACGGGCGCCAGGGCGTGCAGCACCGAGGCTCCCGCGTACCAGCCGCTGCGGTGGCTGTAGTAAATGCCGCCGCCGAGGTCGAGGGCGTTGCCGGTGATGTCCGACTTCGTGAAGGCAGGGTCGTCGGCCATGTCCAAGTCCACCTTGCCGCCTTCGAATGTCTCGTTCAGCAGTCCGCCCTGCACGCCGATGCTGAGCATGCCGCCGAACAGGCGCCGCTTGAAGGCGTACTGCGCGGTGATGCGCTTGTGCGAGAACAGGCCGATCTCGTCGTTCATCAGCTGCAGGCCTACGCCGTGGTACGAGCGGAAGAAGTAGAGGGGCAGGTCGGCGCCGATGAACATCGTCTTGGGGCTGTTCTCGAATCCCACCAGTGTCATGTTGTAGGCACCGCTCACGTTCAGCTTCTGGTCCTTGCCCACTGCCGCAGGGTTAAACGCAGTCTCCATCGCCCAGTAGTGACTGAACGACGGATCGTACTGTGCCCGGGCCTGAAGCCCCATAATAAGTACGACGGCGAGTATGGCGTAACGTCTAAGCACGTCTAATATAACGTATTTTTTTTTGTTTTATTGTAATTTATTCGTATCTTTGCAGCCAATAATGACAATCAACAGACTAAAAACACCGATGAAGACAACGTTTCTTACCGTTTTGATGGCCTGTGCTGCCACTCTGACAGTGGCCCAGGGCCCTGTGAAACCAGCCATTCCGCGCGATGCCGCACTGGAGGCTAAAGTAGAGAAGACACTCGCCGCCATGACGCTCGACGACAAGGTAGGCCAGATGCTCGAACTGAATTTCGACATCATGGGCAAGTACCAGGATGGCGGCTGGCAGCTCAACGAGACCACCCTCGACACGCTCATCTCCAAATACCGGGTGGGCAGCATCCTCAATGCTCCCGGCACCCGTGCCCACACCGTCGACGAGTGGCAGAAGTGGATACGGCTGATACAGCAGAAGTCGATGAAGTATCTGGGCATCCCCGATGTCTACGGACTGGACCATAACCACGGTGTTACCTATACTCAGCAGGGCACGCTCTTCCCGCAGCCCATCAACCTGGCCGCCTCGTTCAATACCGAGCTCGCCCGCCAGATGGCCGAGGTGACGGCCTACGAGAGTCGTGCCGGCGACTGTCCGTGGGTCTACAACCCCGTGCTCGACCTGGGACGCGACCCCCGCTGGAGCCGTATCTGGGAGAGTTTCGGCGAGGATGCCATTGTCAACGCCCGCATGGCCGAGGCAGAAGTGCGCGGCTACCAGGGCGACGACCCCAACCACCTTGGCCCTTACAACGTGGCCACCAGCGTGAAGCACTACTTCGCCTACGGTGCACCGTGGAGCGGCAAGGACCGCACGCCGGCCTACGTGTCGCCGCAGATGCTCCGTGAGAAGTACTTCGAGCCGTTCCGCGCCGCCATCTGTGCCGGTGCGCTCACCATCATGGTCAACTCAGCCAGCATCAACGGCGTGCCCGTCCATGCCAGCTATGAGTACCTGACGAAGTGGCTGAAGGAGGACCTCGGGTGGGACGGTATGATTGTCACCGACTGGGCCGACATCAATAACCTGTTCCAGCGCGAGCATGTGGCCAAGGACAAGAAGGACGCCATCCGCATAGCCATCAATGCCGGCATCGATATGACGATGGACCCCTACAGCGTCGACTTCTGCATCCTTCTCAAGGAGCTCGTCAAGGAGGGTCTCGTTCCCATGTCGCGCATCGACGATGCCGCCCGCCGCATCCTGCGCCTGAAGTACCGTCTCGGACTCTTCGACCGTCCCGACACGGGCGGCAAAGGCTATGAGAAGTTCGGCTCGAAGGAGCACGCCGACAAAGCCCTCCGTGCTGCTGAGGAGACGATGGTGCTGCTGAAGAACAAGGGCAACATCCTGCCGCTTGCCAAAGGCGGGAAAATCCTGCTTACAGGCCCGAACACCAACCAGATGCGCTGCCTCAATGGCGGCTGGAGCTACACCTGGCAGGGCTCGAACGCCGAGGACCTGGCCGAGCAGTACAACACCATCTACGAAGCCCTCTGTAATAAATATGGTAAGGAGAACGTCACGCTGGAGCAGGGTGTCACCTACAACGAGCGCGGACAGTACTGGCAGGAGAACACGCCTCAGATTGACCGTGCCGTGAAGGCTGCCGACCAGTGCGACGTCATCATCGCCTGCATCGGCGAGAACAGCTACTGTGAGACGCCTGGCAACCTGACCGACCTCTGGCTTTCCGAGAACCAGCGCAACCTCGTCAAGGCACTGGCCAAGACGGGCAAGCCCATCGTCCTCGTACTCAACGAGGGCCGTCCGCGACTCATCACTGACATCGAGCCGCTCTGCAAGGCCGTCGTCCACATATTCCTGCCCGGCAACTACGGTGGCGATGCCTTGGCCAACCTGCTCAGCGGCGATGCCAACTTCTCGGCCAAGATGCCCTACACCTATCCCCGCGAAATCAACTCGCTGAATACCTACGACTATAAGGTCAGCGAAGAGGTGGGCACGATGGCCGGTGCCTATAACTACGATGCCAAGGTCTCGCTGCTCTGGCCTTTCGGCTACGGACTCAGCTACACCACCTTCGAGTATTCAAACCTGCGCGTCGACCGTCAGCAGTTCACGGCCGACGATGTGCTCACCGTCAGCGTCGACGTCCGCAACACGGGCAGTCGTGCCGGCAAGGAGCCGGTGCTCCTTTACTCCAGCGACCTCATCGCCTCCATCGTGCCCGACAACAGGCGGCTGCGCGACTTCACAAAGGTGAGCCTGCAGCCTGGCGAGACGAAGACCGTCACCTTCCGACTGCCCGCCCGTCAGTTAGCCTTTGTCGGTGCCGACTGTCGCTGGCGTCTTGAGGAGGGCGACTTCCTGCTCCGCATCGCCCGCCTCTCGCAGAAGGTCTGCTGTACCAAGACCAAGGTGTGGGACACGCCCAACATGTAATCCTACGGTATGCCTGCCGTTTGACTGAGACAGTAAAATCCCCGAATCGCGCTTGGCGGTTCGGGGAATATTTTGCTGTTTGAGAATGTCTTAGCGCACCAGGACCTTCTTGCCGCCTACGACGTAGATGCCGGCTGGCAGGCCGATGGTGGCACGACTGCGGTCGATGCCGCTGCGGACGAGCTGGCCGGCGAGCGTGTAGACGCTGACCTTCTGGCTGGCAGCAGTGGTAGCCGTGGCGATGCCGGTGGGGGCGTACTGGCTGTCGTTGGTAAGGAAGATTTCCTTGACGGCAACCACCTTGTTAATAACATTGCCCGACAGGGTGACCATGCGCACGCGAGAGGCGTCGAAGGGCTTTCCCTTGCTGGTCTTCGAGGTGTAGAGGGCGTTCTCGAGGTCGATGACGGTCACTGCATCGTTGACGTTGAGTGGCGTCGAGCAGCAGGCCCCCGTCACCTTGTCGGTGGTATAGAGGTTCAGCTGAGCCTCGGCCAGCTGCTTCTGACTGAGTCGGATGACCAGGTATTTGTAAGCCGAGAAGTCGGTATTGGCATCGTAGACCCAACCCATCTGGCTGTTGGCAGTGGTGAACTTGAAGGCAGAGTTGGAGGCGTTCTTGACGTAGGTGCCGCTGCCCGCTATGTTGTTGCGTACAAACTGGTAGTCGAAGGGGAAGTAGCTGGCCTTGGCCGTGAACGAAGCCTCAGCCTTGTTGCCAAACAGGTCGGTGTAGGTCATGTTGACGTTGGTGCTGCCCTGGTCGAGACCTGTCATCTGTCCGTTGTGGAAGTCGACGATGCCCTTCTCGTCGGGGACGAACTCCGTGACGTTGTTGACGATGGCGGTGTGCTTGTCGGCGTAGGTGGCAGTGACGACGGGGATGGCCTTGGCACCGATCATCGTCTCCACGGTCTTGACGTTGGCGGGCAGGGCTATCTTCGTGACCTGGAACATATCCTCAACAGGGGCGGTGAAGTCGGCGGGGTAGATGTCGGCCTCGTCGAAGTCGGCCTCGGTGGTGAACCAGTCGAAGTCGGCGTATCCGCCTTTCTTCTTGGTTGCCTGGCAGAAGAGTCCGAAGCGTGAGCCTACGAAGACGCTGAGGTTGAACGACTGTGAGGTCTGTCCGCCGAAGGCCTTCCATGTCTTGTTGTCGAGCGAGTAGTAGAACTTGGTCTTGTTCTCGCCGTACTTCATACCGGCGCGCAGGTAGATGATGCTGTCGGTCAGTTCGACGGCCTGCGTCTTCGAGGCGGGGGTGAAGTTAGAGCCCGGGTCGCGCACCTTGTCCTGTTCCCAGCGCAGCTGCAGCTTGCCGTCAACCATCTCGACGCAGATCATGGCGTAGGGGTCCTGCAGGATGCAGATGCCGGCGCGGTCGCCTTCGGTCAGGTGGGTGACGTCGATGCGGACGCTGCCCGTCGTCTCCTTGTCCTTAATGGCGAAGATGCGCTGTGTGAGCATATTGCGTGCCTGCGGCAGCTTCGAGGTGACGTTGGCCGTCTTCAGTCGGAGCCAGCCCGGACGCTCGAAGAGGCTCCAGGCCTTGTCGTCGGGCTTGTGGTTCCACTCCCACTGCATACCGATGGGGTAGGTGCGGAACGCGTCGGTGGTAGGCAGGCGCTTGATGGCGTTGTCGCCCGAGGCGGCGGGGCGTGTCACCTTGCTGACGAACGTCTCGTAGGGCTTGCCGTTGTTGCCCACGGTGAGCCATCCGTCGCTTGTCCATTTTACGGGTTGCAGGTTGGGGAAGCGGCCCATGGCGCCGAGGTCCTCCTGCATGACAGTCCACCACTTGCCGGCGACGTCCTCGACGAGTGCGCCCTGATGGATGGTGTTAGGCCGGCCGTCGTAGCTCTTCTCGACCACCATCTTCTCCTCGTAGGGTCCGAAGGGATCCTTCGAGCGGAACACGGCCTGACCTGAGGGCCAGCCGCCGTAGGTGGCGTAGATGTAGTAGTAGTCGCCGTGCTTGTAGAAGTGGCTGCCCTCGAGCCCGTCCTTGCCGGTGATGACGGTCTTCTCGCGCTTGAAGTTGAAGTTCTCGTCAAGTTCGCAGACGGAGATGTTGCCGATGCCCTGAGCCACATAGACCTTGCCGTTGTCGAAGAGCATACCCGGGTCGTAGTAGCTGCGCGACAGCTTCTTCATCGTCCACTGTCCCTCGGGGTTAGTGGCCGTCAGCAGGTAGCCGTTCAGGTTCCAGCCGTCGATGGGGCGCTTCTCGTTGATGAGGATATGGAACTTGCCGTTGTGGTACTTCATGGAGCAGGCCCACATGCCCGAGGCATAGGCGTTCTTGTTGTTGAGCAGGGTGTAGCCCGCGTCGCTGCCTAACTGGGCAAGGGGGTGAGCACAGTATTCCCAGTTGACCAGGTCCTGCGACTTCAGGATGGTGGCACCGGGGAAGTGGTGCATGGTGGTCGATACCATATAATAGGTGTCGCCGACGCGGATGACGTCGGGGTCGGGGAAGTCGGCACGGACGATGGGGTTCTGGAAAGTCTTGCCGAAGTCGCTGACGGGCACGCTCTTGAAGTCGGCCTTCGGGTAGTCCTTCTCGTACCACTCGGCATACCAGTCCCAGCAGGCTTTGCCGCAGGCTTCAGGCTCGCCACCGAACGAGGGCTTGGCCACGCCGGTCCTGATGAGGTCGTCGATGTCGATGAGGCAGTGCGTGCCCGAGAGCGTCATCGAGATGTTGCCGTAGTGGTCGAGCATGGCCTTGTAGCACTGTCCCCACTTCGACGTGGAACCGGTCGACCACGTGCCGTAGTTCGACTCCACCCACTCGCCGTGCTCGTTGTAGTGGCCGGTGCCGGGCTTCTTCGGGCTCCAGTCAATCTCGGTGATGATGATGGGGTTGGTGTCGACGACGGGCACCTGGTTGTGGAACTGCTCAATCTTCTTGCGCTTGCTCGTCTCGATGTTCTTGTCGCGGTCAACGCTCTCGTCGCTGCAGCCATACCAGCCGGTGTAGTCGTGGACGGCATAGCCGATGTTGTCTCCTATGATGGGATAGGTCTTGTAGTCGGCATAGCCTGACTGCCAGCCGGCGCCGGGCACCCAGACGATGCCGGTGAAGCCGTTCTCGCGAATCTTGTCGACCACGGGCTGGAAGAAGTCGCGCAGGGCCTTCTTGTCGTCGGTGTTCGAGGCGCTCTTGACGCTGACCGGCTCATTGGCCAGCTCGATGCTGATCTGGCCAGAATACTTGCGGATGGAGTCGTTCTGGGTGAAGAGGTCCCAGACGTTGATGAGGTACTTCTGGTAGTAGTCGCCGACTTGGATGTTGCCGGGGCAAACCCCCGGTGGGCGCACGACGACATACATGCCGTGCTTCATGGCGCGCTGCATCAGGGGGAAGTAGAGCGACTTCAGGTAGGTCGTCAGTCGGGTGGGGTTGAAGTGCTTGATGTCGGCCTCGCCGGTGTACTCGGTTGACTGTCCGAGGGCGATGGGGTAGGTGTAGCTGTTGTCGTTGGTCCAGGCGGGGTCCATGTGCAGGCGGAAGACGTTGCACTTGGCCTGCTCGAGTCCCTTGAACAGTTTCTCAAAATAGTTCTGGCAGTTGGTGGCGCCCGTTGAGTTGTAGCCGCCCTGCCAGCGGTTGTCGTTGAACCACATGCTCGGTGTGTCCATCACGCCGTGGAGTACGACGTGGTTACCGTGCGTGTCGACCAGCCACCTACCCTCGACGTGGAGCGAGGGCAGCGGCTTCACGCCCTGCGCCCACGCTGCAATCGTGGTCAGGGCTGCTAAGGCAAATGCCGAAAGTAGTTTCTTCATATCTTCAGTGATGTTAGTTGTTTCAGCTGCAAAAGTACTAATAATATTAGTATTAAGGGGGCTGTTTTTGTTTCAGAAACTTTCAAAAATGTGTTTTTTTATTGTATATGGGTCGTTTTGGGATGTAGTTTTAGTGTTTTTTTGCTATCTTTGCAGGCAAAACACTTAATGATATGAATATGCTACACAACCGCAGACTTATAGTTTGTCTGAACGCCCTCCTCGCCGTAGGAGGCATGTATGCCCAGACGGGCAAGGAGTGGGACAACCCGCTCACAACGAGTGTTAACCGCGAGACGGCACATGCCTACAGCCTGCCCATGGCCTCGGAGGCCGACGCCGTGAAGAACGACATGACGTTGTCGCCCTACTACCTCTCGCTCGACGGGAAGTGGAAGTTCCAGTGGGTGAACACGCCGTCGAAGGCCACTACCGCCATGTGTGCAACGGACTATAACGACGCTGCCTGGACCGACATCGACGTGCCCTCGAGCTGGCAGGTGTGGGGCCTGCACAACAACAAGTCGTGGGACAAGCCTCTCTACTGCAACACGCAATACCCGTTCGAGTATGACCGCACGACGTTCAGCGTCATGGCCGAGCGTCCGGGGTGGTTCACCTATAACAGTTCGATGCCCAATCCCGTGGGCACTTACCGCAAGACATTCACGGTGGACGCCGCCTGGCTCACCGGCCACGATGTCTTCGTGCGCTTCAACAGCGTGGGCCACGGTTACTACCTCTGGGTGAACGGCCAGCGCGTGGGCTACTCGGAGGACTCCTACCTGCCGTCGGAGTTCAACATTACGAAATACTTGGTCGAGGGCGAGAACGTGATGGCCCTGCAGGTGTACCGTTTCACCAGCGGCTCGTTCCTGGAATGTCAGGACTACTGGCGCCTGACGGGTATCCACCGTCACTGCTTTATCTACGCAGCACCGAAGGTGCGCATCAGCGACTACTTCTTCACCACCGACCTGGATGCCAGCTATAAGAACGCCAAGGCTAACGTGAAGGTGACCGTCGATGGCATGGACATCACGGGTAACGGCATCGTGGAGGCCAAGATTCTGGACAACGGGCAGGTTATTGCCCAGGGCAGTGCGGGTGTCGGTGATGGCTCCGGCAGCATCGACATGGATGTAACGGCTCCGCGCCTATGGAGTGCCGAGACGCCTAACCTCTACGACCTTGTACTGACGCTGAAGGACGATGCCGGCCACGTCTACGACATCCGCGGCTCGAAGGTGGGCTTCCGCGAGGTGGGCATCCGCAGCGACGGCGCCCTGCTGATTAACGGCCAGCGCATGGTGTTCCACGGCGTGAACCGCCACGACTTCTCTCCCGTCAACGGCCGCGCCATCACCCCCGAGGAGATTGAGGAGGACATCAAGACGATGAAGCGGCTGAACATCAATGCCGTGCGCACCTCACACTATCCCAACGATCCCGTGTTCTACGACCTCTGCGACAAGTACGGCCTCTACGTGCTGGCCGAGGCCGACGTGGAGTGTCACGGCAACTGGGGCCTGTCGTCGGAGCCGAAGTTCAAGAACGCCATGGTGGAGCGCTCGCAGAACCACGTGCGCTGGATGCGCAACCATGTGTGCATCTTCATCTGGTCGTTCGGCAATGAGTGTGGGGGCGGCAATAACTTCCAGGCCGTGGCCAATGCCGTGAAGGCACTCGACAAGACCCGCCTCACGCACTACGAGGGTAACAGCAGCTATGCCGACGTCTCGTCGACGATGTACGGCAGCTACGATAACATCAACTGGATTGGCTCGTCGCAGCACGACCGTCCCCACATACAGTGCGAGAACTCCCACTCGATGGGCAACTCGATGGGCAATGTCCGCGATATGTTCGACCTTTACGAGAAGTACCCGTGCCTGACGGGCGAGTTCATCTGGGACTTCAAGGACCAGGGCCTGCTCACCAAGAGTTCGACGGGCAAGGAGTACTGGGCCTACGGCGGCGACTTCGGCGACAATCCCAACAGCGGCAACTTCTGCATCAACGGACTGGTGCATCCCGACTGGACCCTGACCGCCAAGTCGTATAATACGAAGAAGGTGTACCAGCCTATAGAGTGGCGTGCCGTCAGCGGCAAGACGGGTGTCTTCGAGATGAAGAACAAGCTGGCCTTCCTGCCTACCAGCACCTACGATGTCAGCTATAGCGTCATGGACGAGGAGGGCAATGTCCTGGGCAGCGGTGCCATCACCGACGAGGTGGCCGCAGGTAAGGCGAAGAACGTCACCATCGACCTCTCGGCACTCTCGACGCTGAGCGCTGCCAAGGAGGCCTTCGTCTACTTCGCCGCCAAGCAGAAGACTGCCACGGCCTGGGCCGATGCCGGCTATGTGGTGGCCGAGGAGAAACTGCCCGTTCAGACGGCCCGGAAGCCGATGTACGACACCGCGCGCCTGCAGGACTGCGGCAGCCTCAGCGTCAGCAACACCAGCACGACCATTACTATTACGAACGACCGCATGAAGGCGGTGTTCAGCAAGACTCAGGGCACGCTGACCAGCTACACCTACGACGGCGTGCAGCTCGTCAGCAAGCCACTGCTGCTCAGCGTCTTCCGCCTGCCAACAGATAACGACGGCAACCACGCCGGCGACTGGGACAACCAGGGCCTGCGCAAGCTCACGGTGAAGGGCACGGGCGCTGACGTCCGCCAGCTCGACGGCGACAAGGCGGTGGCCGTCACCATGACCAGCACCCACACCGGCAAGAACGGCACGGCCTTCAAGGTGCTGCTCCACTTCTACGTCTTTGCCGACGGCACCATCATGACCTGCTCGCTGATAAATCCTGCCAGTACGGGTGCCATCCTGCCGAAGATGGGCTTCCGACTGGAGATGCCCTCGACGATGGAGCAGCTGCAGTGGTTCGGCCGCGGCCCGTGGGACAGCTATCGCGACCGCAAGGAGGCCTGTCTGCCCGCCGTCTACCAGAGCACCGTCACCGACCAGTACGAGGAGTACATCCTGCCGCAGGAGCACGGCACGAAGCAGGAGGTGCGCTGGCTGTCAGTGCGCAACGGCGACGGCGTGGGTATGCTCTTCGCCGCCCCCGACCAGATGGCAGCCTCGGCCGTACACTTCCGCCCCGAGGACAACTATACCGACCGCAACAACCGCTCGCGCCATACCTATCAGTTCAAGACGTGCGCACAGACCGTCGTCAGCCTCGACGCTGCCACGCGCGGCTTGGGCAACGCCTCATGCGGTCCTGACGTGATGGAGAAGTATGAGCTGCGGGCACAGAACACCCTGTTCCGCTTCTTCATGATGCCGCTGACCAAGGACGTGAGCGCCGCCGGGGCAGCCCGCTTCGACATGCCCGTCTGTATGCCCGTCAGCTGTGAGCGTCAGGACAACGGGCGCATCAAGATGAGCACCACGACGAAAGGAGCCGCCATCTACTACAGCATCGACGGCGGTGACTACCAGAAGTACACGTCGCCGGTGAGCCACGCCGCCGCCTGCACCGTGACGGCCTACGCTACCGCCGAGGGGCTGTTCGAGAGTGCCACGACAAGCTACGACTTCGAACTCTTCGTCGACAAGAGCGGCTGGAAGCTCGTCAGCGCCGACAGCCAGCACGGCGGCAACGAGGCCAAGCTGGCCTTCGACGGCAAGACCGGCACCTTCTGGCACACCGAGTATCAGGGCAGCGAGCCGCAGTGCCCGCACACCATCGTGGTCGATATGAATAAAGTATATAAGGTGACGGCCTTCACCTACCTGGCCCGTCAGGACGGAACCCAGAATGGTATGGTGAAAGCCTACGAGGTCTACCTGAGCACCGACGGCAAGTCCTGGGGACGGCCCGTCGCCACTGGCGAGTTCACCAATACGACGGCCATGCAGGTGGCCAAGCTGAAGACACCCACCGTGGGCCGCTACCTGAAGCTCGTCGCCAAGAGCGAGATTAACGGCAAGGCCTGGACCAGTGCCGCCGAGATAGGCATCCAGGCCGAGGCCGACGTCACCGCCATTGCTGCGCCCCGCACCAATGGCGGCCGAGCCTTCACCGCCGCTGTCTACGACCTTGCAGGCCGCCCCGTCCCGGCCTCCGCTCGTCCCGGCCTCCGCATCACCGGCGGTCAAAAGCTGATTGTCAGGTAGATTTGGATATCGATTCGCCAGCCTTCTGCAACTGAGGACTGGCGAATTGGGTTATGGTCTACTATAGAGTGAAATTTCAGATTTCAACAATAAAAAAGCCGAAAAGATTTGGTGGTGCAACTAATTTTGGTTACATTTGCACCCAAAATAGGAAAGATGAACAAGAAAGAAAAACTGCTCAAACGGTTCAGAAGCCTGCCTCGGGACTTTACGTTCGAGGAAATGGCAATGCTGTTCAAAGGCTGCGGTTTTGAACTTAGCAACAAGGGCGCAACTTCGGGTTCGCGGGTGGAGTTCTTCAACGAACATGACGGAAAAAGCTACATCATGCACAAGCCTCACCCAACTAACATTGTCAAGGGCTATGTCATGAGGCAAGTTTTCACGTATCTGATGTCGAATGGTTATTTAGCAGAGAAGGAGGATTAGAATATGGGAAATATGAGGTATAAAGGCTATACGGGCAGTGTAGAATACAGTGAGGAGGACAACTGCCTGTTCGGCAAAGTGATGGGACTGAGCAAGGATGCCATTACCTATGAGGGACAGACAGTGGATGAGCTGCGACAGGACTTCGAGGGCGCCGTCGATGACTATTTGGAGGGCTGTGCTGCCCGCGGCGTGGCACCATCGCGGCCTTACAGCGGTACATTCAATGTCCGGGTGTCTCCAGAGATTCACAGTGCGATTGCCATGATGGCACAACAGGCAGGCGTGTCCATCAATGCCTTCGTCCGACAGGTGTTGGCAAAGGAGGTCGAACTGGCGTATTAGCAGTGTCTGAGGATTTCTATACCCCATACCAGGCGATGGGTACAAGGTGCAAGGCGACACCTCGGGTGGTTTGTGTAAAGGGAAACACGGAAACAACCCACACTTCTGACACTTCTGACATAACCGCCTGAGAGTAAGTGCGGTTTTAGGTGCAGGTTCCCAAAAGAACCGACACCTAACCGACACCTGCGTTGTGGATAAATATGCAATTGGCAAGGGGTGGCTGGTTTCGCCGAAAACCCGCCACGTTTTTCCAAAAACCCGCCACGTTTTCGGCAAGAACCGCCGCTTTTTGGCTGTGGGATGCCTCGTTTGCATAAAAATACGGTTGATGTATAGATATGCGTTAGGTGTAGGAAGTGTCGGAAGTGTGGGTTGTTTCCTGTGATTCATAATTATTAGACGTCGTTTGTTATTTTTTTGCTAAAGTTTGCATTTGTTTTAAATAAATTTCGTAACTTTGCGCTCGCATTCCAGTAACGCACATAAAAATCAGTATAAATATAAAAAACCTAAATTGTATGAATTACCGCTTGATTGAGAAAGCCAGGAGCGTCTATATGGGACTGTGCCTGGCTGCAATTTGTGGTGGGTTCACGGCATGCAAGGATGACTACGACCTGGACGACGAGGGCAACTACCCGTCGTGGCTGGGTGGCAGTATCTATGATGCCATGAAGAACCCGGAGAACCTGCAAGGCGAGAACGGTAACGTGCTGAAGGGTACCTTCAACAACTACCTGCGGCTGATTGACGACCTGGGCTACGCCGAGACTCTGTCGAAGACAGGCTCGAAGACCGTGTTCCCGGCCAACGATGAGGCCTTCGACCGCTTCTATGCCAACAACCCGTGGGGGGTCAGGAACTACAGTCAGCTGACCGACGCCATGAAGCGCCAGCTGCTCTACGCCTCGATGCTTGACAACGCACTGCTGGTGGAGATGCTGTCGAACATCTCGGACGGTGCCACCGCCGTGACACCTGGCCAGGCGCTGAAGCACACGACGGGTGCCAACGTCATCGACACCATCACCCGGCTGCGCGGACGGCAGGACATGCCCGTGAACAACCCCTACTGGGAGAAGTACTACGACCGCGGCATCCACATGGTGATGGACGCCACGCGCCCGATGATGGTGCACTTCACCGAGGAGCAGATGACCACAAACAACATCAAGACGCGCGAGGAGAACAGCGACTTCGAGGTGGTGACGGGTACACCGTACAACGCCGAGGAGAAGTCGGCCTACATCTTCCGCAACAAGATTATCTGTGCCGACGTGACCTGCAAGAACGGCTACATCCACCAGATGGAGGACGTGCTCGTGCCGCCGGGCAACCTGGCCGAGGTCATCCGCAACAATGGTGAGAGCAACCTCTTCAGCCGTATGCTCGACCGCTTCAGCGCACCGTATTACGACGCTGCGACGACGAAGAACTATAACGACTACGCCACAGCCAACAACCTGCCGCTGATCGACTCCATCTTCCAGAAGCGCTACATGAGCCAGCGCTCGCAGGGCGGTACGCTCCTGACCGACCCGAACGGAACACAGGCGCAGTACGTGCTGCCCTACGACCCGGGATGGAACAACTACAACAGCGGCACCAACGAGAACTCGAGCAAGGACATCGCAGCCATGTTCGTGCCGACGGACAAGGCCCTGCAGGACTACTTCCTGCCGAGCGGTGCCGGTGAGTTCCTGATCAACGCTTTCGGCAAGAAGCCCAACACCATTGAGAACCTGCCCGAGAACATCGACTCCATCCCCCTGCAGAACGTGCAGCAGCTCGTCGCCAACCTGATGAAGAGCTCGTTCGTGGGAACGGTACCCTCGAAGTTCAACCGCGTCATGGACGAGGCCAACGACCCGATGGGACTGTCGCTCGACGTGCTGAACCGCAATGAGAACGGCTCGTTCGACGTGAAGATTGCCAACAACGGCGTGGCCTACATGCTGAACCGCATGTTTGCTCCACCATCGCTGATTGCCGTCTCGGCACCCGTGACGCTGAGCTCGAACATGCGCGTCATGAACGAGGCCGTGAACGACGGTAAGCACCGCACCACGCTGGCCCTGAACCTGAACTACTACGCCTACCTGCTGGCCATGAGCGCCAACTACGCCTTCTTCATCCCGACGGACGACGCCTTCGAGCGCTACTACGTCGACCCGGCCAGTCTGAACACCGACCAGCCGCGCGCCCTGAAGTTCTATTACCAGCCGAAGACGCCCTACGTCTACTGCTCGGCCTGGAAGTACGACAAGGAGACGGGCACCGTGGGTACGACGCCCGCCGACTCCATCGGCCGTGTGTCGGCCGACCAGTTCCGCTCGCAGTTTGTCGACATCCTGAACTACCACACCGTGGTGCTGAAGAGCGGCGAGACCCTCGGCAGCAACAATTACTACAAGACGAAGCACGGCGGCACCGTCCTCTTCGACGCTGCCAGCAACAGCGTGAAGAGCGGCTCGCAGATTGAGGGCGCCACGCCGTCGTCGGCCGTTACGCAGGTCTACAAGCAGGCCAACGGTGTGGCCTACGCCATTGACCACGTCGTGCAGGGCCCCCACCGCTCGGTGCTTGACGTGCTGGAGAACGACTCGAGATACTCGGAGTTCATGAGTCTCTGTACCGACTTCGACATGGATGTCATCATGGAATTTGCCAGCGACAAGCTGGTGGAGGTGAACCCCGTCACCAAGAAGAAGCGCATGGAGGCCTACCACACATTCGCCGCCAAGGGCGGACTGACCGACAACGTGAACTACTTCAACTCGTATAACTACACCGTCTACGCCCCCAACAACGAGGCGATGCGGAAAGCCTACGAGCGCGGACTGCCGCGCTGGAGCGACATCAAGGTCATCTACGACCAGTATGCCGAGCAGCTCGACCGCGAGAAGGCCGGTGGCAACATCAGCCCCGAGGTGCAGGCTGCCCGCGACAAGGCGCTGGCAATGGTCGAGGAGATCAACGCCTTCATCCGCTACCACTTCCAGGACAACTCAGTCTATGCCGACAACACCATCGATGAGGGTATCTATCCGACGGCCTGCTCTGACTCACTGGGTATCCGCGAGAAGCTGACCATCACGGGCGGCTCTGGCCGCATCACGGTGAAGGACATCCGCGGACAGGAGATCGTCGTTGACGCTGCCGACGGCTCGAAGATGGTCAACCAGATGGCTCGCGACTTCGTCATCGACAGCCGCAAGAAGGCCATTTCGACGTCGTCGTTCGCCGTCGTCCACGAGGTCAGCACGCCGTTCTGCACGCACAAGGATACCGACCGCTACGATGCGGCCTGGACCGGCAGCGGTTCCCGTCAGCGGCTGCAGGAATACCGCAGGCAGTTCGACACCTATTTATATAAGAGATACGACAATGAATTGAGAACTGAGAATTGATAATTGAGAATTATGATTAGTAAAAGACTATACAGAATATTGGGATTGGTAATTGTCAGTTGTCAATTGTTCGTTGTCAATTGCCTCGCCCAGGAGGCCCGTATCTCGGGTACCGTCAGCGACGCCTTCGGGCCGGTGATGATGTGTAACGTCGTCGAGGTAGACGGTAACAACCGTAACGTCTCCTTCACGCAGACCGACTTGAACGGTAACTTCTCGATGGCCGTCAAGAATGCCAAGAACAAGCTGAAGATATCGTACGTGGGCTACAAGACGCAGATACTGCCCATCGGCACACGTACACGCTTCGACATCAAGCTGCAGGATGCCACCCAGATCAAGGAGGTGACCATCACTGCCAAGCGTAAGTTCAACCAGGGCGGCCTGGCCATCCCCGAACGCGAGGTGTCGGTGGCCGCCCAGACGTTTAACATGAAGGAGGTCGAGGGTCTGGCCTTCACGTCGGCCGACGAAGCCCTGCAGGGCCAGATTGCCGGTCTCGACATCGTGGCCAACTCGGGTAACCTCGGTGCCGGAACGACCATGCGCCTGCGTGGTGTGACCAGTATCAACGGCTCGGCCGAACCGCTCATCGTCGTCGACGGCAACATCTTCGACAATCCCGACGAGAACTTCGACTTCCAGAACGCCAACGAAGAGACCTACGCCTCGCTGCTGTCGGTGAACCCCTCCGACATCGAGGATATCCAGGTGCTGAAGGATGCCGCTGCCACAGCCGTATGGGGATCGCGTGGTGCAAACGGTGTCATCCAGATCCGCACCAAGCGTGGTGCCCGCGGTGCCACTCGTGTTGACTACTCACTGCGCGTCCAGGCATCGTGGCAGCCCAAGGGCTACAACCTGCTGAACGGTGACGACTACACCATGATGCTGAAGGAGATGTACTACAACCCCGCCCAGAGCGCCACGGCAACGACCAACATCAACGAGATCAACTACAACCGCTCGTGGGCTGAGTTCGAGAACTGGAACAACAACACCGACTGGGTGAAGGAGGTGCAGCAGACCGGCTGGAGCCAGTACCACTACCTGACGCTTACCGGTGGTGGCGAGAAGGCCAACTTCCGCGTCTCGGCCGGTTACGACCACCAGACGGGTACCATCATCAAGCAAAAGCTCGACCGCTTCACCACGAAACTGGCACTCGACTACTTCGTGTCGGACCGCATCACGTTCCGCACCACCTTCCCGCTGACCTATACGGCCAACCTGCGCAACTACGATGACAACATTCTGGGCCGTTCGCAGAAGCTGTCGCCCAACATGGCCGTCTATCGTCAGGATGCCAACGGCCACGACACCAATGAATTCTATATCATGCTGCCTGAGGGTACCTCTAACGATGTCGGTTCGTCGTTGGCAGGAACATCGTCGAGACAGTTGTCGGCCATCCGCAGTCTGGGTAACCCTGTCGCCATAGCCGAACAGGCCTGGCGCAACGAGAAGACCTACCGTATCTCGCCTGAGTTCCGCCTCGACTACTACCTGATGAGCAAGGACGACTCGGCCACGCAGCTGAACTACGTCGGTCTGGTCTACATGGACATCTTCTCGAAGAGTGAGCCCAAGTATTGGCCCGGCTCGCTGTCGACCCAAGGCTGGGAGGATGGCAACTATAACCGCTCGGAGGTATATGACTACAACTCGCTGGCCTTTACAACCCGCCACCAGCTGACCTTTGTTCCCTACTTCAACAATCAGGACATCAAAATCCAGATGCTCGGCAAGTGGGAGCTGACCAGCGGCAACGACAACAACCAGCGCGTGGTAAACCGCAACGCACCTAACGGAACGACGTCGCCCACCGTCGATACCAACGTCGAGGACATGAGCACCGGCAACGGACAGTGGCGCTCCATGTCGATGGTCTATACCGGCCACTTCGCCTACAAGGGACGCTACGTGCTGGACCCGTCGCTGCGTGCTGACGGTACCACGAAGTTCGGCGACACCAAGAAGTGGGGCTGGTTCCCGGGCCTCTCGGCCAAGTGGATCATCTCCGACGAGCCGTTCATGGAGAAACTCAAGCCGACGCTCTCGATGCTGGCCTTCCGTGCCTCATGGGGTATCGTGGGACGCCAGCCCGGCTCGCAATACCTGCAGTACTCCAAGTATGCCACGAACGGCATCTATGGTAGCGTGGCCGACAAGCACAGCGTGACCTATCTTGAGGGCCTGCAGCTGAACAACCTGAAGTGGGAGCGCACGTCGCAGCTGAACCTCGGTGGCGACTTCGGCTTCTTCGACGGCAAGCTGACGGGTGACTTCAACTACTACTTCAAGCGGACGAAGGACCTGCTGATGTCGGGCGTCCGCATACCGTCGTCGACAGGCTTCAGCTCACTGTCGTGGGCAAACGTCGGCGAGATGACCAACAAGGGTTGGGAACTGAACGTATCGGCCAACCGTATTATCAACATCGGCAAGTTCTCACTCAGTGCCAACTTCAACATCTCGCAGAACTTCAACGAGATTGTCGAGATGGACGAGAGCGTGCTCGAGAGCATCAACGGCGAATGGGACCCCAGCAAGCGCGGACAGTACCTGAACCGCATTCAGAAGGGCAACCCCCTCGGCTCTATCTACGGACTGCGCTATAAGGGCGTCTACCAGTACACCTATGAATATCTGCTCAACATGAAGGAGAGCAACGGCTGGACCGGCGAACAGCTGCAGAACTTCATCAACAACGACTTCCTGGCCAAGGGCAAGACCGCCCCTGTTGCCATCGACAACGAGGGCCACGTCATGATGGACGCCAACGGCGACCCCATCCGCCAGGTCTACAACTTCGACGACGGCAGCTCGACGTATAAGTTCCAGGGTGGCGACGCCATCTACGACGACGTGAACAACGACGGCCAGATCAACTCGCTCGACATCGTCTACTTAGGCAACTCGAACCCCCACCTCAACGGTGGCTTCGGTGTGAACCTGCAGTACGACGGATGGTCGCTGCGCACCAGCTTCAGCTACCGTCAGGGCATCAAGATTGTGAACTCGGCCAAGATGGGGCTCGAGGAGATGTTCAATGCCTACAACCAAAGCTCGGCCGTGAACTGGCGCTGGCGCAAGAACGGCGACGTGACGCAGATTCCGCGCGCTATGTTCGACACGGGCTACAACTGGCTCGGCAGTGACCGCTACGTCGAGGATGCCTCGTTCGTCCGTATGAGCTACATTCAGCTTTCTTATAACTTCAAGAAGAAGATGCTGAAATCTATCGGCCTGAACCGTCTGACGACAAGTATCTCCGGCCAGAACCTGTTCTGCTGGAGCAAGTACAGCGGTACAGACCCGGAGCACTCTCCCGGTTCGTGGGGCATTGCCTACGACAACTCTCAGACACCGCGAAGCAAGTCGGTTACGCTGAACATTCAAGTGGGATTCTAAGTGGAATTGATAATTGAGTATTGATAATTGAGAATTAGGAATTATGATTACCAAAAGCATAAAACATACCCTCATCGCTTGTTTGCTGTGTTGCGGCGGTGCCGCAGCCTTCACGGCCTGCAACGACTTCCTGACCATCTACCCGACGGACCGCATCGTTGCCGAAGACTTCTGGAAGAAGAAGGCGGACGTTGACCAGATGGTGGACGGCTGCTACCTGAGCATGATAGACTACAGCATTCAGGAACGCGCCATCATGTGGGGCGCCTACCGCTCCGACGAGCTGGTGAAGCTGGGCGACTATAACGACAACACGCTCGACAACATCAGTGCTGTCATCCTGCTGCCCACGAACAGGTACACCTCGTGGAGCAACTTCTATAAGGTTATCAACAACTGCAACGTCGTGCTGAACCACGCCCCCGACGTCATGATCGAAGACCCGGAGTTCACCGAGGGCGACTATCAGGTGGTGCGGGCCCAGATGCTGGCCCTGCGTTCACTGTGCTACTTCTACCTGGTGCGTGCTTTCCGCGACGTCCCCTACTCGACCCGCTCCTACGAGGACGACAGTCAGGTGGAGGCCATGCCGCAGAGTGCCCCCGACGTAGTGCTACAGCATTGCTTAGAAGACCTGGACGAGGCCCGGAAGTACATCATGAAGTCAGGCTCCTACGGACGCAACGACTGGCGCAACTGGGGCTACATGACCCGCGACGCCGTCCACGCCCTGATGGCCGACATCTACCTGTGGCGCGCCGCCATGACCCACAGTGCCGGCGACTACCAGGAGGCCATCGCCTTCAGCGACTCGGTCATCAATGCCAAGGATGCCTACTACAAGCTCTATCAGGAGTTAGACATCACCAGCAAGGAGGAGGACCGCTACCATCTTGAAGACGGCGACATGGCCTACTCCACCATCTTCGGCACCAATCGCGGAAACTCCCACGAGAGCATCCTGGAGTGGCAGTACAACGGCCGCAACAACTCGAACACGGCTTTAGAGAACTACTACTACGAGTCAGGCAATAAAGACAACCACCAGCAGACCAGCATCCTGATGGCCTCGCAGCTTTTCAACAGCGTGGCTACCAACGCCAACACTGCCGATGCCCAGAAGGTTTACATGTCGAAGAACGACTACCGCTTCTGGAACAACGTCTTCGATGCCAACAACGAGGAGGCCCAGCAGCTCGCCATCCGCAAGATGGTGGCCACTGACGACATTGCCACGAACCTCACAGCGCTGACGGTGGGCCCGGCAAAGTCGAACAGCCGCTCGTTCGACGAGTTCCGCCAGAACTGGATTGTCTACCGCCTGACCGACGTCATGCTGATGAAGGCCGAGGCCCTGGTGGAGACGGCTGCCAGCGACAGCGACCGCGTGACGCTGAAGCGCGCCTTTGACTTGGTGCAGGCCGTCAACAAGCGCTCGATGGCCAAGAATGCCACCGACACGCTGAAGTTCGAGAACTTCAAGTCGAAGGAAGACATGGAACTGCTCGTGCTCGCCGAGCGTGAGCGTGAGCTCTGCTTCGAAGGCAAGCGCTGGTTCGACCTCATGCGCTACTGCTACCGCCACATGACCGGTGTCAACATCAGCCAGCGTCTGGCCGACACTGGAGCCTGGCCTGAACTCTACCAGCCCATGCTCACCATGGTCATCAGGAAGTACAGTAACGACGGTGGCGGCGACGCCGTGTCGTTCAAGATGAAGAGCGAGCCCTACCTCTACTGGCCTATACAGGAGAGTGAGGTGAAGGTGAACAGCCTCTTGAACCAGAATCCCGTCTACATCCAGGAGAAGTCTACTTCAAAGAATTGAGAATTGAGAATTGAAAATTGATAATTGAGAATTATGATTACCAAAAGCATCAAACATATCATAACCGCCTGCTGGTTGTGCTGCGGGGCCGTCGCAGCCCTCTCGCCGCTCACCTCCTGTAAGGAGGACATCGACGAGTCGAACCTCTATACGTTCACGGGTGAGACCATCGAGGACTATCTCGTGAACCGCAGCGAGAAGTTCAGCAACTTCAACTACATCCTGTCACGTATCGGCTACGACAAGATTCTTTCGGCCTACGGCACCTACACCTGCTTCGCACCTTCGAATGATGCTGTCATCGAGTATATTGACAGCCTCTATGACGACCCCGTGAACAAGGAGCTGCCCCATAACGGCATGACCGGGCGCGGGTTGGAGGGACTGACCGACTCGCTGTGCAAGGACATCGCCTTGTTCCATCTGTTAGGCTCTGAGGTGATGGGCGTAAACATGGGTAACGGTCTGACCATCAAGACCATGCTCGGACGCGACATCAACACCTCTATCGACTCGGTGTCAGGCTCAGTGCTCATCAGCCGATACTCGAAGGTGACGAGCATGGACAACGAGCTGGAGAACGGCGTCCTGCACGAGATCGACCAGGTGATACGCCGCTCGAACATGCTCGTGGCCGGTGAGATGGAGAACCGTCCCGACAAGTACACCCTCTTCACCCAGGCCTTGAAGCTGACGGGACTGGCCGACTCGCTGACTAACATCAGCACAACCGACTTCGATGCCGTCGACAACAAGCGTGGCTTCTACACACCCGACAAGTGCGAACAGGGCTACACCATCTTTGCCGAGACCGACGAGACCCTGGCCAGCCGTGGCATTACCAACATCGACCAGCTCAAGGAGTATGCCGACAGCGTCTACGGTAACTGTGCGGCACAGGGGACGGGATGGTACGACTATGCGCGCAACAACCACATCGCCATCAGTACCGCCAACGACTTCAAGAACCCCTGGAACACGCTGAGCATGTTCGTGCGCTACCATGTCCTGGAGTACAAGATTCCTTACGAGAAGCTGGTCAACTCGCACAATCAGATATCGAAGGTGACGCTGGTAGAATACTACGAGACCCTTCTGCCCTACACACTGGTGAAGGTAACCCGCAACAACGGTAAGCTGATGCTGAACCGCTGGACAGCCAACAACTCGCTCACCGACATGGTGGCCGAGCTGGGAACACCGGCTATGCACGCCGTGCTCTTCGAGGGCATCGAGCTGCAGGGCATCAGGGAGCAGGTGGCTGCCGTCAACGGCTACATCCATCCGCTGAAGAGCACGCTCGCCTACGAAGAGCGCGTGCCGAGGGGAGCCCTGAACGAGCGCATTAGAATTGACGATACGGCCATTTGCTTCGAAATGATGTCCAACTCCTTCAGGGGTATTGCCTACTCAACGGTGAAGGCCCTGAACGGCGGAAAGCAGGGCACCGACGGTCGCCACGCCAACTGCGACTACATCCGCTTCCCACCGCGCTTCTTTAAGAATATGGCCATCTACAATGGTGAGGACACCCGCCTCTACTACTTCCCCGGACAGGGCAGCAGCTGGAGTAACTACCAGGAGGACGAGTTCAACTGTATGGGTAACTACGACTTCGCCATGCGTCTGCCGCCGGTGCCCGACGGCACTTACGAGCTGCGTCTCGGCTACACGGCTGAGAACGAGCGAGGCATGCTGCAGTTCTACATCGGCAACAGCTCGGATCTCTCGGCCATGCAAGCCCTCGACATCCCGCTCGACATGCGTATCATTCCGGCCAACAACAGCAATCTGACGCCTGACGTCTACACGGGCTGGTGCGACTGGACCCGCCTTGACGACAAGGGTATTGAGAGCGATGCCAATATGCGTAACCTCGGCTACATGCGCGGACCTCTTTATTATACCGTCGGCGTGAACTCCGGCAACTATGCCCGCAACAACCCCAAGGACCTGCGCCGCATCATTGCCCGTCAGGAGTTCAAGCAGGGCGAATACTGGCTCCGCTTCAAGAGCGTTATTGAGAACCCGCAGGGAGAGTTCCACCTCGACTACATAGAGTTCTGCCCCGAGAACGTCTACAATAACACCCGCTACGTGGAAGATATGTACTAACAAATATCTATAAGAATTATGATTACCAATATAAAGAAACACATCGCGAAATGTTCGCTGTGCTGCAGCGCTGCCGCAGCTCTCGCACTCGCGGCCTGCGCCGACTGGAACGACCACTACGATGCCGACACGTCGCTGCTCGACACGCAGCATGCCACCCTCTGGCAGAACATTTTGCAGAATGAGAACTTGTCGCAGTTTGCCTCCCTGCTCAAGAAGGCAGGCTATGACGAAGTGCTCAACGCCACTCAGACTTACACCGTCTGGGCTCCAGTCAACGGTACCTTTGATTATGAGACACTCGCCTCGCTGAGTAGCGACCGCCTGGTGAAGGAGTTTGTCGAGAACCACATTGCCCGCAACAACTATCCTGCCTCCGGCGCTGTCGACCAAAGGGTTTACACGCTGAACGAGAAACTGATGCTCTTCAGCGGCGCCGGCAGCTATGTCATTCAGGGCATAGGCATCGACAAGGCTAACGTGGCAACGGGCAACGGTACCATCCATACGCTGAAGGGAAAGATACCGTTTGTGCAGAACATCTACGAGTCGCTGAACAACTATGAATACCCCATCGACTCCATCAGCGCGTATATTCACAGCTATGATGTCAGGAAACTCAATGAACAGAAGAGTGTGCAAGGTCCGACACTGAATGGCGAGATTACGTATCTCGACTCCATCTTCGACGAGCACAACGACCTCTTCCTTCGCTATTTTGCCTACATCAACCGTGAGGACAGCAACTACTCCATGATTGTGCCTACCAACGAGGCATGGAACAGGGCGAAGGCAACCATCAGCAAGTATTTCCACTACGTGCCTTCGTTTGAGTTCATGGAGAATACGTCGACAACCGAAAGAAAGAAGGTTGACGTCAAGATCAGGGATGTCAAATATCTCCAGGACTCTATCGTCAACCAGATGCTCACGGCTGGCCTCTTCTTCAACAACAACATGTACGACAACCGACAGCTGGATGCGCCTGATGCCGCAACAAACTTCCATTGTGACTCGCTCTATAGCACCCTTACTGTGAAACTCTATTCCGAGGATGCGTCACGCCTGTTGGAGAACACACGGCGCATTGCGAAGAGCAATGGCTGGGTATGGCTGACTGACGACAGCCTGCGCATGCGCACGTGGACAGTCTGGAATCCGGAACTGCGGATAGAGGCTGAGAACAGAGCCGTCATCGCCAGCGCAGTCAATGTGGCCAACGAGAACGAGCCGCAGCGCATCTATGTGACTCCCGGTACGCAGAATCCTGAGGTGACGGGTCACCTCTCGTCAAATGCCTATCTCGACGTGCAGCCTATCAGTCAGAGCACAAACCCCGGCGTCGTCTTCTACTTCCCGGAAATACGCTCAACCACTTACAGCATCTACGTGGTCACGGTTCCCGCCAACATTACCAATCCCAGAAATGCCACCAAGCCTTACCGCTTCTCGGCGACAATGGGCTTTGCCGATGCCTCTGGCAAGAATCAGGACGGCGACCGCAGCTGGGTGGCTGAGAGCGCGTTTGTCAGCGACTCGGCGCAGGTCGATACCATCTATCTGGGCGACTTCACCTTCCCGATATCCTATTACGGCACGGGCGACTACTATCCCTACCTGAGGATTAACAGTGCTGTCACTTCAAGGGAACGAGCCAACTACGACCGCAACCTGCGCATAGACTGTCTCATCCTCCGTCCGAAGGAGCTTGACGACTATCTCAAGCTGCATCCTGACTACAAATACGACAAAGGCATCTATTAAGTCTTACCCTCAAAACTGAATGAAAATGAAAAGACAACATATTCTTTATTTCTCCATTCTCAGCATGCTCTGCTTGGGTATGCCTGCGTACGCACAGGATGAAGACGTCGACGACGATGAAATCGTGGTCGCCCCCAAGAAGAAGGTGGTCAAGATTCCGACTTACCCAACCGTCGAGGTCAAGGGTCAGTGCATTGATGCCGCCACCAAGAAACCCTTGGCAGGTGTCATGATACAGGCGCTGAACGATAAGAACTACACGGCCATGACCGAGGAGGACGGCACGTTCGTCATCAAGGTCCCGACGTTTGCCACGGCACTCTATGTACATGCTCCAGAGTTTATGAGCCAGCATGTCGGACTGGGCCGTCAAGGCACGCCGCTCACCATTGAGATGCTCAGCGACAAGTTCCGGCCGATGTACGACAACACCACGCACATCGTGGCTGAGGCAACGGCCAATGTGAGGAACACAACCTCGCATACCGTCGAGACCGACATTGAGGAGCTGATGGGGGCCGACGTCCGCAGTATTACTCGTTCGGGCGGCCCGGGCTACGGCGCTGCCATGTTCGTCCGTGGACTTAGTTCGCTCAATGCCAATGCGCAGCCGTTGATTGTTATCGACGGCGTTGTGCAGGACATGCAGCAGACACGCTCGACGCTGCACTATGGCGACTACACCAACTTGCTGCTTAACATCAACCCTGAGGACATTGACAAAGTGACGGTTCTCAAGAATGCCACAGCTCTCTATGGTGCCAAGGGTGCTGCCGGTGTCATCCTCATCGAAACCAAGCGCGGACACAGCATGGCCACCCGCATCGATGCTAACATCGGCGTGGGCGTCACCCTCGAACCCCGTACGCCAGAAGTGATGAATGCCGCACAGTACAGGGTGTATGCTTCCGAGATGTTGGGCTCTTACCCCGACATCAGCCTCTACACTGATCCGCAGACCTTTAAGTTCCTCGTTGACGATCCGTCAAAGTACTATTATGCCAAGTTCCATAATGACACCGATTGGAAAGATGAGGTCTACCACACGGTTCTCAATCAGAACTACAACATCAACGTGCAGGGTGGTGACGATGTGGGTATGTACAACCTCTCCTTAGGCTATACCGACGGAAAGAGCACGGCGCGCAAGAATGGTTTCGACCGTCTGAACGTGCGCTTCAATACCGACATTAATATCATCAACCGGCTCACCACCCGCTTCGATATGTCGTACACAAAGGTTAACCGCGATGTCTTTGACAATGGCGCACCAGAAAGCCTGCTCACGGGTACCATCTCGTCGCCTACGTTTCTGGCACTCGTCAAGTCGCCGTTCCTCAATCCCTATACATTTAATAATGTAACGCGCAAGCTCTCGTCGACGCTCTCGGATGCCGACGACTACCTGACCGTGCTCGACCAGGATCTGACCCTTGGTAACCCCACGGCCCTCCTGGCCAACGGTGAAGCCATCAACAAGAACCGCGTCGAGATGACCCACTTCAACACGGTCATTGCTCCGCGCTATGAGTTCAACGACCACCTTGTGCTGACCGAGACGTTCAGCTACACGCTCGACCGCGTGTCACAGCGCTACTATCGCCCGGAAGGTGGCATGCCAACCTTCCTTATCGATGGAATCGGTCGCGTGCAGAACATGTCGAAGTCGATGTTCTCGAAGGAGACTGCTGTCGTGAGCGATACCCGCCTGGGATGGAGCCGTCAGTTGCGCGAACATTTCGTCAATGCCTTTGCAGGCTTCCGCTTCTCCTCCTTCGCATTCGACGACAACGAACCAGAGGGACAGTATTCGTCGGCAGGCAACGACAAGACTCCGAATATATCGAAGGATATGGACTTCATCGACGCCACCGGTACCGATGACTCCTGGCGCTCGATGACCTGGTACGGCAATGTTGACTACAACTTCCGCAACCGCTATTTCGCTCAGTTGATGCTCGCCGTCGAGAGTTGCAGCCGTTTCGGCAGGGAGGCCGACGGCGGACTGAAGATTGCCGGTGTGAAGTGGGGGATCTTCCCCAGTCTCCAGCTGGGATGGGTGCTTACCAATGAGGCATGGTTCCCCAAGAACAAGGGTATCAGCTACCTGCTTCTGAAGGCCGGCTACGACATCTCCGGTAACGATGACATCGCCGGCAATGCCGCCCGTACGTCGTTCAGTGTTACCAAATACCTGTACAAGTCAACTGCTGCCCTGCTCGACAATATCGGTAACGAAAGTATCACCTGGGAGCAGACCGGCAAGATGAATGTTGGCCTGAAGGCTTACTTCCTGAACAACCGCATTGGCTTAGACTTCGACTATTACATGAGTCACACCAAGAACCTGCTTACTCTTAAGACGTTCGAGAATCCCGTGGCAGGTATCAACAACTACTGGAGCAACGGCGGCTCGCTCGACAATACGGGCTTCGAAGTCACGCTGACGGCCAAGCCCATCGTCACCCGCCAGTTCAATATGGAGTTGGGCGTAAGTGCAGGTCACTATGTGAATAAGGTAAAGAGCCTGCCCGACAATACACGCATTTATATGAATGGTCAGCCCACGGCTCAGGGCTATACTTCCAGCATCTATGGCTCCGACAATATTGCTACCATCGTCGGCCAGCCCGTAGGCATGTTCTACGGCTACAAGACCGATGGCGTCTTTGCCGACGACAAGGAAGCTGCCGCTGCAGGCAAGGCAGGTTATCTCTACCTGATTGATGAGACGGGAGCCCGCCAGAACTTCAAGGCTGGCGATGTGCGCTTCGTCGACATCAACGGCGACGGCATCATCGGTGAGGCTGACCGCACCATTATCGGCAACCCCAACCCCGACATCTATGGTAATATCTTTGCCAATGTCAACTGGAAGAACCTCACCCTGCACGTCGGGCTGAACTACTCGCTGGGCAATGATATCTTCAACTATCAGCGCTCACTGCTCGAGAGCGGCAGCAACTTCTACAACCAGACGACAGCCATGACCAATCGCTGGCGTGCTGAGGGACAGCAGACCGACATTCCCCGTGTCACCTACGGCGACCCCATGGGCAACTCTCGCTTCAGCGACCGCTGGATTGAAGATGGCTCCTACCTGCGGCTGAAGACAGTACGCCTCAACTATCGCGTACCCGTCAACTATTCATGGCTCCAGGGCCTCAGCGTCTGGGCAGAGGCCAACAACCTCCTGACCGTCACCCGCTACTTGGGCAACGACCCCGAAGCAAGCGTCGCCAACGCCGTGCTCTATCAGGGTATTGACGCCGGCAACATCGCCCTCGGCCGTACCTTCACCCTCGGACTTAAGATTAACCTCTAATTGAGAATAGATAATTGAAAATTGAGAATTATGATTACCAAAAGCATAAAGACCCTCATCACCGCCTGTCTCCTGTGCTGCGGCGGTGCCGCAGCTCTCACAGCCTGCTCCGACATGTTCGAGACCGACAGCGACCGCCAGATCTTCGACCCGGCCCTCGACCAGAAGACCGACTCCATGTTCTACACCCTTGGCATGCTCAAGGGGCTGCAGATGCTGGCCGACCAGTACGTCATGGTGGGTGAGATGCGTGGCGACCTGACAGCCACCAACAGCTATACTGAGATAGACCTGCGCCAGCTGGCCGACTTCTCTGCCGATGCCTCCAACAAGTATGACTCGGCCTACGTCTACTATCGTGTCATCAACAACTGCAACTACTTCATCGCCCACCGCGATACGACGTTGCGCACAGGCAGCCGCCTCGTGACCATTCCCGAATATGCCGAGGCACTGGCCGTCCGTGCATGGGCTTATCTGCAGCTGGCCAAGAACTACGGCTCCGTGCCCTTCTTCACCGACCCGCTGACCAGTATTGGCGATGCCAACAGCCAGCACGAGACCAAGGACATTCAGGGCATCTGCGACGCACTGGCTCCCGAACTGATTCGCTTCAGCGGTACCCCGGTGCCGACCTACGGCAACATCTCTGCCGGTGTGCTCAACAGTAGCGACAGCGAGAACCCGCAGGAGAAGAGCGTTGTCTCAAGCCGGGCCATGATTCCCGTCGACGTCATTCTGGGCGACCTCTTCCTCGAGACCCATCAGTACGAGCAGGCAGCCCGCTACTACTTTAACTTCCTGCGCACAAACCAGTGGACCATTCGCCAGACCTGGATTGATCCCACGGAGATTTGGATTTTGAGTTCGCTGCGCGAAAAGATGCCGTCGTCGTTCGACCCGACCTTCTCCGGATTCCAGTGGGGTACCATCTTCAACGTCACCAGCACCAACGACATCGTTACCTACATCCCACTGGCCGCCAACCGTCTGCGTGGCGTCGTCACCGAGCTGCCCCGTTACTTCGGCTACGACTTCTACAGCACCACCAGCGGCTCGGCCTCGTCGAACGAGCGCTACCTCCTGGAGCGACAGATTGACGCCTCGCCGGCCTACTACGCCCTCAGCAACGCTCAGGACTACTACTACACGCCGTCAGCTGCCACCGGCGGCTCTACCGTCGTGCGCACCGCCGAGATTGGCGACCTCCGCCGCTTCTACACCATGTACCCCGTCACGCGCAACGACTCCTCGTTCTCAGTCATGCGTAAGTTCAACTCGGCCAACGTGCCCATCTACCGCACGGCCACCGTCTACCTTCGTCTGGCTGAGGCCCTCAACCGTATGGGCTATCCTGACGCTGCCTTTGCCATTTTGAAGGACGGCATCAGTGAGGACTTGCTCACCTACACCGCACGTGGCGACAGCACTGACCTGGAGTCTGGACGTTACATCCAGCCAGAGACCGTTGAGATGCTGCGGACGACAGTGCCATTCTTGTCGGCTGAGAACATCGCTATCTTTGACGACAACTGGGGCATCCACAGCCGTGGTACCTACTACACCCAGGGTGCCTTCTCGCCCTATCAGTTCAATGCCATTGTAGGGCGTAAGCTCGCTGAACTTGCAGCCAAAGGCTCTCCAGTCGGTATCACCAAGGCCGATACTATCAATGCCGTCGAGGACCTCATCTGCGACGAGATGGCACTCGAGCTGGCCTTCGAGGGCAACCGCTTCGGCGACCTTACCCGTATAGCCCGCCACAAGAACCGCGCAGCCCTCTATGGTGGCAACTACGGTAGTGAGTGGCTGGCCGCCAAGCTGGCTTACAAGCACCCCGCCGTCTCGCTGCTTGACGAGAAGAATTGGTTCCTGCCACTTAAGTAGGTTTCCACTCGTCACTCTAAAAACGAACGCCGCCGACAACAGCCCATTCTGTTGTCGGCGGCGAACAGTTTAGTTGCTAAAATAATTACAGAGGATAATCGGTGGTGTTATAAAGAACGGTAGAGAGATAGCGCTCGCCAGTGTCGGGAAGAAGCACAACAACGCGCTTGCCGCGGTTTTCGGGACGCTTGGCTACCTCGGCGGCAGCGAAGAGGGCGGCTCCGGCCGATATACCAACCAGCAGGCCTTCCTGACTGGCAATCTCGCGACCCGTGCGGATGGCATCGTCGTTCTCCACGTCGAATACCTCGTCAACAAGACTGCCGTTGTATGTCTTGGGGATAAAGCCAGCACCGATGCCCTGTATCTTGTGTGGTCCGCTTGGCCCGCCGTTAAGCACAGGACTTGACTTTGGCTCTACGGCAATAATCTTGACATCGGGCTTCTGCTCCTTCAGGAATTTGGCTACGCCCGAGATGGTGCCGCCTGTGCCCACGCCGCCAACAAAGATGTCTACTGTCCCGTCTGTCTGTGCCCATATTTCCGGACCAGTAGTGTTGTAATGCTTTGCGGGGTTAGCCTCGTTCTCAAACTGTTGGAGGATAATGCTGCCGGGGATGTTGTTGCGCAATTCGTCGGCAGCGCGGATGGCACCGGGCATACCATCCTTGCCAGGTGTGAGGCGTACCTCTGCACCATAGGCCTTCACCAGGTTCCGACGCTCTATACTCATCGTATCGGGCATGGTCAGTATCAGCTTATAGCCCTTTACGGCCGAGACCAGTGCCAGTCCTACGCCAGTATTGCCGCTGGTCGGTTCGATGATAGTTGCGCCGGGCTTCAGCAGTCCTTTCTGCTCGGCATCCTCAATCATAGCCAGTGCGATACGGTCCTTGACACTGCCGCCAGGGTTGAAAAACTCAACTTTGGCAATCACTGGGGTCGCCAGCCCCTTTGCCGTTGAATACTTATTGAGCTCAAGAAGTGGGGTGTTGCCGATGAGCTCTGTCAGCTGTTTTGCAATCTTACTCATAACAATTATATTATTAAGTTGTCAATTCTCTGTAGACGCTTAGTCCTCTTTCACAATGGGGTAGAGTTCGATGAACTCGCCTTGATGGTGCTGGCCGTCATCAACCAATTCGGCAAACTTCCGGCCAACGGTTTCGATGTCGTGGAAACCAGGGAGCGACATATTGCCATTTAAGTCGGTTGTCGTGGGACCAGGATGAACTGAGAATATTTCTACCGTATTCTCAATAGCCATCACCCCCATCATGGCGTTCTGCGCAGCCTTGCTGGCAACGTAGGCCAACGGATGCCAGTAGGGACTAATCTCTGAAGGCACAGTAATATTGATGATGCGTCCTTCGTTCTTGGCAATAAGCGGTATCAGTGCTTTCGTGAGGGCGAAGGTTCCGATGAAGTTCACGTCGAGGGTTTCGCGGATGACGCCAACCTCCGTATGTTCGCTGTCTACGCTCATGTCGCCAGGGATGCCGGCATTGTTGACGAGCAGCGATAGACTGGGGTATTCCCTGTTGATTTCTTCTGCAGCTTGTTCAATGCCTTCAAGGTCTTTCAGTTCAACGTTCACCCAGCCAATCACATCAATGCCATCAGTCTTTAGCTTCTCGATGGCTTTTGTTGCCCGCTGCTCGTCGCGTGCACCGATTATCACTTTCCATCCGTTAAGCCCCAAGTGCTTTGCTATTCCAAATCCGATGCCTTTATTGGCACCAGTCACTACCACGGTCTTTTCCATTGTTTTTTGTGCAAAGGTACAAATTATTCGTGAAATATGTGTAATTCGCGGTTTCTTTTTATATTTTGTCGAATGCCTGCGTCAAATCGTCAATGATGTCATCGATGTGTTCAGTGCCTATTGAGAGACGGATGGTTGAGGGCGTGATGTGCTGGGCAGCCAGTTCTTCGGGTGAAAGCTGCGAGTGAGTGGTCGTATAGGGGTGGATGACCAGACTCTTCACGTCGGCAACATTGGCCAGCAGCGAGAAGATTTGCAGTGCGTCGATAAACTTCCAGGCTTCTTCCTGGCCACCCTTAATCTCGAAGGTGAAGATAGATCCTCCGCCATTTGGGAAGTATTTCTGGTAGAGTTTGTGGTCGTGGTGGCTATCGAGGACGGGGTGGTTCACCTTGGCTACTTTGGGGTGTTTGGCAAGGAAGTCGACCACCTTCAGCGCGTTCTCCACATGTCGCTCTACGCGCAGGCTCAGTGTCTCGACACCCTGCAGCAGGATGAAGGCGTTGAAGGGTGATATTGTGGCACCGGTGTCACGCAGCAGCACGGCACGGATACGGGTGACGTAGGCCGCTGCGCCTACAGCCTCTGCAAACACGATGCCGTGATACGAGGGGTCGGGCTTAGCCAGGGTAGGGAACTTGTCGGGGTTGGCCAGCCAGTCGAACTTGCCTCCGTCGACGATGACACCACCTAATGACGAGCCGTGACCGCCCAGGAACTTCGTAGCTGAGTGTACCACGATGTCGGCACCGTGCTCCAAAGGACGAATCAGATATGGCGTACCGAACGTGTTGTCAACGATAAACGGGATGCCGTGCTTGTGGGCTACGGCAGCTACGCCTTCGAGGTCGAGCACGTCACTGTTGGGGTTGCCGAAAGTCTCGGCGTATACTACTTTTGTGTTGGGTTGGATGGCTGCCTCGAGGGCATCGAGGTCGTTCACATTTATAATGGTGTTGGCGATGCCCTGCGTGGCCAGCGTATGTGTAATCAGGTTGTATGAGCCGCCGTACAGGTTGTCGGCAGCAACGATGTGGTCGCCAGCCTGCACAATATTCTGCAGGGCATAGGTGATGGCTGCGGCACCAGAGGCCACGGCCAGTCCGGCCACGCCACCTTCGAGGGCAGCCACACGATCCTCAAACACGCCCTGTGTCGAGTTGGTCAGTCGGCCGTAGATGTTGCCGGCGTCGCGCAGTCCGAAGCGGTCGGCGGCGTGCTGCGAATTGTGGAACACGTAGGAGGTGGTCTGGTAGATGGGTACTGCGCGTGCATCAGTAGCGGGGTCGGCCTGTTCTTGACCTACGTGAAGCTGGAGGGTCTCGAAACGATAGTTCTTCTTTGTACTCATAGTCTTTTTCCTTTCTTTTCTTTAATTGATGAGTGATTTCGGGTGCAAAGGTACTGACTTTGGATGAATCCTCCAAATTTATTGCTGTATTCAGAAAAAGCTTTCTGAATATAATGGTCTAACAGAAAATCATTCTGCTACGGCTTGTTAAAAGGCTTCGTAGCAGAATGATTTTCTAAAGTTGCTGCGTATAGCTCAGAATGTGAGGCTGTTCAATACCGAATGTCGACTAATCGTTTCTGAAGGGTCTTTGAAACAGGCGTACCTAAAATCGTGACGCGATCCTCGGGTTCTTCGCTCTCAGAGCCGTTATCGCAGGCCCAGCTTTTATTGACTTCGACGGCAAAAGAGCCGCCGCTGACGATGATGGCGGTGTCGCTCTTCACGCCCTTAGGCTTGCCCTCGTCGTTGGAGCCGGTGGTGGTGATGTTCAGCGTACCCCCCTTGAACACCACGTTCCCTGAGCAGTTGATGCCCTTGCCGCCGTCGCCCGTGCTGGTGATGATGAGCGTGCCAGCAGTCATGGTAAAGAGGCTGTCGCTCTTGATGCCAGCAGCTGAGGTGGTGTCGCGCACGCCGTCGACAGTCTCTATCTTGCAGTCACCAGAAGTGGTGATGGTTGTTGTGCCGCCGTTGATGGTAAGGCCGTCGTTAACCTTGATGCCGCGCCCGCCGTCGGCCTTCGCCGTGATGTTCAGCGTTCCACCGTTAATCTCTATGAAGTCATCGCTGACAATGCCGCTCTTGGCATTGCTGGTGACGGTCAGCGAACCCTTGCCCAAAAAGCATATCTGTCCCTCGCTGAAAATCGTCCCCTTTTGGTCGTATGCCTTCTCTGAGTAGCTCTCACCGTCCGCCAGAGAGTTCACAGTACCCTCGGCTAGCGTGACGTAGAGCCACTTCGAGCATTGGTTGTTGATGGCGGGGCCGTCGTTGTTCGTCAGTTGAAGGCCGTTGAGCACGATGCCTAATTTCTTCCAGCTGTAGATGAGTAGCGAACCGTCGTTGGAGGCGCCGCTGAGCTGCAGGCTTAGGAATTTGTTGGTGTTCGAACTGACGGTGACGTCGGCACCATTGGTGGTGACGTATCCGTGGTCGTCACCCGTTACGGTAACGCTGGTGCCGTTCCATCTGATGCCGATGTTGATGGTGTCGGTCGCTGTGCGGTCAGCGAAGTCGTCGTCCCAGGTATAGCGGTCGTCGTTGGTGCAGGCCGTGATGGTGGCTGCTATGGTGAGCAATGCAAGTATCTTCTTCATCGTGTCTTAGAATTTGTATTTATAGCTAAGTCCAATAATATGGCTGTTCACCTCGTTGTCGTCATCGTCTCTGTTGACGTCCTGGTAGAGGTAGTTGAGACCGAAGACGTGTTTCTTCTGGTACTTGTAGTCGACGCCAACCTGATAGCGCATCTTGGCGATGCCGCTCTTGTCGTTGAACATCTCGACGCTGGCTGTGGGGTCGAACTTCCAGTGGGGAATGTCGTAGCTCAGCTGCAGACGACTGCGCAGCACGTTCTTGCCCTTGCCCTTGACCGACCGCCACTCCTCGTTGTCGAAGTCGTACTTCTTGTCCTCGGCCATCGGGCGGTAGGTGTACTGCCAGCGCTCACGCAATGCAATGTTCAGGCGGCCAATGTCGACGTTCCCCGACAAGCTGACGTTCGTGCGGTGGCGCACGCCCCAGTAAGAGGGCATCCACTTGTTGGGGCGGAGACCGTCGCTTTTCAGGTCGAACTCCTCCTTGTTGTTATCATATAAAAAGGTGTAGCCCGCCGAGGCTTTCAGTCCCTTGATGATTTTATACTCACCACTGAGTCCGGCACTCCAGCGGTCGGCGGTGCGGCTGTTGTTACGCGTACGGAACTCTCCTTCGACGCCGATGCTCCATTTTGGAGAGAGCTTCTTCTCGGCCCCCAGTTCGTACCACACACCGAAATCGTCGCCTTGAGCGGAGACGGTGGCAGCAGTGGCAAGCAGCATGCCGATAATGGTAATCAGTTTTCTCATTTGTTCTGTTGTGTTCGTAATTCCGACTACAAAAGTAATCAGAAAAGCGTCATTAAACAAATATTATCAGCCAATCCAGCTGTTTTTTAAGTAAATTTCGTAACTTTTGCCGCTTTGTTACACGATGGCGCGCAGGTAGGCGCGCATCTGGCGGCGGGCCAGCCCGAGACGGTTCTCCACGGTTTTGTATTTCTCGCCCGTCTGCTCCGAAATCTCGCTGACGCGCATCCCGTCGAGGATGTGCAGGCGGTAGATGTGGCGGCAGTTTTCGGGAATCCGAGCCAGCCCGTGCTCCATGCGCTCGATGATATCGGCAGCAAAGAACGCCGATTCCATCGTGGAAAATCCTTCTCCGCAGCCCTGAATGTAATGCTCAAATTCGTGTCGGAAGGCCCTTCGGCGGAAGTAGTCGCTGACGAGGTTGCGGCAAATGGTAAAGACGAGGGCGGGCAGCGTCTGCTCGGTCAGCATCTTATCAGTGGTCAGCAGGCGCAGAAAGGTGTTCTGGACGAGGTCCTCAGCCTCGTCCTTGTCACCGAGGCGGCTACTGGCATAGGCCAGCAGCTCTGCCCGGTGCAGGGTGTAGTAGTCTGATATGAGCTTGTTCCTATTCATTAACGACAAGCTTGATGGTGCCGTCCTCGTTGTAGAAGAGGCGCTGCACCTTCAGAGAGCGCAGGTGTGTCACGTCGTTAGAGGGTACGCAGTCGTGGTAGAGCAGGTACCACTGACCCTTGAACTCGACGATGCAGTGGTGGGTGGTCCAGCCGACGACAGGCTCCAGAATGACACCCTGATAGGTGAATGGGCCGTAGGGGTTGTCGCCGATGGCGTAGCACAGGAAGTGGCTGTCGCCTGTGGAGTACGAGAAGTAGTACTTGCCCTGATACTTGTGCATCCACGAAGCCTCGAAGAATCGGTGCGGGTCGCCGGCCTTCAGCGGCTGATCGTCCTTGTCGACGACGAGAACCTGACGAGGAGCCTCAGCAAACTGCAGCAAGTCGTCACTCATGCGGGCCATCAGACTGGGCAGGGCAGGCATGTCGGGGGCAGTGAAGAGCTGTGTCTTACGGTCGGGTGCAGGACCCAGGTCAACGCCTTCTTTCAGTACTTGCTGCGGAGCCACATTCCACTGCAGCTGGCCGCCCCAGAGGCCGCCGTAGTAGCAGTAGATCTGGCCGTCGTCGTCCTTGAACACACAGGGGTCGATGCTGTAGGCGCCGCGAATGGGATGCTCCTGTGGAATGAACGGGCCTTCGGGCTTGTCGGCGATGGCAACGCCAAGATGGAACACGCCGTTGTAGTCCTTGGCCGAGAAGATGAGGTAGTACTTGCCGTCTTTCTCGACGACGTCGCTGTCCCACATCTGCTTCTCTGCCCAGGGCACCTGACTGACGTCGAGGATCACGCCGTGGTCAACAGCATCGTCGTTCTCGACATCGTTGAACGACAACACGTGGTAGTCCTTCATCTGGAAGTGGCCGCCGTCGTCATCGAAGGCTGCACCGGCCTCCCAGTCGTGCGATGGGTAGACGTAGAGTTTGTCGTTAAACACGTGGGCCGCAGGGTCGGCCATATAGTCACTCGGGAAAAGATAACGTGGAAGTTTTGCCATAATTGTAGTTATTGATAAAGTTTGATAATTTCGTTGATGACGGGCTTCTCCTTGTAGTGGCGGTCGAAGAGCAGCGGGTAGTTGGTGCGTCCCTTGACGGGCCAGCCGTTGAGCCGCGATCCACCGTCGCTGACGCCCCACAGGTTGATGCGCGAAATCTGCGAACGGTGCTTATAGAAGATCTTGAACAGCTGCAGCCAGCGGGCGTCCACCTCCTTCTGCTTGTCCTTGGGCAGTCCGGTGGTGTAGGGATTCAGCTTCTGCTGCATCTCAAAGTTCTGGCTGATGTCGGCACCGCCAAACCCTTCGGGACTGGGCAGCACGTTCAAGTCGAGCTCGGTAATCATCACCTTCACGCCACAGGCAGCAAAGGCGTCCATCGATTTCTCGTACTCCTCAAGGTTGGGGTAGTCCAAGCCATTGTGGCTCTGCATACCCACACCGTCAATGCGCAGGCCCTTGGCCTTGAGATTCATGACTAGCCGGCAGACGGCCTCACGCTTTTTCTCACCGGCCATCGAGTAGTCGTTGTAGTACAGCTCGGCATCGGGGTCGGCCTCGTGGGCGGTGCGGAAGGCCAGTTCGATGAACTCCTCGCCCAGCAGGTTGAAGTAGGGCGACTTACGGAACGAGCCGTCGTCCTCGATGGCCTCGTTCACCACATCCCAGCCGTGTACCTGACCCTTGAAGTGGCCGACGACGGTCTTGATGTGCTTGATGAGCCGCTCCCTGAGTACTTCCTTGGAGGCAGGACTGGCCGTATAACCGTTGGTAAACCACCAGTCGGGAGCCTGCGAGTGCCAGACGAGGCAGTGCCCCAGCACCTTCAGCTTGTGCTGCTGGCAGTAGCTGACGAACTTATCGGCTACGCGGAAGTCGAAGATGCCCTCGGCGGGAGCCAGCGACTCCGGCTTCATACAGTTCTCGGCCACGGCGCAGTTGAAGTGCTTGTCGACGATGGCATCACCCTCGGGCACCTGCCCGTCACTCTGCCACTGGTTGATGGCCGCGCCAATGAGGCAGTACTTGCCGATGGCGTCCTTTAACCCCTGCTGGGCCATTGATGCCAGCGGCATCATGGCCAAGCAAAGGAACAACAATTTCTTATTCATTGCTGCGTGCCTCAATTTCCCTGTTGATTTCGTCAAGTCTCTCATCGGTAAGGGGATACTTATAAATAAGGTAGCCTACAATGACAAGAAGAATGGCAGGAATGATGGTCGTGAACACCAAGATAGCGTTCTGGGCGATGTCAGAATAGTTGGCCAGCTTTGGATAGTAGGCATTGACCGGTGCGCTGATGAACGAAGCCAGGAACACCACGACAAAGATGCTAAGCACCAACTGCAGGCACTTGTTCGCCTTGAACTCCTGCCACATCTCACCAAACGAGACAGGCTTTTCAGGTGTAGTAGTGATATTCTCCTTGCTGCCCATAAAGCAAAGCATCAAGAGGAAGAATCCGACGATGGCAAATACACAAGTAACCGTAAACCATGCCATAGGATCAGTTGACAAGGCCGACTCTTCACTGGCAAAGTTAAAGCCGATCCATCCCATTACCAAAGGAGTAATCCAACCGGCAATTGAGAAGCCGGCCTTAAAGGCGACACCGGCAAGTGCGTTAACTGTGGCGGCAGGCCGGTTTCCTGTACGGTATTCAGCCTCGGTGATAACCTCAGGAACAAGCGCCCACATCAGAGAACCAACAAGGAGACCGACACCCGTCATAACCTTTGCAATCTGCACAAGCGTATTGTAGCTGCTTACGTCGAAGAACTTGCCAATGGTGAACAGGATAGCGAATCCAACAAGGCCAACGGCGAGAAGCGTGTAGTACAGGCCCTTCTTGCCCAGCCACTTCTTCAGTATCGGCAGAGAAGGCAGGATGACGAAAGCCGGAATCGTTCCGATAGCCATAAACGTAGCCTGATTCCAGTCAATGGCAGCATGGACACACATGGCGAGACCGATGGGGAAACCCGCCTGGACAACAATCTGACCGATGTTGGCACAGACCATTCGCGTAGAGGTAAGAATCAGCACCTCATCGTTGTCACGAGTCATACTGGCCATGATCGAGCCGTACGGAATGTTCACCACCGAATAGATCATGCTCAGCACGGTATAGCTCAGAGCAGCATAGATCATCTTCATCGGCATAGACCATGTTGCAGCCTGAGGAAGCATCAGCAGGCAGGCAGCCACCGTCAGAGGAATACCACCGTAAAGCAGATAAGTGCGATACTTGCCTAACTTGGGATTGCGGTTGTCAATATAGCGTCCCACGATAGGACTCCAGAAGCAGTCAATAAGTCGAACCGTGAGAATCAGTCCGCTGACAAAGGCGGCATTGATTTTCAATACCGTTGTCAGGTAAATCATCAGGTAGGTTGCTACCGTCTGGAAGATGAGGTTCTGCGCCAGGTCGCCCGAGCCGAAGCCGATGCGCTGGAGCCACGAAAGCTTGTAAAAGCCTTTGGTTTCATTGATTGATGTTGCCATTGTGATAAGTTTTAGATTTGAATTTGTCTGCAAAGATACTTATTTTTTCGCAACCATATCCTACAAAAATGTTACAGATGTCTTTCTAATTATCTCATTTCAGTTAAAAAAGGCTACTTTTCGCCATTTCATCGCAGGATTTTTGTATTTTTGCAGAAAATACTAAAAGCAACTAAAACAAATGATGAACATCCGACTTATGCTTTGGGCCACAATGCTGGCCTGCTCAGTTACCTTGGAAGCCAAGGTGACAATGCCTCAACTGTTCCAGAATGGTATGATACTTCAACGTGGCAAGGCTATCCCTGTTTGGGGGAAAGCCGACGCCGGCGAGGCCGTCACGGTTACTCTTAATAAGAAAAAGGTGGCGACTGTCGCCGATGCCGACGGCCGCTGGCGGGTAGACCTACCACAGATGAAGGCGGGCGGACCCTATACCTTGGAAGTGAATAGTGACGGAGTGAAAAGTGAAAAGATATTGCTCGACGACGTGTTCATCGGCGACGTCTGGCTGTTGTCAGGCCAGTCGAACATCGACGTGACGATTGAGCGCGTATATCCGAATTATACCGATGAAATCGATGATTTTTCGCTTGACAAGGTCCGGCTATTCCGTGTACAGAACGACACGGATACTCACGGCGTGAAGGACGACATCCGACCTACGAGCATTAACTGGAAGCCGCTGACGAAGCAGAACGCCTGGCTCTTCTCGGCGGTCGGCTCCTTCCTCGGCAAGCGGATGTTTGAGAAGACGGGAGTGGCCCAAGGCATCATCGTCAACAGCTGGGGCGGTACGCCCATCGAGGCCTGGATCAGTGCCGACTCACTGCGCCGCGACTACCCGATGCTGGTGAAGAGGGTGGAGTTCTTCCAGAACGACAACTACGTCAAGGCCCAGGCTCAGGCCAACGGCGAGGCCAGCCGCCGATGGAACGAGATGCTCAACAAGGAAGATAATGTGCAGAGCTATGCTCAGCCCGACTTCCAGGACAATGACTGGTCCGTCATCGACCAGAACAACTGGAACTGGCGGGGCACGGGCTCCGTCTGGCTGCGTCAGCATATCACCATCGACAAGGCCCACGCCGGCAAGCCCGCCCGCCTGCTGTTGGGCACCCTCTACGACCAGGACGTCACCTACCTCAACGGCCGACAGATCGGCCAGACCGGCTATCAGTATCCCCCGCGCCGCTACGATATTCCCGAAGGCCTGCTCCAGGAGGGCGACAACGTCATCACCATCCGCTTCATCAACAAGAACGGGGCCGCACACTTCATACCTGAGAAGCCTTACATGCTCTGCTTTGGCGACGACCGCCTTTCGCAAAACCCCATGCCGAAAGATGTGATTCCCCTCAGTCCGTCGTGGAAGTTCCACCTGGGTGCCGAGATGCCTCCCTGTCCTGGCGGCGACGTCTCCTTACAGAACCTGCCCACCACACTCTACAACGCCGTGCTCCATCCGCTGGCTCCCTTCGCGCTGTCGGGCGTCGTCTGGTATCAGGGCGAGTCGAACGTGGGCAACCCTGCCCCCTACGCCGACTACCTCGAGAAGCTCATCGGCTGCTGGCGCGACCGCTGGCAGCAGCCCGAGCTGCCCTTCGTCGTGGTACAGTTAGCCAACTACGACGGACGCCAGCAGACGGGCATGCCGCGTCCCATCACCTATCAGGCCACGCCCGTCAGCACCAACAGCAACTGGGCACAGCTGCGCGAGGCTCAGCGGCTTACGGCTCAGAAGATGGACAACGTGGAACTGGCTACCGCCATCGACCTCGGCGAGACCGTTGACATTCATCCGCTGCGCAAGCGTGAGGTGGCCGAGCGCATCGGCCTCTGCTTCGACCGTCTGGTATATAAAGACAAGAAGGTGAAGCTGATGCCGCAAATCACGTCGTTCACCTACGGGAAAGGGCGTATCATCCTGACCTTTGACCAGCCCCTGCGCCCCTGCGGCGAGCTCTTTGAGTTTGAGGTCGTCGACAAGGGCGGGCGCGCCTACAACGCTACCGCCCACAGCGAAGGCCGCAACGTCATCATCGACTCGCCCATTGACTATCCCAAACTGGTGCGCCACGCCTGGAAGGACAATCCTCTACGGCTGAACGCCTATGCCGAGACGGGACTGCCCGTCGGACCGTTTGAGCTATTGGTTGACCGTGTGGCTGATTATCACCCCCATAACTAAAAAAAAGATTATCCGCATGCATCCGAGAGACGGCCTGAAAGGCCAAAGAGCTCCCAGGGTTGAAGAGGGAGCAATATTCGCCATGAAAGCTTGCGCGCTCTTTTTTTAGGCACGGAAAAACACGGAAGGACACTGTCTGGCCGGGGAAAAAACAGTGCTTTCCGTGTTCTTCCGTGCCAAAAATAATATCTAAGGTTATCACCTACTCCACAAACGAGCCGAAGTATTTCAGGCAGACGTCGCGCCACTCGCGGGCGTTCTCCAGCTGGTGCTGCATGCGCTTGTCGACCTCGCTCCAGCGCTGCTCGTCAATGTAGGGCTTGCAGTCCTGCCACACCTTGCAGAAATCCTCAACCTCTGCGACGCCACGGTTGTAGCGATATTGTAGCTCCTCCCACAGCGTGCGGCCGCTGTTCATACGGTAGGTCCAGGGCAGGTGGTGGAACCACAGCAGCAGGTTCTCCGGGCAGGTCGACGGGTTGTCGTAGAGTGAGCAGTAAGGCTCGCGGTACTGGCTCGTGGCGTCGCTGCCCGTATGTGTGCGGTCAAAGCCGATGCCCTGCTTGTCGGCCTGATGGTAATAGACTGGGCACCACTCTATCGGGTACGACTTGATGAACCCGTCGGGCTCCGGTCCGTAGTGGTGGTCGAACTTGAAGATATGGTGCAGTCCGAGCGGCATCATATAGTCCACGCAGGCTTCGCGACTGCGGAGCATGACGCTCAGCAGTGCATCGTCCTTCTCGGTTTTCCCGAACGTCGCCGCCAGCCACTCGCTTGCAATTTCCTCCGATTTCATCGATGGATTCCACGCCAGCCGCCCGAAGGCATACCAGTTGGCCTGCGAGAAATGATGGCCGCACCAGTTCTTGTCGAGTCCGATGTTGGCCACGCCAGCAATGCCCACCAGACGGCTGGGTTCCACATAGCGGAAGAACTCGCGCCACATCGGGGCCAGGTAGACCAGATGGCGCGACTGTCCCAGATACTCCTGCGTAATCTGCAGTTCGGCCATCTGCTTCGTCTGGCGCATGTTGTCGAAGATGGGTGCGTAGGGCTCACGCGGCTGGAAGTCGAGCGGACCGTTCTTCGACTGCAGGATGACGTTGTCGCGGAACTTGCCGTCGAGGTCCTTGAACTCCGACACTGCCTGCTTCACGCGGTCCTCACCCTTATGGGCAGCACCATAGACGAAGCTGCGCCACATAATGATGCCGCCGTATGGCTTCACGGCATCGGCCAGCATGTTGGCACCATCGGCATGGGTACGCTTATAGTCGAAGGGACCGGGCTGCCCCTCGCTGTTGGCTTTAACCAGGAATCCGCCGAAGTCAGGAATCTGCTGATAGATTTCCTTGGCCTTCGCCTTCCACCAGGCTTTCACCTGAGCATTCATGGGGTCGGCGGTCTTCAGCGGCTTACCTCCGTTGACACCTTTGGCACCGACCGTCATCGGCGAGCCGAAGTTGACGGAAAGATACACCTTGATACCGTAGGGGCGCAGGATGTCGGCAATATCCTTTACCTTATCTATATAGATGGCGGTGAGCATCTTCGGCGAGGCATTGACGTTATTTAGCACCGTACCGTTGATGCCTATCGAGGCGTTGGCACGGGCGTAGTCCTTAATCAGTTCGCGGTTGATGGGCTTGGGCTTCCACTGGTCTGGCGTGCGCCTGGTCTTCGGGTCCTCCAAGGCCCAGAAGATGCTCAGTCCGGCATAGCCGCGCTCAATCGAGCTGTCCAGGTTGTCCCAGTGGTTCAGGATGCGCAGTTTGTAGAACGGCCTCGAAGCGCCCGTCTCGCCGCGCAGCAGGGCGTAGGCGCCGTACATCAGTCCCTGCTCGGTCTTGGCGCGCACGGTGCTGCCGCTGATGACGTAGCCCTCGTCGTCGCTGACCGTCGGGTCAATCACCAGCTGCGCCTCGCTGCCGCGATAGTACTTGCGCAGCTCGTCGGCGGCTATACACTCGGGTCCCGTCACCTTTGCCTTGTTCACTTCGTCGTAGCGCAGCCAGAGGCGGCTGCCGTCCTCGGCCATTGCCATACAACTGAGCAGCACTGCTGCCAGCAGTAAAAACTGTCTTTTCATCGTCGTTCTGCTTTTGTTCGTTAAATTGTAGGTGCAAAGGTAAGGAAAATAAATAAAAATGTGTAACTTTGCGCGCAAAAAGTTGTGAAAATGAAAATATTGGTCACCGGAGCCAGCGGTTTTATTGGCTCGTTCATTGTCGAGGAGGCCCTGCGGCGGGGCTTCGAAACGTGGGCCGCCGTGCGCGGCAGCAGTTCACGCGCATACCTGCAGGACCCCCACATACACTTCATCGAGCTGAACCTCTCGTCGGAAGAGCAGCTCGAGAAGCAGCTTAGCGGCCATCAGTTCGACTACGTGGTCCATGCCGCCGGCGTGACGAAGTGCATCGACAAGCGCGACTTCCGCCGCATCAACACCGAGGGGACGAAGAATCTCGTCACGGCGCTCATGGCCCTCCAGATGCCCATCCGCCGCTTCGTCTATCTGAGTTCGCTCAGCGTCTTCGGTGCCATCCGCGAGCAGCAGCCCTACGAGGAAATCCGCGAGACCGACACCCCGCAGCCCAATACGGAGTACGGACGCAGTAAATTGGAGGCAGAGCGGTGGTTAGAGAGCCTCTCCCCCGGCCCCTCCCCCGAAGGGAGGGGGGAGTTCCCGTATGTTATTCTGCGACCGACCGGTGTCTATGGCCCTCGTGAGCGCGACTACTTCCTAATGGCCAAGAGCATCAAGCAGCACAGCGACTTCGCCGTGGGCTTCAAGCGCCAGGACATCACCTTTGTCTATGTCACCGACGTGGTGCAGGCCGTCTTCCTTGCCTTGGAGAAGGGACAGACGGGCCGCAAGTACTTCCTCAGCGACGGTCAGGTGTACCAGTCAACGACATTCAGCGACCTCATCCACGAGGAGCTGGGCCGCCCCTGGTGGATACGCATCACGGCCCCGGTCTGGGTGCTCCGCGTGGTGACCTTCTTCGGCGAGCACATCGGACGGCTGACGGGCAAGATTTCTGCCTTGAACAACGACAAGTACAACATCCTCAAGCAGCGCAACTGGCGCTGCGACATCGAGCCCGCCATCCGCGAACTGGGCTACCATCCCGAGGTAGACCTCAGCGAGGGCGTCCGCCGCAGCATCAAGTGGTATAAAGACAACAAATGGCTGTAATCAAGTATCTGTTTGCGACAGACAAGAAGCCGGTGCGCGGACTGCTGGCGGCCGAGTGGGTCGTGCTGGCCTATCTCGTGCTGACGCTTGTGCTCATATTCTTCACGTGGACCAAGCTGCCGTCGCCCGAGCCGATGGTCTGGGGCCGTCTGCGCATCGTCGTCACCACCGCCGCCCTGTGGGCTGTCTACCGCATGGTGCCCTGCCGCTTCACGCTGCTCTGCCGCGTCACGCTGCAGCTGGCCCTGCTGTCGTGGTGGTATCCCGACACGTTCGACCTCAACCGCATTTTCCCCAACCTCGACCACCTCTTCGCTGCCGCCGAGCAGTCGGTCTTCGGCTGCCAGCCCGCCCTGCTTTTTGCCGAGCGGCTGCCCAACCCCGTCGTCAGCGAGCTGATGTACTTAAGTTACTCCAGCTACTTCCTGTTAGTGGCAGCTGTCGCCGTCTACTACTTCTTCCGCCGCTACGACGAGTTCCTGCGCACGGCGTTCGTCATCGTCGCTTCTTTCTTCCTGTTCTACGTCGTTTTCGTCGCGCTGCCCGTCACGGGGCCCCAGTTCTACTACCTCGCCGCAGGGCTCGACAACGTGGCTCAGGGCGTGTTCCCCGACGTGGGCAACTACTTCCTGACGCACGACGAGATGATGACCATGCCCGGCTACGAGGACGGTTTCTTCTACCAGATCATGGTGCATGCCCACGCCGCCGGCGAGCGGCCCACGGCCGCCTTCCCCAGCAGTCACGTCGGCGTGACGCTCGTCCTGCTGCTCCTGGCCATTCGCACGCGCTGCCGCGGGCTCATCTGGTTTGTGGCCGTGCTCTTCGTGCTGATGTGCTTCGCCACCGTTTACATCCGCGCCCACTACGTCATCGACGTCGTGGCCGGACTCCTTTCCGGCGTCATTCTTTATTTCACCACTCAGCGATGTCATATCTTGGTGAGCTGATATCGATAGGCGTGGCCTTCTCGTGGACGGCCACGGCCCTGTTGAGCGAGTTTGGCAGTAAGCGGTTAGGCAATCTGACGCTCAACGTGCTGCGTATGGCGCTGGCACTGGCTATGTCGCTGGTGCTTTTCTGGGTAGCGACAGGCTCGCCCCTGCCCGGCGGCATCACCGCCGAGGCCTGCGGCTGGATGCTGCTCTCAGGTCTGGTGGGCTACGTCATCGGCGACTTCTGCCTCTTCCAGTGCTACATCATCATTGGTTCGCGCTATGGTCAGCTGTTCATGACCCTGGCACCCTTGGCGGCAGCCCTTATGGCATGGGTGACGCTGGGCCAGCAGATGACGCCCATGAGTCTTGTGGCTATGATGGTGACGTTGGGCGGCATTGGACTCTCCGTGCTGGGGCGGGGCGAGCACCACAGGGTGTCGCTGAAGCTGCCGCTGCACGGCGTGCTCTATGCCGTCGGTGCAGCCCTGTGTCAGGGCATCGGACTCGTGCTGAGCAAGATAGGTATGGACCATTACGAAGCCTGCGGTCAGCCGGCGTGGCTTGTACCCTTCAGTGCCAACTTCCTGCGCTGCGTGGCGGGCATCTTAGGCTTCGGTCTGCTGCTATATTTCCGCGAGGGACTGGCACCGCTGCGTGAGGCCATCCACGACCGTAAGGGCATGGCCGTGGCTACGGCCACTACCGTCTTCGGTCCGTTTGTGGGGGTGGGCTTCTCTCTGATGGCCGTGCAGTACACTGGTGCGGGCATCGCCTCCACGCTGATGGCGCTGACGCCCATCATCATCATCCTGCCCTCCTACTGGCTCTTCCGCCAGCCCGTCACGTGGCGGTCTGTAGTGGGCGCCCTCATCTCGGTCTTGGGCGTCAGCCTGTTCTTCCTGTCAGAATAGTCCCAACGTCCGCACGACAACAATCACTCTATTCTTGCACGCCCATTTGCTCCATAATGGTGGCAATGAGGGCTGCCACGTCGGCAATGTCCACTTCGCCGTCGTCGTTCACGTCGGCAGCCTCGATGACGAAGTTATCGGGCGTCTGGCCTAACAGGTGATTGACCAGGTACGTCACGTCGCCACTGTCAACCACTTCGTTGCCGTCAACATTGCCAGGCATGATGACTGGGTCGGGGTCAGGGTCTGGATCGGGGTCGGGGTTGGGATTGGTGGTGTTTTCTGTGACCACCGCAATGTAGAGCACCCCGCTCTCACCCGAGCCACGGGTAATCTTATGGTCGCCGGCGGGTACGCCGCTGATGGTATAGACACGCACTTTTTCTGAGTCTTCTGGTGTCGTGGCGTTCGACGTGGCCAACTCTGTGCCGTCTAATTTGATGGTGTATTCGCTCCAGGTTGACTGCACGATGGTGACGGTGGCCGTTGCCGTGGTGGAGAAGTTGATGACGGTTGTGCCCTCCATCTTCAGCCCTGCACTATATTCCTGACCGTCATATTTCCCGGCAAACTTCGGGTTGAAGTTGTGTTTGCCTTCGTAGGTGAATACCCCTTCGGGATTCTCGCTGTCAGAGTTGTTGAACGACACGGTGTAGGAAACCGTTTGCTCCTGAGGGTCTTCATTGTTCCCCGGGTCATCGGGGGTGTCCGGCTCTGTCTGTCCTTCGCCAGGTTTCTTCCACTCAGGGTAGTACTCGCTGACGGCATTTTCGCCGTCGGCCTGGCAGGCTTTCATGATGTCCTCAACCAGTGAGTTCAGGTAGATCTCCAGGTTCGTGTACCATCCTCGCTCGGTGTCAATGGTCTTGAAGGCGGCGTCCGAAGCATCGTTGGGGTTCAGGTCGTTGGCCGTCTCCCACGCGTCAGGAATGCCGTCACGGTCGGTATCGAAGCCGGCGGGGCGGCTGCCTGTCCCGAAGTTCACTTCGGTGTAGCCGTTGACGTCGCTGACCAGGTCGATGCGGCCAGCCCTTTTCGTCACAGAGCCTTTGTATGTGGCGGTACCGTTTTTCGCCTCTGTCATGTATCGCTCATCAACCGTGTCGCGAACAAGCGAGGCACCGGCCAGGCCGAGCACCTTGTCGAAGGCCGTGGCGGCGCTATGGGTGGTCACTTCTCCGACAGGTGCGGGCTCGTCGAGCTGGATGCAGACGCAGTCGGTGCCTGCCGAGTTCTTGACGTAGTCCACGTCGTTGCCGTTGTAGTGATTGGGGTCGGGGCTATAGCGTTTGCCATCGATGGTGTATGTACCGTTATCGTACGACATCTGCGACCAGCCTGCGTCGTTATTGTTAATCTGGTTGCCACTGAGGTAGTAGCGGCTGGTCATCGTCCAGTATTCAGGGTGCCCCTCTGAGTTACTGTTGGCTCCGACGGTGACGGTGGTCAGGCGGCTGGTAGTAGCGCCAGGGCCTGTCTTGTAGTAGTTGCCTACCATGTTGACCTTGCCGCCGCCGGGACCGCCGTAGCAGCCGTCGCCACAGTTATAGATGACGCAGTTGCGGAAGTCTACGTTCTCGGCCTGCACGGCGTTCTGCCATTTGTACTGGTCGTAGAGCTTGTTGCCTGTGTAGCCCGTCCAGTTGTAGCGGGCGCCGTTGAAGCGGGGTGAACGGTTGTTGACGTGGCAGATGAGGTTGTGGTGGAACGAGGCCAGCTTGCCGCCCCAGATGCCGCCGTAGCCGTGGGCACCCTTGCCGTGACCGGCATTGTTGAGGCTCTCGCCAATGGTACACCACTGCATGGTGAAGTTGTTGTTGTCGTAGAACGAGGCCACCTCGTCGATTGACCACGAGAACGAG
>JAFPVW010000198.1 GCA_017395215.1 Prevotella sp. | reverse complement strand
CCTGCCGCTTCTCCAGATAGTAGGAGTAGTTGCCGCGATAGGTGTAGACGGTCTGGTCGTCGAGTTCGAGTATGACCGAACAGACGCGGTCGAGGAAGAAGCGGTCGTGAGTCACCATCAGCAGCGTTTTGTTGCCCCGCTGCAGGAATCCCTCGAGCCATTCTATCATCTCGAGGTCGAGGTGGTTGGTAGGCTCGTCGAGAATCAGGAAGTCGGGCTCCGTTATCAGCACGTTGGCCAGCGCCACGCGCTTCTGCTGTCCGCCCGAGAGCTGCCCCATCGGCTGCTGCAGGTCGCGTATCTTCAGCTTCGTCAGAATCTGCTTGGCCTTGAGCACCTTCTCGGGGTCGCCCTGATGGTTGAAGCAGGCGTCGAGCACCGACTCCTCGGGTTCGAACACGGGCGACTGCTCGAGCATGCCCACGCGGATGTCGCGGCGGTAGATGATGTCGCCGCTGTCGCAGCCCTCGTGGCCAGTCAGAATGCTCAGCAGCGTCGACTTTCCCGTGCCGTTCTTGGCTATCAGCCCTACGTGCTGGCCCTCGGCCACCGAGAAGTTGATGTCATCAAACAGCACCAGCGAGCCGAACGACTTCGACAGGTGCTGCACGTCGAGATAGGGAGTGTCCTTAGCCATTGTCCTTCAGCGAGCGGTTAATGTCGTCGATATACTGCAGCACCTCGTCCCTGCCCTCGCGCTTCTCGGCCGATGTCATGAAGACGGGCGGCAGCTCCTCCCATGCCTCCAGCAGTGTCTTCTTGTATGCCTCTACAGCCTGGCGGGCCTTGTTGGGCGTCAGCTTGTCGGCCTTGGTGAAGATGATGGCAAACGGAACCGACGACACCCCCAGCCACTCGATGAACCCCAGGTCAATCTTCTGCGGCTCCAGCCGTATGTCGACCAGCACGAAGACGTTCACCAGCTGCTCGCGCTGCAGGATGTAGCCGCGAATCATCTGGTCGAGCTTGTCAATCTCCTTCTTCGAGCGCTTGGCGTAGCCGTAGCCGGGCAGATCGACCAGATACCACTCCTTATTAATAATAAAGTGATTGATGAGCAGCGTCTTGCCGGGCGTTGCCGACGTCTTGGCCAGTTTCTTGTGGTTGGTCAGCATGTTGATCAGGCTCGACTTGCCCACGTTCGAGCGCCCTATGAAGGCGTATTCGGGCTTCGTGTCCTGCGGGCACATGCCTACTGTCGGGGCACTCAGGGTGAATTCTGCAGTCTTTATTTCCATCTGTTTTCTATTTTTCGGTGCAAAGTTACGAAAAAGATTCGAAATAGTTTGGCAGTTTCGGAAATAATCACTACCTTTGCAGTCGATTTTTCAAAATCAGCGCTTCCGGCCGTGAAGCGTTTCCACCATTTTCTTATATCCAACAACAGACATTTTACATCGTATTGTTATGTATACCAAAGAACAACTTGAACAGATGGAGATACCCCAGCTGATGGGTATCGCACAAGAACTCGACATCAAGGTCGACCCCAGCCTGTCGCAGCAGGACGTCATCTACGCCATTCTCGACAAGGCTGCCGAGCAGAGCGCTTCGGGCGAGACCACCAGCAAGCGCAAGCGCACCCGCATTGTGAAGAAAGATACCGACCGCGTATATAGTGTCAACGGCAAGGAGGGCGAGAACTACGACGTCAAGAGTCGCGGCATCAAGTCGGCCGAGGCACCGTCGCTCTTCAGCGACATGCCCGTAGCTCCCGCTCCCGAGCCCGAACAGCCTGCTCCCGCTCCCGAGAAGCCAGAGCCGGCTCCCGAGAAGCCCGCTCCCAAGAAGCGCGGGCGCAAGTCGAAGGCCGAGCTGGCCGCCATCGCCGCCGAGAAGGAGAAGCAGGCCGAGGCCGCGAAGGCCGAGCAGCCCGCCGCCCCCGAGGAGCCTGCCGCAGAGGCCGAGCCTGCACCCGGTGCCGACATTATTCCCGAGGCTGACGGACTTGCCGAATCAGCCGGCAGCGAGACCTCGCCCGAGATGCTCGAGCAGCTGCAGGAGAAGCTGTCGAAGCAGCGCAAGCAGGACGAATTTGCCGACGAGACCGTGACGCCCGAAGGCGTCTGGGCCGGCGACCCCAACGACGGCACCGACTTCATCATCGTCGAAGACCTGCCCATCGAGGACCAGGCCGCCATTCCCACGCTCGACATGTTCGACCGCCCTGTTGCCCAGACCGTGCAGCAGCAAAGCGCGCCCCAGCGCCAGGCCAGTGCCGAGACAGGCGCTTCCGACAAGTACGACTTCAACGACATCATCACCGGCAACGGCGTCCTCGAGGTGCTGCAGGACGGCGGCTACGGATTCCTGCGCTCGAGCGACTACAACTACCTCTCGTCGCCCGACGACATCTACGTCTCGCCCCAGCAGATCAAGAAGTGGAGCCTGAAGACCGGCGACGTCGTGGAGTGTACCGTCCGCCCGCCTCACGACAACGAGAAGTACTTCGCCCTGTCGAACATCACCAGCATCAACGGGCGCAACCCCAACGAAGTGCGCGACCGCGTATCGTTCGAACACCTCACGCCCCTCTTCCCCGACGAGAAGTTCAAACTCTGCGGCGACCCGCAGACCACCAATCCCTCGGTGCGCATCGTCGACCTCTTCTCGCCCATCGGCAAAGGCCAGCGCGCCCTCATCGTGGCCCAGCCCAAGACCGGTAAGACCATCCTCATGAAGGACATTGCCAACGCCATTGCCGCCAACCATCCCGAGGCCTACATCATGATGCTGCTCATCGACGAGCGACCCGAGGAGGTCACCGACATGGCCCGCACCGTCGATGCCGAGGTCATCGCATCGACATTCGACGAGCCCGCCGACCGCCACGTCAAGATTGCAGGCATCGTGCTCGAGAAGGCCAAGCGCATGGTAGAGTGCGGCCACGACGTCGTCATCTTCCTCGACTCCATCACCCGACTGGCTCGCGCATACAACACCGTTGCGCCCGCTTCGGGTAAGGTGCTCACCGGCGGTGTCGATGCCAACGCCTTGCAGAAGCCCAAGCGCTTCTTCGGTGCTGCACGTAACATCGAGGGTGGAGGCTCGCTCACCATTATCGCTACGGCACTCGTCGACACCGGCTCCAAGATGGACGAGGTCATCTTCGAGGAGTTCAAGGGTACGGGTAACTCCGAGATCCAGCTCAGCCGTTCGCTCTCAAACAAGCGCATATTCCCGGCCATCGACCTCGTACAGTCGTCGACGCGCCGCGACGACCTGCTGCAAGACCCGACCACGCTCAACCGCATGTGGGTAGCCCGCAAGTTCATTGCCGAGATGAACCCCATCGAGGCTATGGGCACCATCCGCGACCGTCTGGTCAAGACGCGCTCCAACGAGGAGTTCCTCCTCTCGATGAACGGATAGGTGTAACAGTTGCTCCTCTCCCTCCCCTCCCGTCGTGTAACAGCGGAGGAGCCTCCCCCTCCGGGGGGAGAATGGAGGAGCTTTACGGCTCGGGCTCCCTCAGGGCTGAAGTTAGTGTTTTTTACTGCCATAGTGTGTGTTCTGAAAGGCTCCCATTGCTAATAATAAGTTATCTATCACGCGCGTCGTCAGTTCCGTTGAGCCAAGTGGCCGGTTTAGCTCGGTTAACTGCTGCAGTCAGACGCCTTAACTGCGCCGGTTAGTCCTTCCCTGAACGACGATGCAAAGTTACAACAATTTTACGCTCCCCTCCAAAATCTGGCCCTCGATTTGAGGCGATTTTCAGCACGAATCTGACGAATCGGTGTTTCCGGCACCGGCAGGCAATGTGGTGCGTCCCGCGTCCCATCGTCCCATTAAGGTGGTGCGGATGCGGTGATAGGGTCAGTGCTATGTGTTATAATTATATATAATTATAATTATTATAAAATTCTATTCTCACTATTTTCCATTTAGGAAGATGCTTAATGGGACGATGGGACGATGGGACATTCATGCCATTTTTGGAGCTTTTTTTCGGCGAGTAACCATTATACGCGTGAAGAGAATTATTGCAATAACGCTTACCTGTTCACGGTGAGACGCCCGCGAAGACACCCATGTGGTAGTTAAGACGAGACTTTTTATAACTTTTAAGGGTATTTTCTTGGCAGTAAGAAAGAAATGCTGTAATTTTGCATGGT
>JAFPVW010000197.1 GCA_017395215.1 Prevotella sp. | reverse complement strand
CAATCATCAGCGAGTCGGCATGCATCATCGTCGCATTCAGATTGTTATACAGTCCGGGGTCGCGCATGAGCAGTCCGAGGGTGCCCTCATTGCTGTTCAGGCGGGCCGTCATCTGCTCCACGTTGCGCATGGTCTGGTCGACCTTGGCCATCGTCGAGGCAACGTCGATGGTGGTCAGACTGCGCGTCAGCGTGTCGGCATTGGCCATCACGCCGTCGGCCTTGCTCATGATGCCGGGCAGCTGGCGGTTCAGGCTCGCCGTGAGCTGGTGCAGCTGCTGGGTGGTGGTGGTCAGCCCCGAGGTGATATTCTCGACGTTGTGCATGGAGCGGGCTATGGTGGGGTCGGCCAGCAGCGTGTTGACCGAGGCCAGGATGGAGTCGAGCTTGGGCAGCATCTTCTCTATCTGCGGCACCATCGTTGCCGCCTTGTCCATCAGCCCCGAAGCCGTCTGGCCGATGATGGTGTCGCCGACGGCCATCTTGCCGTCTGCCACATTGCCCAACTTCAGCTCCAGCTTGACGTTGCCCAGCAGGTCGCTGGCAATCTCGGCCTTCGTGCCCTGCGGCAGCACGAGTTTCTCGTCGAGCCCCACGGCAGCCACTATCTGGTCGGGACGGGAGTAGTCGCAGTCGATGGACTCCACCGTGCCAACCTTCATGCCGTTGACATAGACGGGACTTGAGGCTGACAGTCCGCTGACATTATCGAACAAGACAATATAGGTGTTGCCTTCAGAGAACATGCTCAGTCCCTTCAGGAACTTCATACCAAAGAACAGCAGGACGAGGCCGACAATGGCCACAAGAGCTATCTGGACTTCCTTCGTTAAGAATTTCATATCGCGTGTTATTACCTTTTTACTTTATTACTCTTATATTCGCGGATGGCCTCGTTGACATCCATCTTCTTGTCGCCACGGAAGGCGATGATGAAGGCCTCGGGGAACTTCGGGAGCACCTCCTTGCGCAGACGGTAGATTTCCTGGTAGTTGGTCGACGCGCCGACGGTGTACTTGTAGATACCGCCCTCACGATAGTAAGCGGCGTCGGTGCGGCCTTTCAGCAGCCGGTTGCCCGGCTTCAGCACGCTGCCGCTGGTCAGGATCTGAACCTTGAAGACGGGAGCATCGCCGGCGGCGGCCGGTTCGGCGGGCGCCTCGTCGGCCACGGGCTGCGACAGGAGCGGCTGCGGAGCCGGTTGCGCCTGGGCGAGCGTGTTGTCGGCAGGTTCCTCCACCTTCTCAGCGGGCTTTTCCGGCTGAGTCGGTTCGGGCAGCTCGGTGGCGGGCTTGTAGGGCACCTTGATGTTGGGCGCCACCTTATTCTTATAGGCCACGAAAGCGTTGTAGAAACCGCGAGTGTACTGCTGCAGGGCACGGTCGCTGTTCATGTACTGCTCCTCGTCGGAGGTAGAGATGAAGCCCAGCTCCATCAGGCAGGCGGGCATCGACGTCAGGCGCAGCACGGCGAGGTTGTCCTGGTGTACGCCCTTGTCCTGACGCCCGGTGGCCGAGCAGATGTTCTTCTGCATGAACTTGGCCAGCTGGATGCTGTTCTCCAGGTTCTTGTCCTGCACCAGCTCGAAGAGGATGTTGCTCTCGGGCGATTTCGGGTCGAAGCCCTCGTAGTGCTGCTGGTAGTCCTTCTCGTAGAGGATGACGGCATTCTCGCGCTTGGCCACCTCCAGGTTCTCAATATAGCCCTGCTTGTTGCCGTCGCGACGGCTGCGGCCCAGCGTGTAGGTCTGGTAGCCTCGGGCGATGTGCCCTCCCGGCAGCGAGTTGATGTGCACGGAGACGAAGAGGTCGGCCTTGGCCTTGTTGGCAATCTCGGCGCGCTGCCACAGTTCGATGAAGCGGTCGGTCTTGCGGGTGTAGATGACCTTCACGTCAGGACAGTTCTGCTCGATGATGCGGCCGAAGGCCAGTGCGTAGCGCAGCGTGAGCGTCTTCTCCTTCGAAATCTTGCCCCTGGCTCCGGGGTCGCCGCCGCCATGCCCGGCATCGATGCACAGCGTAAAGACCTTCTTCTGAGCAGCGTCCACAGACAGGGCGAGACTCAGCAGTAGCACGAGGATGGCGGTCAGTCTTCTGTATATCATTTGTGCAAAGGTACGGCTTTTCCGTTAAAAAAGCTATAATGTCGGCTCAGTTTTATCATTTATTAAGTGTAGCTCCACGCCGGCACCCTCGCTGTCGGCCCCCATCGGCGGGCACGTCTTGGTCAGCCAGAGGTCGATGGAGGAGATGTGCGGGAAGTCGCGCAGCAGGGCTTTTGCTATGCGGCCGGCAACATGCTCCAGGAGTTGAGATGGCAAAACCATCTCACGCTGGACGAGGCGGAAGACGGCGGCGTAGTCGAGGGTGTCGGCGACGGCGTCGGAGTCCATCGCCGCCTGCCACGGGTAGCCGATACGCAGGGTGACGGTGAAGTCGCCGCCAACCTGGCGCTCCTGGGGCAGCACGCCGTGCAGCGCCCTAAACCTCAGCTTCTCCAGTCGGATGTATGTCTGCAGCTTCATCGCCAGTATCGGTTAGGTCGGCAGCACCGCCGGCATATTTCTTCAGGGCGCGCTCCACGCCGATCTTCCACGTGTTGATGTTCTCGCTCTGCAACTGCAGCGAGGCCACGAGCTTGACGACGTGGTCGATGGGCATACGGTAGCGCAGCACACCCGAGATGAGCTTGGCATAGTTCCAGTACTCAGGGTTGAACTTCTCCGAGAGTCCCTCGACGGTGGTCTTGTAGCCGCGCTTGTTCTCGAACTGGAAGTCGTAGCGCTTCGTGCCGTCGGCGTTCACCTGCTTCAGTATCTTGCCGTGGGTGACGGTCTTGGGCAGCACGATGCCCTCCTCGTCGTCCTGCAAGCCGGTGAAGATTTCGTAGGGCCGGCCGTCGAGCAGTCCGACGAAGGCCACCCACTTCTCCTTGTTGTTCTGGAAGCGCACCACGTCGCACTCCAGCACCTGCGGCCTGACCTCGGTCACCTCGGGGTGGTGTTTCTCGTCGGCGTATTCGATGGCCTGTGCCGACAACTGCATCAGCATCTCGGCCTCATCGGGGTTAAGCGCTTGCATACAGCGCCCGAGGGCAGCGGCAATCGTCTCCTCCGTCACAGGTGTCTCACCTCTCTGGCTGATACGTGCCAGCACCCGTGCCACGTCATTCAAATTCTGTTCCTTTGTCATATTCTCAGTTTTTGCTTATTCTCATTTCTTGATCACCTTTTTGCCACCGACAATGTAGACGCCCTGAGGCAGGCCGTCGAGCGACGTTGTACCGTGCCTGACAATCTGACCCGACAACGTATAGACATTATCTGGAGCCTGACGGCCCTCGGCAGCCACGTCGCGGATGGCGGTCGGATAGTCGTTGTTGTTGGCCTTGCCATAGACATTGGTCTGGTAGAGTTTCACGCGGTAGGGCCACTGCTCGGCAGGACCCTCCTCCGACCAGCTGAGCCAGTCGCGCGTCCAGTAGCTGGTGGGGGCACCGCTCACCACGAGCCACAGATAGCTGCAGTTGGCCGGGCAGTCGAAGGCAATGACGCCCTCGGGCTCGGCGTAGGTAGCCGTGGCAATGTCGCCATAGACGCGGGTGCCGTCTTTCTGCAGGGCCACGAAGCCATACTTCCAGCCGGCCTTCGTCTTGTTGAAGGCAGTGTAGCCCGCCTTGCCGGCCTCGCCAATGAACTCGGCATAGACGGTCTTGCCGCCGGAGGGCACGTTCAGACGGATGGCATTGTTGCCGAAGTTCTCAATGCAGTTGGCAGCCGTCGGCGACCAGAATCCCTCGCCGTCCTTGGTCAGGGCGGTCTGGGCGCGCTTGTTGATGGTGGCCTTGCCGCGCTGGCGGATGGGGTCGAGGTCGAAGGTGGTCATCCGTGCGCCGTACTCCCACATCTCGTCGTTCAGCTGGTCCAGCTTCTTGGCAGAGCTGCCGGTCATCGTGAGCCGCATATAGGCCTGCAGCGGGTCCTCGGGACTCACCGACTTGTTCCAGAGCCGCGCCACGACGTCCATGCCGTGCTTGTGGCAGAAGTAGTCCTGAATGAAGTAGTTGTTGTAGCGCAGGTCGACGCAAAGCGGATGGCGGTGCAAGCCGTTGAGCGTGTTCGTCAGCCATTCGTTGTCGAACTGCATCGTGGGGTAGAACTTATAGGCCTGCCACTGGGCGCACATCTCCCAGAACACGTTCAGCGTCGACTGGCCCCAGTTGTACATCCAGCCGTTCTGGTTGTTGTTGTCGCAGTGGGTCTGGTACTGGAAACAGTGCCCTATCTCGTGGGCCACAGTCTGGCCGCTGCGCGAGGTGTGGGCACCATTCGAGAGCGTCAGCAGACCGATCATGTTGTCGATGCCGCTGCCGCTGGCCTCCCATTCGGTGGTGTAGCGCAGGCGGATAATCATCTTGTAGGTGTCCGACTTCGACTTGCCCTGATTGATGGTAATGAACTTCAGGCTGTCGGCATAGAACTCGAATATTTTGTCGGCCGTGCTCAGGATGGTCGCCACCGAGGCGGGAACGCCCGTGCCGTAGCCGGCCTCCCAGAACAGTATCCAGTGCTTCGACTGCAGGCTGCGGTCGTAGCACCACTGGCTGGAGGCGTTCTTCAGCTGGGCGTCGGTGCCGCAGGCGTTGGTGCTGCAGTATATCTTCTTGTCGACGGCAGCAATGCGGTTCTTCAGCTGGGTGGTGGCGGTCGTCAGCTGACTCCTGGTCAGCGTATAGTCGGCCACCGTTTGTTGCGCACTCTCGAGACCGGCCTTCAGGTTAGCCAGCGCCGTGGCCTTGCGGGGCACGTCCTCCCACCAGCCGATGACCTTCCCGGCGTAGTCGATGCGCTCCTGCATGGTGTCGTACAGGGCGCGCGATGCCTGACCGTCCTTCAGCGCCGCCTGCAGTTGCGTAAGGGCCTCGGTCAGGGTGGCCTCATCGTAGATGGTGTTGCCTGCGCCGTCGGTACCCGTGCCCTCCAGGGCCTTCTGCGCCGTGCCGACAGCTGCCGTCAGCGCCTCAGCCACGTCGTTCTGTATGCCCTTGTCGAGGAGTGCCTGCCCCTGCCCTGTCAGGTTCTGCAGCTCCTGGGCAAAGCTGGCAGCAGTCACCTCGCCGGTGTATTGCAGCGTGAAGTTGTCAACGCACAGGTAGTTGCCCGTGGCGCCCTCGGCCTTCAAGCCGATTTCCACATTGGCCTTCTCTTCGAGGACGGCGAACGTCACGGAGTACTGCTTCATGGCCGTCACCTCGGTCGTTGAACTGCCCGCAAACAGGCGGGCTCCTTTCTGGGCTGCGCCTTTGTTGGTGGTACTGCCGCTGCCACTCTGCTGGATGTGCAGGGCCGAAGCCATCAGCTTGTAAGTGCCCTTGGGCAGGTTCCTGAGCGTCTGCGTGACCGAGGCATCACCAATTTTCTGTCCGATGCTGACCCACGACTCGGCATAATAGCTGCCCTTCTTAATCGAGAACACGCTGTTGTTCTGCCGGCTCATGTTATTGACAGTCCACCCCGTCGTCGTCTCAGTCTCAAACGACGGGTTCTGTATGAGGCTCGTGCGGTCGACGCTGTCGGCCACAGCCAATCCGCCCCTCGCCACCATCAGCAGCAGGGCCACCCATAACCTCAGTAGGCTGTTGTTGTGCATATTATCTTCCATATCCTACTTTTCTGCCTGCAAATATCGATAAAAAAAATGAAACTTCCAAATGTTTTGGGTGAAAAAGTGTGATTAGGAACTGTGTTTATTCTAGAGCGAAGCGCCCATTAGAAAAGTTTACCAGCTTATTAACTCAATAAGACTCCGCCATCAGGTCCTTGCGCCCGATGAGGCTGAAGATGGTGATGTTGTTGTCGTCATTGACTATCCGAAGCGAACGAAGAATCTCATTCAGTGTCGAGCCGCTGGTGGTGATATCGTCAAGCACCAGCACGTTCTGCTTACGGATAGTGGCGTAAAGCTCTTTGTCAGCTTCTGAAGCAAACTTCAGAAATTCTATCATGAAAGGACGGAAACGGCTCTTCCTGACGTCCCTTGCTATGGTGAAATAGTCCTTCTGATGAATCAAATCGAGCATTTTGCAGATTGACTGTCTGACTTCTTCCTTCTGAGCTTCGGTATAGCGGGGCCGTCCATTTTCTAACTTAACATCCAGATACTGCTGTTCAAAACCGTCCATGTCGAACGATATGTTTGCTGGCAAAGCCTTCACCAGTTCCATCTTTCTCAGTGTTGGCTGTGCAAACCTGTAGATGTAGCGCAGCATATATTGGTTCACCATACTCGATGATTCGGGCATAACAACCAGATCATAGTCAAAGAGGTTTATTTGCCTGTCGAGATTGTCAATGGCTTTCTTGATGAAGTTAGTCAAGTCTGGAGTGTCTTGTAACGCCTCAGTGAATTTTACATATTTGATAAAAGCAGTACGTACCCGACTTTCCACCTGGGCCGAGAATTCATAGCCATAGTAGAAACACTTGCCAAAGGCCTCCACCTGATACCCGTCGCCGGTCAGGCTGACAATATCCTCAGCACCATCGTGCTCGAAGTCGAACACGAACTTTTTCTCTGAATTGTCGTAGGTTACTCCCATTGTATTCGTTCTTTTTTGCAAAGATAAGAAGAAAAAATGAAAGTCCCAAATAATTCATGGAAATTTTATTCATTTCAGTGATAAGTTCCTAATGGTGGCTGGAGTTAGCTGACACGTTACTAACTGGCCCAGTTAGCAGTGCTAAGTAGGCCAGTTAGCAGTGCTAAGTAGGCCAGTTAGCAGGGGCCGGGCGGGTGCGCCGGGGCGTTGCCGAGGGAAAAATTGCACACTTTAAAACGGGTGTGCAGAAAGTAGAAAAATATTTGCTGAAAGCCTTTGTGCATCGCGAAAAAAGTGCTAACTTTGCAACTTGTAGCACTATGGATCAGCAGGAATTCACACGAGCCAGCCCCGAACGCCCGGAGGGGTTCTCCATCGCCCGAAGGGTGCTGGCCGACGTTGCTGCGTTCTACATTGACAACGGCGGGCCAGCCTTAGCACGGCAGCACGTCGAGAGCGTAGCACACGAGCTGATAATCTACAGCGACTGCACCGAAGCCTACCGCGAGGCGCTGGCCTACATCAGGGAGCGGGAGCTGGCCGACGAGCGCAAGGCCGAGGAGCACAGCCTCCAGCAGCAGCGCGAGCTGATCATGGTGCTGATGGGCGACACGCAGGCCCAGCGGGCAAAGCCGCCCACGGGCAGGCGCCCCAGGGACGGGACCGGCCCCAAACGTCTGCCGCCGGAACTATCGACCGACAAGGCCATGCGGATATGGACGAAGCTTCAGGCGGCAGGCTACATTGACGGCAACTACCAGCCCGTCGGGTTGTCGAGGACGGAGATAGCAGTGATGGCCGACGTGCTGAGCATCGAGCTGAAGACGGAGAGCAGATGGAAGGCGTTTGTGACCCTGTGGGGACGGGAGGATCTGAGAATCGACTACAACAGAGCAATCAACCAGGACAAAACACATGCTTTTAGAGACAAGCTAAAGGCGATAATCACTATATAAGAACGACGAGACCCACAACGTAGTGCCTACATGTAGGTACTACGTAAGAGGCAGTGTCGGAAATTGTTCGTAACTTTGCATCAGCAATCGCGATGCTGGAATTATTGACAGAATGAACAAACAGGAAAAGAAGTTATGAACAATGAAGTTATCAACCAATTAGACGCTGAGCTGGCACATGCCGGCGAGGAGACGGCGGTGAGCCCGGAGATGCTGCTGCTGGAGAAGCTGCGCATAACGCCCGGGCGGGAGCTGCCGCAGATGGACTTCCTGCTGCGCCTCTTCGGCCGGCCGTGCTTCCCGCGAAGGGAGCTGGTGGCCATCACGGGCAAGGCGAAGTCGGGGAAGACGTTTGTGACGTCGATGCTGATGGCGTGCTGCTGCTTGCAGAGCGTGCTCTACTTCCAGCGCAACAGCGAGCAGGCGCTGCGCGTGCTGTGGTACGACACGGAACAGAGCGACGAGTCGACGCAGGACATCCTGAAGAACCGCATCATGAAGATGACAAAGGCCCACCCCGGGATGGGTCTCTTCGATGTCTTCAACGTGCGCAGCGTGGAGTGGAAGCTGCGGCGCTCGCTGCTGATGGAGGCCGTCAGGCGGTGCAAGCCCGACCTGGTGGTCGTCGACGGCATACGCGACCTGGTGAACGACATCAACGACGGGGTGCTGGCTCAGGAGGTGATGGAGGAGCTGCTCCACCTGGCCACTACGATGGAGTGCTGCATCGTCTGCGTGCTACACCAGAACAAGGCTGGCGAGGACAGCAACCTGCGCGGATGGATAGGCACGGAGCTGATGAACAAGGCCTTCGAGGTGTATGCCTGCGAGAAGTTGAAGCCCAGCCGGGTGTTCAAGCTGGAGCAGACGCTGACGCGCAAGTACGACATCAGTCAGCCGATGTACTTCGAGGTGGGTGAGGACGGTATACCGGTGGCCTGCGCCGTGCCGCCCGAGGGGCACACCGACGGGGCGGCTGTGGCCGGGGCGCAGCTGCAGCCGCTCAACAGGGAGTATCTGCTCGGCGAGACCGACGAGAAGGGGAAGCGCAAGTTCGACGTGCTGCACCTGTTTCTCGACGCCATGCAGGGCGAGGACGAGGTCGGCGGCGGGAAACTGCGCGAGCGGGTGATGCGGCTGTCGGGCATCGTCATACCGTACAAGTACAACCAGCTGCTCGCCCAGGCACTCGACGAGAAGGTCATCGAACGGGTGGTGAAGGACGGGCACACCGTCTACAAGCCAGCCCCCTTCTGAAGCCTCTCCCCTCTCTTATATCTGTCCCCCCTTATAGGGGGACTTAGATATGAGAGGGAGGCTTCAATTCCCCCCAAAAAAGCCTCACCCCCGACCCCTTTCCCGGAAGAGAGGTGAGTATATAGACTCAAACGCAAGAAGAAATGAAGATGAACGAACTTTTCAACAACACATTCAAGGCCATGCGCCACGAACTGGGACAAGACCGCCAGCGCGACACCCGCCCCATGTGGCAGCGCCGTCTGAGCACCGAGTCGGTGTTCTGCCAGTCGCTGGTGGCGTGCGGCTACATGACGGCTGCACAGATGCACCGCGCCGCACAGCTTTACCGGCTGGGCATGAGCCGCGACGGAGGCGTCATCTTCTGGCAGATCGACGAGCACGACAAGGTGAGCGACGGCAAGATCATGTACTACCGCCCGGACTGCCACCGCGACCACGACCGCCATCCGTCGTGGGTGAGCTACCACCTGCGCCGTGCCGCCATGCTGCCGCCGGACTGCTCGCCGCAGCACTGCCTGTTCGGGCTGCATCTGCTGACGGCCCACACACGGCCCCTCTGCGTCGTCGAGTCCGAGAAGACTGCCGTCATCATGTCGGCCGTCAGACCAGAGTTCACCTGGCTTGCCACAGGGGGCAAGACCGAACTCAGCGTGGCCAGGCTCCTGCCGCTGAAGGGCCGCCGCGTGATGCTCTTCCCCGACACCGACGAGACCGGCCAGACCTATCGCGACTGGTATGAAGTGGCCGAGGCTGCAGCCGACGTGCTGGGCCACCCCGTCAGCGTGAGCAGTCTGCTGGAGCGGCAAGCCAACCAGGCGCAGCGGGCGGCAAAGATCGACATCGCCGACCTGCTGTTCAGCAAGCCCGATTCAAACATCAAACCCACAAAAAACATCTGACATCATGGAAACAAAACGATTCAAGACATCACAGTATGCCTGTGCAGTGCTGCTCATCGTCAGCAGCATCGCCCTGGTGACCTACCAGGTGGTCAGCATTGACGACGTGGCCGCCGGACTGCTCTACTACGTGGCGCAGTCGTTCCTGCTGGCCGGTTCAATCTTCGGCCTCGACGAGTATGTGCGCATCATCATGCGGCGCCATAGCGACGAGGGCAGCCAATGAAATCTTACGACCTGTGCGGTTGAAAACAAACCTGATGCTGACCTGCTTCAGCCGCTAACTATGTCGGTTATGCCAAGCTACTCTAAGTCTAAGGATTCTAAGGATTTAGAGGATGGCGGCGCGCAGTGCCTTACACTTTATCATTGTTGCACAGCTCCTTTATATCCTTGACAACTCTTAGTCTAAGGATTCAAAGGATTTAGAGGATGGAGGCGCGCAGTGTCGATTCCAACCTGAATTATTCATAATAAGCATAGTGCGTTTCGCTAATCCTTTAAATCCTTTAAATCCTTAGACGTTATCTCTCATACAAGTAACAGACTCTTGCTCTCCTTGGAAACTGACATTGTTAGAGGCAATATAGGGCTGCTTTCAACCGCACAGCACGAAAAAGTCCTTAAAGTCCTAAAAGTCCGTAGACAAAAAAAATCCGCGCCCGTCCGATGCCGTAGAGTGGGGGATGCGCAGGATGCGGCCAATGATGCCAAAAAAGCAAATAAATAATAAATTATTTGGCCGTTCGCGCAAATTTGCGTAATTTTGCACCCCAATTTGACAACATATTATATAAATAAGGTATAAGAAGCAATGAACATCACGTTTGAGAACCCCGACAAGGTGAATGGCCTGCTGACCGTCACCGTCGAGAAAGAAGACTATCAGGAGAAGGTCGACAAGACCTTGAAAGACTACCGGAAGCGCGCCCAGGTGCCCGGCTTCCGCCCCGGCATGGTGCCCATGGGTATGGTCAAGAAGCAGTACGGCATGGCCGTGAAGGTCGAAGAGATCAACCGTCTGCTGAGCGAGAAACTGACGGAGTATATCCGCGAGAATAAGATACAGATGTTGGGCGAGCCCTTGGCCAGCGAGAACCAGGAGCCTCAGGACCTGACCACCGACGGTCCGTTCACCTTCGCTTACGACATTGCCGTGGCCCCCGAGTTTACGGCTGTGCTCGACGGGAAGGACAAGATTGACTACTACGCCATCAAGGCCGATGACAAGCTGATAGACAATCAGATACAGATGTATGCCAGTCAGCATGGTGAGATGCGCGACGCCGACGTGTTCAGCGGCAACGACACGCTGACGGGCGACCTGCGCCAGCTCGACGAGCAGGGCAACACGCTCGAGGACGGTATCACGACGGACAGCAGCATGATCATGCCCTCATATATCAAGGACGAGGCCCAGAAGAAGCTGTTCGACGGCTGCAAGCCCGGCGACATTATCACGTTCAACCCGAAGAAGGCCTACGCCAACAGCGACGCTGAGGTGGCTGCCCTGCTGAAGATTGACAAGGACGCCGTGAAGGACCTGACATCGGACTTCAGCTATCAGGTGACGGGCATCCGCCACTTCGAACCCGCCGAGGTGAACCAGAAGCTGTTCGACAGCGTGCTTGGCGAGGGTGTCGTGAGCAGCGAGAAGGAGTTCCGCCAGAAGATCGGCGAGATGCTGCAGCCGCAGCTGGCCGTGAACAGCGACTATAAGTTCATGCAGGACGTTCGCGCCTATATGGAGAAGAAGGTTGGCGAGCTGACGTTCCCCGAGGCCCTGCTGAAGCGCATCATGCTGCTGACCAACAAGGACAAGGGCGAGGACTTCGTCGAGAAGAACTTCGAGGGCAGCATCCGCGAGCTGAAGTGGCACCTCATCAAGGAGCAGCTGGTGGCTGCCCAGCAGATCAAGGTCGACGAGGCTGACCTGAAGGCAATGGCCAAATCGGCTGTGCGTCAGCAGTTTGCGCAGTACGGCATGTCGGACATTCCCGACGACGTGCTGGAGAACTACGCCGCTGAGCAGCTGAAGAAGCGCGAGAACGTGGAGAGCTACGTCGAAAGCGTGATCGACCAGAAGCTCATGCATGCCCTGAAGGGTGTGGTCAAGCTGAACGAGAAGAGCGTGACGCTCGACGAGTTCAAGCAGCTTATGCAGCCCGCAGACTGATACGGACTTCTCCTGCATCGGACGGACACGGATTTTCACGGACTATTTCCGGCTGAAAGTCCGTGTCCGTTCTATGCTGAAAAAGTCCTTAAAGTCCTAAAAGTCCGTAGACAAAAAATCAGTTCGTGCCAGTCTGTGCCCGTCTGATGCAGAAGAGGCCTTTCGCGGCGCGGAACGGGGCAAAACACGGCGGGAAAGTACGAAAAAAGAAAAAAAAGCAAAAAAAAGAGGGAAACTTGCACGTTTTCCACTTTTTTTTGCTAACTTTGTATCTCTTATTAGCAAACGACTATGAACGATTTCAGAAAATACGCAACAAAACATTTAGGCATGGACGGCCTCGCACTTGACGAAGTGATGAAGGTGCAGTCACAGTATTTGAACCCCTACATCCTGGAGGAGCGCCAGTTGAACGTGACGCAGATGGACGTGTTCAGCCGTCTGATGATGGACCGCATCATCTTCCTCGGCACGCAGATCGACGACTATACGGCCAACACGCTGCAGGCGCAGCTGCTCTACCTCGACTCCGTCGACTCGGGCAAGGACATCTCCATCTACATCAACTCGCCGGGCGGCAGCGTGACCGCCGGCCTGGGCATCTACGACACGATGCAGTTCATCTCGTCGGACGTGGCCACCATCTGCACCGGCATGGCCGCCTCGATGGGTGCCGTGCTGCTCGTGGCCGGTCAGGAGGGCAAGCGCTCGGCGCTGCCCCACAGTCGGGTGATGATCCACCAGCCGCTTGGCGGCGTCCAGGGTCAGGCCAGCGACATCGAGATTGAGGCTAAGGAGATACTGAAGTTCAAGAAGGAGCTCTACACCATTATCAGCGAGCACTCGCACACGCCCTATGACAAGGTGTATGCCGACTCCGACCGTAACTACTGGATGACGGCCGAGGAGGCCAAGGAGTACGGTATGATCGACCAGGTGCTGGCCAAGAAGTGATACTTGAAAAGCTGAGATTGAGCAATGAAGAAAGCATGCAGCTTTTGCGGACGGAGCGACCGTGAGGTCGGTCTGCTGATAACGGGTATCAACGGCTATATTTGCGAGGACTGCGCCCAGCAGGCCTACAAGATAGTCGTCGAACAGCAGCAGGCGCAGTCGACCAAGAGCCCCAAGGGTGCCAAGGCCAAGAAGGACATACCCAAGCCTACGGAGATCAAGGCGTTTCTCGACCAGTATGTCATCGGTCAGGACGAGGCGAAGCGCTTCCTGTCGGTGGCCGTCTACAACCACTACAAGCGGTTGCGGCAGCCTGAAGACAAGAGTGGCGTCGAGATAGAGAAGTCGAACATCATCATGGTTGGTTCGACGGGTACGGGCAAGACGTTGCTGGCGCGGACGATAGCGCGCCTGCTCGACGTGCCGTTCACGATTGTCGACGCTACCGTCTTCACCGAGGCGGGCTACGTCGGCGAGGATGTTGAGAGCATCCTGACGCGCCTGTTGCAGGTGGCAAACTACGACGTTGAGGCGGCCCAGCGGGGTATCGTTTTTATCGATGAAATCGACAAAATTGCGCGCAAGAGCGACAATCCGAGCATCACGCGCGACGTCAGCGGCGAGGGTGTCCAGCAGGGGTTGCTGAAGCTGCTCGAGGGGACGACCGTCAACGTGCCGCCCAAGGGTGGGCGCAAGCACCCCGACCAGGACTATATCCACGTCGACACGCGCGACATCCTGTTCATCTGCGGCGGTGCCTTCGACGGCATCGAGCGCAAGATAGCGCAGCGGCTCAACACCCACGTCGTGGGCTACAACAGTGTTCAGAATGTCAGGAAAATTGACAAGGAGAACCTGATGATGTACGTCTCGCCGCAGGACCTGAAGTCGTTTGGGCTCATTCCCGAGATTATCGGCCGACTGCCGGTGCTCACCTACCTGAACCCGCTCGACCGCACGGCCTTAGAGCGCATCTTGGTGGAGCCTAAGAACTCGATGATCAAGCAGTACATCAAACTGTTCGAGATGGACGGTATCACGCTGACGTTCGACGACGACGCGCTGGCGCTGATGGTCGACAAGGCCATTGAGTACAAGCTTGGCGCCCGTGGCCTGCGCTCCATCGTCGAGAACATCATGATGGACGCTATGTTCGAGCTGCCGTCGATGAAAGTCAAGGAATTTTGCGTCACCCGCAAGTATGCGCAGGAGCAGCTCGACAAGTCGCACCTGCAAGTGAACTGAAACAAATAAGGAGGAATAATTGAAAGAAGGAAGCCTATCATGACAAAAAAGACCAATCTCGCCGAGGCCCTGAAGAAGTACTTCGGCTTCGACACCTTCAAAGGAGACCAGCAGGCCATCGTGCAGAACGTGCTCGACGGCAAGGACACCTTCGTGCTCATGCCCACCGGCGGCGGCAAGTCACTGTGCTACCAGCTGCCGTCGCTGCTCGTGGACGGCGTCGCCATCGTCATCTCGCCACTGATTGCGCTGATGAAGAACCAGGTGGACGTCATCTCGCAGATGAGCGAGCACGAGGGCACGGCCCACTACCTGAACTCGTCGCTCAACAAGTCGGCCATCGACCAGGTGAAGGCCGACATCAAGGCCGGCATCACCAAGCTGCTCTACGTGGCTCCCGAGTCGCTGACCAAGGAGGATAACGTGGAGTTTCTCAAGACGGTGAAGATTTCGTTCTACGCCATCGACGAGGCCCACTGCATCTCGGAGTGGGGCCATGACTTCCGTCCCGAGTACCGGCGTATCCGCCCCATTGTCAATGAGATAGGCGTCGCCCCCATCATCGCCCTGACGGCCACGGCCACCGACAAGGTGCGCACCGACATCAAGAAGAACCTCGGCATCGTCGACGCCACCGAGTTCAAGTCGTCGTTCAACCGTCCGAACCTCTACTACGAGGTGAGGCCCAAGACCAAGGACGTCGACAAGGACATCATACGCTTCATCAAGCAGCATTCCGGCAAGAGCGGCATCATCTACTGTCTGTCGCGCAAGCGCGTCGAGGAGCTGTCGGAGATCCTGCAGGCCAACGATATCAAGGCGCTGCCCTACCACGCCGGCCTCGACACCGTGACGCGCGCCGAGACCCAGGACAAGTTCCTGATGCAGGACATCGACGTCATCGTGGCCACCATCGCCTTCGGCATGGGCATCGACAAGCCCGACGTGCGCTTCGTCATCCACTATGACATACCCAAGTCGCTCGAGGGCTACTACCAGGAGACGGGGCGCGCCGGCCGCGACGGCCGCGAGGGCATCTGCCTGGCCTTCTACTCTTACAAGGACCTGCGCAAGCTCGACAAGTTCATGGAGGGCAAGCCCGTAGCCGAGCAGGACATCGGCCGGCAGCTGCTGCAGGAGACGGCGGCCTACGCCGAGACGTCGGTCTGCCGCCGCAAGATGCTGCTCCACTACTTCGGCGAGACCTACGACAAGGACAACTGCCACAACTGCGACAACTGTCTGCACCCGAAGACGAAGATCGAGGCCAAGGACCAGCTCGTGCTGACGCTGCAGGTCATCCAGGCCGTGAAGGAGAACTTCCGCTCCGACTACATCGAGGACTTCATCATCGGCCGCGAGACCGAGGAGATCATCGCCCACAAGCACCAGGAGCACGACCTCTTCGGTGCCGGCGAGGACTACGACAGCAAGCTCTGGAGCCCCGTCATACGCCAGGCGCTCATTGCCGGCTACCTGAAGAAGGACGTCGAGAATTACGGACTGCTGAAGCTGACGCCGGCTGGCAAGAAGTACCTGAAGTCGCCGCAGTCGTTCATGATTGTCAAGGACCATGAGTTCAGCGAGGACCCCGACTCTCCCGACTCCCCCGACGGCAGCACCAGTGCCCTCGACCCCGTGCTGAGCGGCATGCTGACCGACCTGCGCAAGAAGGTGTCGCGCCGTCTGGAGCGCCCGCCCTACGTCATCTTCCAGGACGTCTCGCTCGAGCAGATGGCCACCGAGTACCCCGTCACCCTCGAGGAGCTGAAGGGCATCCAGGGGGTGGGAGAGGGCAAGGTGAAACAGCCCTATGCCAAGGAGTTCGTCGACCTCATCAAGCGCTACTGCTACGAGAACAACATCACCCGCCAGGCCGACCTCCGCGTGCGCACCGTGGCCCGCAAGTCGCTGCTGAAAGTGAAGATCATCCAGAACATCGACCGCCAGATAGCCCTCGACGACATTGCCACGGCTCAGAACATCGACTTCGACGACCTGCTCGACGAGGTGGAGGCCATCGTCTACAGCGGTACAAAGCTCAACATCGACTACTTCCTCGAGGAGGTCATGGACGAGGACCGCGTCGACGAGATCTACGACTACTTCGCCGACTCCGACACCGACGACCTCGAGACGGCCATTCAGGAACTGGGCGGCGACGAGACCGAGATACGCCTCGTCCGCATCAAGTTCATCAGCGATATGGCGAACTGAAAATATGGAAAGAGGAATGAGAAATGAGGGATGAAGCGTTAAGAATTGAGAAAAAAGTCTGCCGCCTGTAAATTTCTCATTTCTCATTTCTCATTTCTCATTAAAAATGCGTACCTTTGCACGCAATATTTCAAAGAAAGGTACAAACAATAGTTCGGTAACAATATAGTTAAATTCATTAACATTCAAGATAAGTCTCAAATGAAAATATTTCTTTTTATATTACGTATTATTAACTAATAAAAATTGGCTAATTCGCTGATTATTAGTACCTTTACGGAAAAAT
>JAFPVW010000196.1 GCA_017395215.1 Prevotella sp. | reverse complement strand
ATCATACTGTGCTACTTCAACCCCATCGGCGCCCACCCCACGGCGCTCATCGGCGAGCTGCCCAACGGCGTGCCCATGAACCTCATTCCCTTCGTCACGCAGACGGCTATGGGCATTCGCGGCCAGCTGAAGATTTTCGGCAACGACTACGACACGCCCGACCACACCTGCATACGCGACTACATCTATGTGGTCGACCTGGCCAAGGCTCACGTCAAGGCTATGGAGCGCGTGCTCGACAAGCCCGAGACTGATGCCGTCGAGGTGTTCAACATCGGAACGGGTCGCGGACTGTCGACGCTGGAGGTGGTCGAGGGCTTCGAGAAGGCTACCGGCGTGAAGGTGAACTGGACCTACGCTCCGCGACGCGAGGGCGACATCGAGAAAGTATGGGGCGACGTCACGAAGGCCAACGAGGTACTTGGCTGGAAGGCTGAGACACCTACTGAGGACGTGCTGCGCTCAGCGTGGAAGTGGCAAGAGAAGCTGCGCGAAGACGGCATACAGTAAAGCGATATGAGATAAAACGGTTTCTGACCGTTATTTGTGTTTGTGTTGTTACGGGCTTCCGATTCTCATCGGAAGCCCGCTTGCTGTTCTATTTGATGCTAAGCACGACGAGCGACTTGGCAGGAATCTTGACGCTGACGGCACCCTTCTTCAGGGTGGCATCCTTGAAGTCGGCGGGTGCAACGACTGAGGGATGGCTGAAGTCGTTGTAGTCGGCTACGCTGCGCGAGGTGAGAATCTGTCCGCTGACCTGGCGGGGCGTGAAGCCGTCAATGTCGAAGTCGACGGTCTGCTCCTTGTCGAGCGAGACGTTGGTGACGGCGAGGATGATGCTGCCGTCCTTGGTCTTGGCGGCCGAGGCCGAGAGCATCGGGCAGGGGCGGTAGCCGGCATCCTTGGCTCCCTCCTTCTGGCGGAAGTAGGCCTTGCTGACGGCCATCGTCTCGCTCTCGAGGTCGACGGGCAGGTAGGTGGCCTCCATAAACGGCGTATAGAGCCTGAACACGTGGTAGGTGGGGGTGAGCACCATGTGGCCGGTGCCCTTCTGGTCGGTCAGAATCATCGACTGCAGCACGTTGACCACCTGGGCGATGTTTGCCATCTTGATGCGGTCGGTGTACTTATGGAAGACGTTCAGCGAGAGCGAGGCCACGAAGGCATCGCGCAGGGCGTTCTGCTGGTAGAGGTGGCCGCTGATGGTACCGGGCTCCTCGTCCCACCACGTGCCCCATTCGTCGACGAGCAGTCCGATCTGGTTCTTCGGGTCGGCCTCGTCCATGATGGCCTTATGGCGCTTGATGACCTCCTCGATTTCGAGGCACTTGCCGAGCGCCCAGTAGTACTGGTTGTTGTCAAAGTTGATGGCCGAGCCCTTCGGTCCGTCCCATCCCGAGCAGGTGTAGTAGTGCAGCGAGATGCCCTGCATGCGGTTGCCGATGCTCTTCATGAGCACCTCGGTCCAGTTGTAGTCGTAGTCGCTGGCACCGCTGGCGATGCGGTAGAGGCGGTTGCCGGGCTGGTCGCGCAGGTAGGTGTTGAACTTGCGGAACTCGCCGGAGTAGTATTCGGGCGTCATGTTGCCGCCGCAGCCCCAGGCCTCGTTGCCGATGCCGAAGTACTTCACCTTCCAGGCCTTCTCGCGGCCGTTCTGGCGGCGCAGGCGGGCCATGGGTGTGTCGCCGTCGCTGGTCATGTACTCCACCCACTGGGCCATTTCCTTGACGGTGCCCGAGCCGACGTTGCCGCTGATGTAAGGCTCGCAGCCGAGCATCTCGCAGAGGTTCAGGAACTCGTGTGTGCCGAAGGAGTTGTCCTCAATGGTGCCGCCCCAGTTGTTGTTGCGCAGCGAGGGCCGCTGCTCCTGCGGGCCGATGCCGTCCATCCAGTGGTAGTCGTCGGCAAAGCATCCGCCGGGCCATCTCATGACGGGAATCTGGAGGGCTTTAAGCGCCTCGAAGACGTCCTTGCGGTAGCCGTTGATGTTGGGAATCTTGGACTTCGGACCTACCCACAGTCCGCCGTAGATGCACGAGCCGAGGTGCTCGGAGAACTGTCCGTAGATTTCGCGGTTGATCTTTGCGCCGGGCTTGTCGGCGTGGATGGTTGCCTTCAGGGGGGTGTCGGCCATAGCCGATACTGAGCTGATGGCAATAGCTGTCAGGAGAAATAGTCTTTTCATTACTTTAGCTGGTTTTGGGTTCATAAACGTCTGCAAATATAATAATAAATAATGTGTTTACCAAGAAAAAAACGGAATAAGTGCGATTATTTCGACAAAAATGAGTAATTTTGCAGCCGATAAATAGAATACGGGAGTGAAAAAATATATTTTTCCGATACTTCTATTGTGGGTGATGCTGCCTTTGCACGCCCAGGAGTACCTGACGGGGGTCATCATCGATGCCGATACTGGTGACAGCATCGCCAGCGTGAGCGTGGTGTACGACGGTCATCGCATTGCTACGGTGGCCGACGTTAACGGTCATTACCGCATAGCGCGCCATCAGGGGTGGAGCCTCTCGTTCAGCGCCGTCGGCTACAAGAAGCGCACCATCCGCGTGGGCGAGAAGACGCGCGGCCAGCTGAACATACGCCTGAAGCCCGACCGCCGGCAGCTGGGCGAGGTGAAGGTGAAGGCCAAGCGCAGGAAGTACAGCCGCAAGAACAACCCCGCCGTCGAGCTGATGAAGCGCGTGGTGGAGGCGAAGAAGAAGACCGACCTCGCCGTGAACGACTTCTACGAATACCATAAATACGAGAAACTGACGGTGTCGCTGAACGACCTGAAGCCCGAGCAGCTGGCCAAGAAGCCCTTCAGCAACCACCAGTTCCTGATGGACCAGATTGAGGTGAACGCCTTCACCAACAAGCTGACCATCCCCGTCTCGGTCGATGAGACGGTGTCGAGGAAGGTGTACCGCAAGAAGCCGCACTCCGAGAAGACACACATTGAGGGCCGCACCTCGTCGGGCGTCAACGATATGTTCCAGACGGGCGACATCATCAACACCGTCGTCAAGGACGTGTTTACCGACATCGACCTCTACGAGGACCAGATACGCCTGCTGCAGCGACCCTTTACCTCGCCCATCTCGAAGGAGGGCCTCAGCTTCTACCGTTACTATATAGAGGACACGCTCCAGGTGGGCCGCGACTCGTGCATCCATCTACATTTCCTCCCCAACAACCAGCACGACCGGGGCTTCAGGGGCGACCTCTATATTTTGAACGACTCGACGCTGCACGTGCGCAGCTGCCAGCTGACCATCCCCACGCAGAGCAACGTGAACTTCGTCGACTCGATGCAGGTCCACCAGGAGTTTGAGCGCATGGACGACGGCCAGTGGGTGCTCACCCGCAACGACATGGTGACGGTGCTGAAGCTGTTTGAATTCATCCAGGAGAGCGTCGTCGTCACACGTGCCACACGCATGTCGGACTATTCGTTCAACGAGCTGCCCGCAAAGCTCTTCAAGGGCGGCGCCAAGGAGATTATCAGCCCCGACGTCGAGATGCACGACACCGCTTACTGGAGCAACTACCGCAAGAACGCCGACCTTACACGCGGCGAGGAGCGTATGGACAAGTTCGTCAAGGGCTTCGAGACCATCAAGGGCTTCAAGTTCATCATGATTGGCCTGAAGACGCTGATGGAGAACTCTATCGAGACCAGCAATCCGAACTACATCGACCTCTGCCCCATCACGACGCTCGTCAGCCGCAACTTCGTCGACGGCTGGCGCACACGCCTGAGCCTCCGGACGACGGCCAACCTGAACAGGCACCTCTTCTTCTCAGGCTATTACGCACGGGGCTGGGACAGCCGCAAGAACTACTATAACGCTGAGGTCACCTACTCGCTGAATCCGAAGAACTATTCCGTCCACGAGTTCCCGCGACGTACCGTCACCCTGCAGATGTCGCACGACGTCTGCTCGCCCGGCGACCACTTCCTGGAGCACGACAAGGACAACGTGTTCATGTCGATGAAGTGGGCAAAGGTCGACAAGATGATGTTCTACAAGCGTCAGCAGCTGGCCTTCGAGTATGAGACCGACTGGGGCCTGCGCGCCATCGTCAGCGGTAAGCACGAGGAGAACGAGGGTGCCGGCGAACTGCGCCTCACGCCCCTGTCGTTCGTCAACCCGCAGACGGCAGCAGCCGAGCTTCCCACCGCCAAGATGCGCACCACCGAGGTCACAGCCAGCCTGCGCTATGCCCCCGACGAGACCTATATCAACAACAAGCAGCGCCGCCGCGTCATCAACCTCGACGCACCGGTGTTCACGCTCTCGCATACCCGAGGCTTCAGCGGACTGCTCGACGGAGAGTATAACTACAACTACACCGAGGCCACCATCTTCAAGCGATTCTGGCTCAGCAGCTGGGGCAAGGCCGACGTCACGCTGAAAGGCGGCGTGCAATGGGACCAGGTGCCATTCCTGCTGCTCATCCATCCCGCCAGCAACCTGTCGTACTTCGCCCAGCGCGAGACGTTCAGCCTGGTCAACAACATGGAGTTCATGAACGACCGCTACGCCTCGCTGATGATTACGTGGGACCTGAGCGGCCGACTGTTCAACCGTACGCCTATCATCAAGCGCTGGCACTGGCGCGAGTTCATCGGCGTGCGCACACTCTGGGGCTCGCTCAGCGACAAGAACAACCCGATGCTGGCCCAGAATGCCGGCAGCGACCGCCTGATGCTCTTCCCCGAGGGCGTCAGCGTGATGGACCCGAAGAAGCCGTACGTCGAGGTGATGGTGGGCATACACAACATCTTCAAGTTCTTCAACATCGACTATGTGCGCCGTCTGAACTACAACGAGCTGCCCACCAGCCCGAAGTGGGGCCTGCGCTACTCGCTGTCGCTGACGTTCTGATGAGGAGATGAGGAGTTGAGGAGATGAGGAGATGAGGAGATGAGGAGTTGAGGAGATGGGGAGTTGAGGAGTAAGAAAATAAAAGAAAAAACATATATTATGAACTATCTTGACAGAAATGAATTTAACTTTGAGCCAAGCCAGAAAGTGCTTGACGCAGTAAAGAATTTCGACCCGAAGGAGCTGTGCTTCTATACCCGCATCTACGATCAGGGCAAGAAGAGCGTCATCAGCGTCCGCGTCAGCGAAATCTACGGCGTACCCGAGGAACAGGTGCTCCTGGCCTACGGCGGTGAAGAAATCCTGAAGAACGCCATACACTACTTCCTGATGAAGGGCGACAACAAGACGATTCTCATACCCCAGTTCTCGTGGTGGTATTATAATAAGGTGGCCAGCGAGTGCGGCGGCACGTTCGAGATGTACCCCCTCTACGAGCAGGACGACACCTTCGCCTACAACGTCGGCGAGGTCATTGAGTACACCAACCGCATTCACCCCCGCATGCTGCTGCTGGCATCGCCCAACAACCCGACGGGCAACTCGCTGACCAGCGAGGAGATTGGCCGCATCATGGAGAATATTCCCAGCGACACGATGGTGCTCGTCGACGAGGCCTACGCCAGCTTCATCACCACCGACACCGACTACATCGCTCCGCTGGTGAACAAGTACAACAACCTCATCATCTCGCGAACGCTCTCAAAGTTCTACGGTCTGCCCGGTCTGCGCACGGGCTTCGGCTTCATCGGAAAAGGGCACGACCAGTTCCTCAGCTACTCGAATAAGTACCTGGGATTCAACCGCTTTGCTGAGGCTGTTGCAATCGCTGCTTTAGAGAGCGACGAGCACTACCGCCACGTGGCCGACGAGATGGAATGGGGCCGCCAGCTCTACAAGAAGGAGCTCGGCGGACTGCCCGGCTTCAAGGTCTACAAGTCGGTGGCCAACTTCATACTCATCAAGTACCCGTTAGAGATGAAGGAGCGGCTGATGGAGGCCCTGAAGATTCAGGACTACAAGATCAAGTTCATGGGCGACCCCGGACTTGAGTCGTGCCTGCGCATCACCTTGGGCCGCCGCGAGCAGACACAGACGGTCGTCGACACCATCAAGCGCGTTTACCAGGAAGTCAAGTAGTCAATCGTCAATCGATAATCCGTAAATAGAAAATAGCCTGATGAACGAAAAATACAGAGCAACGCTGAAGTCAACCGACACAGAAGATTGGCTCGACCTGCACGTCATACGACCCTTCTGCTACTACTGCGCTGTCTTCTTTGCCAAGTTCGACATTCACCCCAACACGGTGACCATCTGGTCGATGATTATCGGCGCTGCCAGCGCCGTCTTCTTCGGCTGCGCCAGCTTCTACTACGGCGGCACGATGGGACTCATCTACAACATCATCGGTATCGTGCTGCTCATGGTGGCCGACATACTCGACTGCACCGACGGCCAGCTGGCACGCATGACGGGCAAGAAGAGCCGCATAGGCCGCATACTCGACGGGGTGGCGGGCTTCACGTGGTTCGTGCCCATCTACGCCATTCTGGTATGGCGCTTCTATCAGCACCACACCATAGAGTTCGGGTGGCTCGGCATTGACGACACACCCGAGAACGCCCTGATAGCTACCGCCGTCGTCACCGTGCTTGGCTTCATCTCGGGCTTTTGGGGCATGGCTGGTCAGCAGCGCCTGGCCGACTACTACATTCAGGTGCACCTCTTCTTCCTGAAGGGCGAGAAGGGCAGCGAGCTCGACAACTCCGTCCAGCAGCAGGAAATCTACGACCACATGCCGCCACATGCGCCGGCCTACGAGCGGCTGTTCCAGAAGTCGTACATCGACTACACGCGGAAGCAGGAGAAGATAACGCCGCAGTTCCAGCGCCTGCTCTCGAAGCTGCGCGAGAAGTACGGCTCTACCGACAACATTCCGCAGGAGTTTCGCGAGGAGTTCCGGCAGAAGTCGCTGCCCGTCATCTTCTGGAACGGTCTGCTGACGTTCAATTTCCGCGAGTCGTGGCTCTTCCTGTTCTGCCTGCTCGACGTGCCCGTCTGCCACTTCGTGTTCGAGATTGTCGCGATGGGCCTGCTCTGGAAGTATGTCAACCGCAGCCACGAGTCGTTCTGCAAGCAACTTGCCGACAAATTGTAAATCGGAAATCCGTAAATCGTCAATCATATGCGGTGGACCAAGCAGCGTCTTAACAACCTCTTCTTCGTCGTAGGCATACTGGCCTGCGTGGTGATGCTGCTGACGTTCGATGTCAGTTTCAACGAGCTGTGGCAGCACCTCTGCCACGCCGGCTACTGGCTCATACCCATCGTCGGCGTCTGGATTTTCATCTACGCCATCAACGCCTGGTCGTGGTTCACCATCATCCGCAGCAAGACGCGCGGCACCAGCAAGCACGTCAGCTTCCTGCGCGTCTACCGGCTCACCGTCACGGGCTATGCGCTGAACTACGCCACACCCGTCGGCGGACTCGGCGGCGAGCCCTACCGCATACTCGAACTGTCGAAGGACGTCAGCAACGAGCACGCCACGTCGAGCGTCATCCTCTATGCGATGATGCACTTCTTCGCCCACTTCTGGTTCTGGTTCACCAGCATCTTCATCTACCTGGCGCTGGCTGCCGTCGGCGACCTGCCCATCAACACCGCCATCGCCACCGTGCTGGGCATCATCATCGTGTTCTGCCTCGTGGCCTTCTACGTCTTTGCCAAGGGCTACCGCAACGGACTGGTAGTGAAGACGCTACGGTGGATAGGCCACATTCCGGGCCTGAAGGGCTGGAGCACCCGCTTCCGCGAGAAGCACGCCGAGACGCTGACGAACATCGACGAGCAGATAGCTGCCCTCCACGCTGAGGACAAGGCCGCCTTCTACAAGAGCCTGATACTGGAGTATCTCTCGCGCATCGTGCAGAGCAGCGAGGTGCTGTTCATGCTACTGCTCTTCGGCATCGACAACGGCGGGGGCTTCACGGGCATCTTCATCACTTATCTGCACAGCATCCTCATCGTCTCGTTCACCACGCTCTTTGCCAACCTCATCGGAATCCTGCCCATGCAGCTCGGCGTTCAGGAGGGTGGTTTCGTGCTGTCCATCGCTGCCCTCGGCCTCTCAGCCGCCCTCGGCATCTTCGTCAGCATCATCTGCCGCGTGCGCGAGATCATCTGGATTGCCATCGGCATGCTCATCATGCGGCTGCCCGACAAATAAACAGTAAATCGAAAATCCGTAAATCGAAAATCCCATGACAGGTGTAATACTCGCAGCGGGAATGGCCAAGCGCCTCCGCCCCCTCACAGACCACAAACCCAAGTGCCTGCTCAAGGTAGGCGAGCGTACTCTCCTGGAGCGCACCGTTGATGCCATGCACCAGACCGGCATCACGGAGTTCGTCGTCGTCACCGGCTACTGCGCCGACCAGATACGCGACTTCCTCACCTCTCACTTCTCACATTTCACTTTTCACTTCCTACACAACGCCGACTACGAGCACAACAACAACATCTACTCGCTGTGGCTCGCCATGAGGCACGTTCGTGGTCAGGAGGTGCTGCTCATGGACAGCGACATCCTCTGCGACCCGGCCGCCGTCAGCGCCATTGCCTCACAGCCCGAGGCTGCCCTCGCGGTCAACCGCCACGAGCTTGGCGAGGAGGAGATGAAGGTCGTCGTCGATGCCGAATGCCGCATCACCGAGATATCGAAGACCTGCAACCCCGCCGATGCGATGGGCGAGAGTGTGGGCATCGAGCACATCACGCCTGCCTATGGCGAGGCGCTTGCTGCCGAACTCGACCTGATGATTGAGCGTGAGGGGCTCATCGACATCTTCTACGAGCGTGCCTTCGAGCGCCTCATCCCTCAGGGCCACACCTTCCGCGTGGTCGACACCACCGACTTCTTCAGTTATGAGCTTGATACCCCCGACGACTTCCGCCGCGCCCAGGAGCTGATGCCCCGGAATTTGATTTAGTGCGCGCGCGAATGATAGGGAAATAAAAAAAGAACCCACACTTCCTACACTTCCTACACCTGCGCCACAACTGAATATTTATTCGCCGAAATGTATATTTAAGCAGAATCGACAGAAAATGACGGCCAGCCGACAGATTTTCGGCAAAAGGCGGCAGGTTTCGTGAAAAAGGCACCGGGTTTCGGACAAAAGGCGGCGGTTTACAAACCAAAATCGCCGCGCCACAAACTGTATGAATATTCAGAACGGCGGAACGTCGAAACCTCCGGCGCTTCTTTCTTAGGTGTAGGTTCAAGTGTTGGTTCAGGTGTAGGTTAACGGTCCGTAACCTGCTGAAAATCAGAACAGGTGTAGGAAGTGTCGGTTCTTTTCCACCATTGCCTATTCACTATACGCGCATACGTGTGTGAAAAAGATTAAAATGTTTGGTGGTTTCAGCAGAAATGATTACCTTTGCACGGTATTACAATGATTATTGTTCTGAATAACCATATTATTAACTAAAAAGTATACAAAAATGAGCAAAAAACTACATTTCAAATTGTTGCTCCTCTTGGCTGCTATGCTATTTGGAGTTAGTTCGGCATGGGCCGACAAAGTTACAAAGACATACGTCTTTACTTCAGCTTCATGGGCCGCAACCCTAGATGGCGAAGAGGCAAATTGGACTAGTGTAAAAAATGGTGCCGGTTTCTCGAACAACGGTGTACAAGTAACAGCAAATGCAAGTGGCGCAAATGCTACCTCTCCTACTACCTTCACTAATATTTCGAAGATTGTAGCCATATATAATACCAACAAGTCTGCAGGAGCAGGAACAATTGACATTCAAATTGGTAGCAATGATGCTACAAGCAAAGAAGTTTCATACTCAGGTAGCGGAGACGGAAGGACAGCTTCATACCAAGTTGAGTATAATTACGAAGTAGCACAAAGTGGTAATGTCAATGTCACGGTTAAAACCACCACAAACTCTATATATCTATGTAGTATTGCCATAACATTTGATAATGGACAAACAGATACCCGCGCCGAGACCACAGTAAATATCGTTGATAATGATACTGAGGTAACTATGGATGGTAAATTATCTACTCCATGGGCAGAAGTCAAAACAGGAGAAGGAATTCTGAAAGCCAATGTGAAGTGGAGCAGCTCTGATCCATCTGTTGCCACGATCGACGAGGAGACGGGTGAAATCACACTTGTAGCAGTTGGCACGACTACAATCAAGGCTACTTTCGAAGGCGATGATGACTACGAACCAAGCGAAGCCAGCTACGAACTGACCGTCAAAGCAGCCGCTTCGGAACTTCCTGAATATAACACGATTGACGATCTACAGAAAGATGCCACAGCAACAGAGACTCCCATCAAGTTTACTTTCAACAACATTTTGGTGACAGCTGCAAAAGGAAAGAATGCATATATTACAGACGGAACGTACGGTGCCTTGGTTTATACAGACGGACATGGTCTGAATGCAGGAAACATTATTAACGGAACCATAGAGACCACTTTGGTACTCTATAGAGGACAGACTGAAATCACAGGAGTTAAAGCTAGCGATGAAAATTTGACCATTACTACTGGCACAGTAACTCCGGTTGAGAAGGCACTTAGCGAGATTACCGCTGCCAACCAAAGCCTTCTGGTTACACTAAAAGGGTTGACCTATAATAGCACGGACAAGACTTTCACTGATGGAACCAACAAGATTGCCTATTACAAAAATTTCACTTCTTCAGATCCCGCTTTGGAGAATGGTAAAGTTTACGATGTCACTGGCGTTGTCATCGTGTTCAACGAAACATTAGAAATTAGCCCGCTTAACACAGATGACGTTGTAGAGGTTGTAAGTGCTGAACAAGAGGCTCCTGTCAGTGCTTGGGTTTCTGGCAGTGAAGAGGTTTCGTCTATCTGTGTATTGACCAACAATAGCATTTCTGTAAGTTACACCACGAATTCTACAGGTGAAAAATCATTTGAAAGTTCCGACACAAAGGTCGCTACTGTTGATGCCGATGGAAACATCACGCTTACGGGTACTCCTGGTGTGGCCAAGATTACTGCTGTGACAAAGGAAAACAACGACTTCTTTGCAAGCACCGCTTCGCTGACAATCCTCGTAGCTGCTGCTGAGTCCGAGGATGCCGTGTTCGACTTCAGCCTGTTCCAGGACTATGGTTCGGGAATGGCTCCTACTTCTGAGAATGTTTATGTGGAAGAAGAGAGAACTTGGACAGCCGGCAACATCACAATGAAGACTGGAGGTAAAGTACGCTGGTACATTGGTTCGTCTGAAGGCGTGACCACCTACACTCTAAGACTTTATGGAAAAACTGAACCCTATTCATATATGACATTGTCGGCTCCCGAGGGCTATTATATTTCTGCCATCGATGGACTTGCCGGTTCTCTGAAGGCTAATACAGGAAAAATTAGCTCTGGCACATGGTCAGGTATGGCTCAGGAAGTGACATTCACATACGAAAGCACATCGAAGAACGCTGCTATGAGCAGTCTCAAGGTAACCTACACACAGCCAGAATTCACCATGGAAATAGGTAGTGATTACACCGCTTTTAGTAGCAAAATGGCACTCGACTTTAGTGAGTCAGGCATCGCTGTCTACACCGCAAAAGTAAACGATGGTGTCGTCGTTCTGACTGAGGTGGAAAGTGGTGAGGTTCCCGCCAACAGAGGCGTTATTTTGAAGGGAACTGCCGGAGAACACACTGTAAAGCTGATTGAATCTGCTGAGGCACTGAAGAACAACGAACTATTCGGCGTGACAGAAGACACTAAGGTGGTTTACAATGAGGAGGAAAGCTCCAAGTACAACTACATCCTGCAGAATGGCGTATTCAAGAAGGCAACTGAGGCTGGTGCCACACTGAAGGCTGGCAAGGCATATCTGTCTACTAAATACGACGTGACCGCAACCGGTGCCCGCGAGCTGAAGATTGTTGTCGAGGGCGAGACAACTGGCATCAAGACTATTGAGACCGTTGCAGACAAGAACGTCTACGACCTGCAGGGCCGCAAGGTGGCTGCTCCACAGAAGGGTCTGTATATTATCAATGGTAAGAAAATGATTGTTAAATAATTAGAGAAGGAGGACAAGATTATGAAGAAATACGATAAGCCAAGCATCGAGGTGCTTGAGGTTGAGACTGAACAGTTAATGGATGTCAGTATCGTTAATGAAGAAGCAGATGTTGAAGGTGGATACTATAAGGACAGCCGCCTCGACATCTTCGACGAAGAATAATTGAAGGACAACACATCTTTATAAACAGTAAAACAAAGTTATGACAATTAACGAAATGAACTTTGCCGGTAAGAAGGCAATCGTGCGCGTTGACTTCAACGTGCCCCTCGATGAGAATGGTAAGATTACTGACGACACCCGCATCCGCGGTGCCCTGCCCACGCTGAAGAAGATTCTGGCCGACGGCGGTGCCGTGATCATCATGTCGCACATGGGCAAGCCCAAGGGCAAGGTGAACCCGAAGCTCTCGCTGGGTCAGATCCGCGAGGCTGTGGAGAAGGCTCTGGGTGTTCCCGTGGCTTTCGCTCCCGACTGCGCCAAGGCTCAGGAGGCTGCCGCCGCCCTGAAGATGGGCGAGGCCCTGCTGCTCGAGAACCTGCGCTACTATCCCGAGGAGGAAGGCAAGCCCGTGGGTGTAGAGAAGGGTACGCCTGAGTACGACGAGGCCAAGAAGGCCATGAAGGCTTCGCAGAAGGAGTTTGCCAAGACGCTGGCTTCATACGCTGACTGCTACGTGATGGACGCCTTTGGCACGGCTCACCGCAAGCACGCCTCTACAGCTGTCATCGCCGACTACTTCGACGCCGACTCGAAGATGCTCGGCCTCTTGATGGAGAAGGAGGTGCAGGCTGTCGACAACGTGCTCAGCAACATCAAGCGCCCGTTCGTGGCCATCATGGGTGGCTCGAAGGTCAGCTCGAAGATTGGTATCATCGAGAACCTGCTCGGCAAGGTTGACAAGCTCATCCTCTGCGGCGGTATGACCTACACCTTCGCCAAGGCCCACGACGGCGAAATCGGTGACTCTATCGTCGAGCTCGACAAGCTGGATGTTGCCCTCGGCGTTGAGGAGCTGGCCAAGAAGAACGGCGTTGAACTGGTGCTCGGCAGCGACTGCACGGCTACCAACGGCCTGGACTTCGGTACGATGACCGTCAAGGAGGGTGCCCAGATCATTACCTGCCCCGCCAACAAGGTGCCCGCAGGCTTTGAGGGCGTCGATGCCGGTCCTGAGAGCCAAAAGGCATTCCAGGAGGCCATCGCCGGAGCCAAGACCATCCTGTGGAACGGTCCTGCCGGTGTGTTCGAGTGCGACGCCTTCACGGCTGGTAGCCGCGCCATCGGCGAGGCTATTGCCAAGGCTACGGCTGAGGGTGCCTTCTCGCTGATTGGCGGTGGCGACTCTGTGGCCTGTGTCAACAAGTTCGGTCTGGCCGACCAGGTGAGCTACATCTCTACCGGCGGCGGTGCCCTGCTCGAGGCTATCGAGGGTAAGGTGCTGCCCGGCGTAGCAGCCATCAAGGGCGAGTAAGTTCGCCCCCTACCCTAACTAAAAAAGCTCACCGTCTGGTGAGCTTTTTTATTAGTCTGCCTTCTTGGCCGCCTTGGCCGCTTTGTCGGCTGCTTTCTGCGCTGCCTGCTGGGCTTTGATCGACTTGGCCTGCAGCTTCAGGTCGCCGGGATTCTCGGCTGCCTTCTGTACGGCCTTCTGAGCCTTCTTCTGAGCATCTTCAGCCTTTTTCTGAGCCTTCTTGGCCTTGTCGGCCAGCTTCTTCCGCTTCTCGGCAGCCTTCTGCTTCTTCTCGGCTTCCTTTTCCTTCTTCTTGGCTTCCTTCTCCTTCTTCTTCTGAGCCTTCTCAGCAGCCTTAGCCTCCTTCTCGGCCTGCTTTGCCTGCTTCTCGGCTTCCTTTTGGATCTTAGCCTGTTCCTTCATTGCAGCCTGCTGCTCGGGCGTCAGCACCTCCTGAGCCTGAACGCTCTGCGCTGCCATCAGCATGCCGACGGCCAGCGCCATTGTCATAAAGATTTTCTTCATAGTTTTCTGCTTTAAAATAGTTTAACCGCTGCAAATGTACGAAAAAGATTTTGTTCCACGCACGTTTGCAACGGTTTATCGGCGTGTTTTTTAATATTTTTATATTTTATCCAAATCAACCGACAGGCCAACGCTGAAAGATGTGCCCGTGGTCAGCGGCGAACTGTAGTAATATGACTTGGGCTTGTAGTTGAAGAGGTTGTCGATGGCCGTGTTCACGTTGATGCCGCGCCAGAGGTGGTGCTGCAACATCAGTCGCCAGATGGTGTAGCCCTGGTCAACGTCGGTGCGCCCCGACTGCGGCTTGCCCTGACTGCGCCCCGAGAGAGCCGCATCGATGGCATAGTGGCGCGAGAAGCGGTGGTCGTAGCCGATGCGCCACGTGCAGGAATGCGAGCGGGGCTGATTGAACTGCGAGAAAAAGACGCTGCCGGACTCGTGCAGCCAAGAATAGTTAATCTTCAGCGATAGCCCCCAGTCCCAGATGTGGCCCATGCTGAAGTCCACGCCCCAGACCGTAATACCGTCTTCGTTCCAGTAGAGCGCACTCTCCATGTCCTCGTAGATTCCGCCGTCGATGGTGGTGATGCGCTTGTCGAAGATGTTGCAGTAGCCCATAAGTGTGAAGTTGTAGCGTCCGTCTAAAAGAAATCCGCTGTTGCTGATGCGGTTCGTGCGCTCGACGGCAACGTTGAAGTTGTGACTCTTCTCAGGCTTCAAGTCAGGATTTCCCCGGAGCAAATAGCCCATATTGCCCATGTCGAAGTGCATGTACATCTCCTTCAGCGTGGGAGCGCGGAAGCCGCTGGCATAGTTGGCACGGAAGGTCATCCACGGCTGTTTGTACACCACGGCAAGGCGCTCGGTGAGGGCCTTCTGCGAAGAGGCCGAGAAGTAGTCGTAGCGGACGCTGCCCACCACGTTCAGCCGCTCTGTGATGTTCCAGTCGAACTGGGCGTAGCCGTCGATGTTGCCTTGTGCGTGGCTGGTGCCTGCAACGAACTGATAGGTCGAGAGGTAGTCGTTGAGGTAGTCGCCCCCCACGAGCAGACTGTTCTTGCCAAACGAATGGCTGTAAAGGGCATGCACGACGTGCTGCCGATTGGTGTAGTCGTGGTCGTGGGTACGTATACCGTCGGGCATGAAGTTGGCCTTGTCGTACTGGTCGAAGGCGTACGACAGCTCCAGATGGCGGTCATAGTCCCAGGCGTACCGGCCCTTCAGACCGGCGCTGTAGCCGTTGAAATGATAGTTGTGGGTGTCGCGCTCGCTGGTGCGGAAGAAGTAGCTGCCCCGGCCAGTCAGCGTCAGCTGGTCGGTGGCGCGCCACGTCAGCCGCTCCTTGACGTTGTAGGTCTTCTGTCCGTAGAGTCGGCTCAGGTTGGAGTCGTCCTGCAGTACCGACTCGTCGTAGGGCAAGCCTTGCGCCTTCTTCAGCAGTTCGATGGCAATCTCTTCTGAGGAGTGCGCCTTAGGCAGGTTGACCGGGTCGATGCTGGTGTGCTGGAAGCTGGTCTGCGAGTTCCATTTCGCCGTATTGAACGAGAAGCCGGCCCCGTGGCGCCATTCGTGGCCAAAGGAGTTGTAGCGTGAGTTGACATTGGCCGTCCAAGGCTCCAGGTTCTCGCGACTGATGATGTTGACCACGCCGCCCACGGCATTGGAGCCGTAGAGGGCCGACGAAGCCCCCTTCACAATCTCTATGCGCCCGACGTTGTCGAGATTCATACGGTTGTAGTCGACGTTGTCCATCGTCTCGCCAGCCATGCGCTCGCCATCGACGAGGAAGAGGACGGCATTGCCGCCGAAGCCGCTCATGCGGAGCGACGTCTCCTGACTCATGGCAAAGCCGAACTCCAAGGCCGGAATCTCGTATGTCAGCATATCCTGGATATTGGTGGCATCGGTAATCTTGATGTCGTGGAGCGTAATCAGCCGCGTGACGACGGGGGCATCCTTCAGTGCCTTGGGCGAATGGGTGGCCGTCACGACGACGGGGTCAAGGTTGACTGAGTCGCGGATGGTGGTCTGTGCAGAGAGTGGAATAGCTGGCACGGCCAAAGCCATGCCAGCTAAAAGGGATTTCTTCAAGCACGCTGTCACCACTTACTTCTTGTCTCCTGTAAAAGTGGTTTCCATCGCCATCGGCATAGTACCGTACTTCAAAGAGAATGTCACGGCAACGGCCTTGCCTTTAGGAACATCTTCGAAGGCTACGGCCAAATCACTGATAGTATAGGCTTTCTCCTGTCCGGCGGCGTTGGTCACCGTTCCTGTGTACGAAGCAAGCGTTCCGAAAATGCTGTTACCAACCTTTGACAAGGGGATGTTCTTCACAGGGAGTGCCGGGATAACCATCATGCCACTTTCGCCTGACTGGGGGATGACCATGTCAACAGACGTGTCAGAGGCTTTGGAAAAGGCATAGGTTGAGGTGCCGCTCGACGACTCTTCGCCCATAACCATGATGACCTCCGGACCTGTATAGGAGCCGACTACCTGTGCGGACAAAGCTGCCTCCTGATCGTCGTCATCACTACTGCATGAACTCATTCCAAACACGATTGCCATCGTGGCAACCATTACCGTCATAAATCTTTTGAACTTCATAAATGTTTAACTGATTAAATGATTACTTAATGTCTAGTATAGTTTCTATTTCTCTGTACTCAACTGCTGGTTGGCGTAGTCATACTCCGAACCGTAGGCGCTGTGGGGAATGCTGAAGATAGCAATCATGAACAGCACAGCAAGGCCGACAACCCAGCGGTTGTACTTCCACTTCAGCGTGACAAGGGCCGCCACAAAGAAGAGGAACGACAGGAGGGTTTTGTTGTCGGTCAGGTCGGTGCCATAGGGGAATCCCGTCCACCAAGGGCCGAAGGCCTCATGCTGCACGAGCGGTCCGAAGATGAAGCCGCCGACAAACAACGTGACTACCGTCGCCTTCAGCCAACGGCTGTACGACTTGCCGGTGATGACCAGCAGCAGTGTATAGACAGCCAGCAGCATGGCCGCAAACATCAGCAGGATATGTGGCACCAGGATGCCGGCTGGTACATCGTTGCGGAAACGTATCACGATGGGGTCGTCGGCAGTGTAGTTCTTCCCGTCAACCGTAATGTAATACTGCAGCTTGCCGGCGACTGGCTGCACGGGCAATGGGGCCTGCCATGCGTCACCCTCCCAACTGAAATCCACGGTGGTGTAGGCGTCCGCCGTAGGATAGCGTCGGTAATGCAGTTGCGACTTGACATCCTGGGGCACGCCCTTCAGCGTCACCACTTCGTCGTGCTGGACACCACTTCGGGGCAACTTAATCTTGTAGCTTTCCCCATTCAGTTCGACAGTCACTTTCTTGGGATGGGTAGGACCCGTCATGCGCTGATAGACACTCAGCACCAACGTGATGACGACGGCCAAAAGCCAATAGAGGGATTTCTTCATCTGACAGGGGGAGTTAAGTGAACCTGAAAAACAATGGTCTCTTCGCCGCGAAGCACCTTCACGGGAATGGTGGTGCCAGGCTGAAGCTCGGCCAGGAGTTCCATATACTCATTGATGTCCTTCAGCGGCTTGCCGTTGATTTCCTGAATGATGTCGCCGCTGCGGATACCGGCATTATGGGCAGGCTTGCCTGCCACCACGATGTCGGCACGCAGACCGGGGATGGTGCTTGCGCCCATGACGTCGGGCATCAGGCCCAGCGTAACCTTGAACTTGGCATGGCTCATCTTCTGACTGCTCGGCACGCTGATGTAGTCGGGCGTCTCGGGCATGGACGCCAGTCGGGTAATCAGCTCCTGCGAGAAGTCCAAGGTTTGCTGCATACCGTCATAGTTTAGGGTTGAGGGAACGTCGGCTGGTGTGTGATACTCCATGTGACCGCCCGTAGTGAGAAAGAGGACGGGAATGTCCTGAGCCACGAACGACGCATGGTCGCTGGGGCCGTAGCCGTCGGGAATGCAGGTGACGTGCAGGCCGTTCTGCTCGGCCACCTCCTCGACCATCGCCTTGAAACTGCTGCTGGTTCCCGTGCCCGAAACGCTCATGGCCTTGTCGCGCATGCGTCCCACCATGTCGAGGTTCACCATCGCCACAATCCCGTCTTTGGTCTTGGGGAGGTTGATGCGGCGACGGTCGTCGTGCTTCATCCATTCGAGGAACTGCTTGGAACCGACGAGGCCTTGCTCCTCGGCACCAAAGAAGGCGAAGATGATGCTGCGCGCCGGGCGAGCCTTCTTGAAGTGGCGGGCCAGCTCAAGCACTACGGCATCGCCGCTGGCATTATCGTCGGCACCAGGGTGAACGCCCAACGTGTCGGGCCGACGCGAGCCGGAGCCTTCGCCGCCCATGCCCAAGTGGTCGTAATGCGAACCAACGACAATGTATTCGTGCTTGAGGCGCTTGTCTTTTCCAGGGACGACGGCGATGATGTTATGGGTAGTTCTCTGCTCCGTCTTCCCGTATGTGAAGTCATGATAGTAGCCCTTGTTCTTCTTGTCCTTGACCACGCGCTTGAACTTCAGCTTGCGCAGCTTGCCGGCAATGAATTCTGAGGCGAGGGTGTCGCCACGGGTGGCTGGGAACCGGCCGCCGAGTTCCTGCGAAGCCAGATATTCCACCGTTCGTCTCATGTCATCCTGACCTTGTGCAAATGTCTGCACGAAAAGTGCAAGAGCCAAGGACACCATTATATATTTTCTCATGAATCTTGAGTTGTTTGAAATCGGGTGCAAAGGTACAAAGATTTCTCGTTGTACACAATCCTAATTTATAGGGATTATGAACAACGCGAGGGTCGGGCCCTCACTACCGGAGAGGATAGCTGGGGGTCACCTGACAATCCGCTTGCGACTTTGTCCGGCTCTACGCTCGATGACGAGGCCGCGTCGCTTGGCATTGCCTGTAACGACAGAACCGTCAAGACGGTAGGTGCGGTCAGGCGTCGTTGCAACGGGGACGGCCGGGGCGGCAACGGCATCGGGAAGCGTCTCACTGAACTGCCAGGAGTCAAAATAGACATTGGTGCCGGCGGTACAGACGAAGAAGACGGTCTTGACGCCGGTGAAAACGGTCGGCTCCACCTCGATGGTATGCTCGGCATAGGCCGTCGACTCGAAGTCGACAGTAGCGGCAGCCTTAGCTGTCTTGCTGCCGAGACGTACCTCCATAGTGCCCGTTCCCTTTGTACGGATCTTGAGGCTTACGGCACCTTGACTACCGAAGTCGACCTTGCGCAGCTGGGTCCAGGCACCAGCTTTCATCTTCACCTGCAGCTCACGAGAGGCATCGTTGCCCAAGGAGCTGATACTGGTGTTCTTGGAAATGTTGCTGAAGTCCTCGTAAGCGATGCCGCCGCAGGTGGCCATCGTCTCGGCCTGCTGCAGCACGTAGGGGTTCAGGTTGGCGATAGCGGTGACACCTGTCTTGCTGAGCGTCATCTTGTTGATATTCTGCTTCGGCTCGTTTACCGTGGCCTTGTTAACGCCGATAGAGCGGAACCCCGATGCACCGGTATTCATCGACGACTCCAACAATGTAGAGTGGTAGAACAGATAGTAATTGCCCTTGAACTTGTGGAGGTGGGTATGGTTGTTGCCCCAGCCCATGCCAAAGTTACCCTCATTGGGCACGTACTCGCCGCGATACTCCCACGATTCAGGGTCAAGCGGGGTGTCGGTCACCATGTAACACATGCTGCACGACGAGGGGGCAGCATTTGAGCCGCGCTTCTCGTATTTCGACCAGTCGTTGCGGTCGCTCCACGACGTATTATAGGTATAGACGAAGCGCCCGCCAATGATGTTCAGCTCGCTGGCTTCGAACAGATAGGGAGCGGGCATGTTGACGGCCGAGCCGTCGATAGCGGTCAACGAGGGCTTCAGCTTGGCGATGCGCGAGTTGCCCGGCCACAGCTTTGAGCCCGTCGACTGCGGGTCGCCACCGCCGAAGGCTATCCAGCCAGTACCGGTAGAGTCGATGACGGCACCCGGGTCGAACACCCAGTTGCAGGGCCTTACGCCAGGCGTGGATTGTGTAATCATCGCGCTCGACCTTGGCGACTTGTAAGGACCTACAGGCGATACCGTGCTCTTCATGACGCCCACGCTGCCGCCACCGTTGGCGAAGAAGATGAAGAACTCATCATTGCCGGCCGCAGTTGTGCGCCACACGGCTGACGGTGCCCACGACTGTCCGGCCCAGGTGCAGACCTTGCCCACGTCGATGGTGCCGTGGAACGTCCAGTTCACCATGTCCTCGGTCGAGAAGACAACCAGCGACTTGATGTTGCCGTAGCCGTTAGAGCCCGATTTCTTGTTGACGATGAACTGCTGGTGGTCGTTGGTACCAAAGACATAGAGCCGGCCGTTGTAGTCGATGGCTGTCGGGTCGGCGCAGAACACGCTGGCACTAATGGGGTTGGCGTTGCTGGTACCTTTGTAGTCGGTACCGAGAGTCTGTGCGTTGGTCTGGATGCAAACAGCCATAAGAGCTGTTGCCAGAAAGAATTTCTTATACATCTTTTTCAGGTTTTGGTTTTCTGGGTGCAAAGGTAATAAAAAAGACGCAATTTCCTTTATTCCCGCCATCATTTTCGTCTCGCTACGATTCCTTTTTGCATTTTGCCGTCAGAAATCAATAGTCGAAGGCTGTCTCGTAGGTTTGTCTATTCAGACAATTATCGAACACTTCGAAGCACAGGCGATGGGAAGTTCCCGTTCGACGAAGCCACGACTCACGCAGTTCGCAAGCGAAGGTGGTGGTCTTCTCAATAGCGTCGAAGACTATGAAACGGCCGTCGACAGTAGCCTTCCATGTGGAGACACCACTTCCCGCATCAGTGACATTCAGTCTCAAGACATCGCCCGTCAGGGTGATCGGGGCGACGCTGGGAGGCTGGTCATCGTAGGCCAGCTGATAGCAACTGCCCAACTCGCGGATACGGCCTGTTACCCAACCGTCTTTATGATAGATCCCACCTGTGCTGCGGCCGCGCTCGTCGATGATATAGAGCTTTGTCAGGTTATAATCACCATGATGAGGCGGGCGAATACAGATGCTCAGCCAGGCATCGCGCATCAAGGGCAGCGATGTGGACGAAAACTGACAGACGTCCGACCAACTGTCGGGATTGCGCGTGATGATGGGGCTGACTGGCGTATCGGCAGCAACGAGACCGTAGGGGACAATCAGCTGAACGCCAGGACGGCTGATGCTGTTGGTGCGGTTCCAGCGGAGGATATCGGGCTGCGACACAGTCACAGCATACGAAGAAGGCTGGGCATGAACGGTGAAGGCGTGGCGGACTTCGTTGCCCTTGTAGTCGCGGAGGACGTATTCGAGGTGGTAGTCGCGCTCCTCGTTGAAGTCGACGATGCCGCAGTTGCTGTCGGCAGTGAGGAAGGGCAGCGTGTTGCCTGGTTCGATAAAGGATTTCATGTACCAGCGGCGGGTGTGGAGCCAATGGTCGTAGTAGCCCCAGGAGTTGACCATGCGGTTCATGCTGACGGGGATGTCGTCGACTGTGCTCTGAAACACTTGTTCGCCATCGACGAAGAGCTGCGTCTGGTGAATGCCGTAGTGATTGTAGGAGCCTTGCATATAGTCGTCGGCCCAGACAGCGAAACCGACACGGCCCCAGGCAGTGTGATCAAGGGAAGGGTGAAGGGTGAAGGGTGAAGGGCTGCCGTTGAACGTTCCGCCCTGTGGAATGGCCATAATGTCGTGAATCTGAGGGGGAACGGTGTCCTGGATAAAGTCATTCAGAAACTGGTAGGGGTCGAGCATGTTCCACGTGCGCGTGTCGTGGATTTCGAGGTGCAGGTGGGGAGCTGTCGAGGCACCAGTGTTGCCGCTGAGGGCAATGAACTGCCCTTGGCTCACGGGTACGTCGAGCGGCGTCAGACGGGCATCGGCCTCGTTGGTGCCGTGACTGTACTGATACTTACGGAGGGCACGCCTGATACGGGGCGAGAACGACTTCAGGTGACAGTAGACTGACGTCTGGCCCGTGGGATGGGTGATGTAGACGGCATTGCCGAAGCCCTCCTTTCCGACGGTGATGCGCGACACATAGCCGTCGCCAATAGCGTAGATATGCTTGCCCTCGACGCCCTCGGTACGAATGTCGAGTCCGCCGTGAAAATGGTTCGGCCGCGGTTCACCAAAGTTCCCCGCCAGCGAGATTTCAAAGTCGATGGGGCTCTTGAACTGGTGGAGGGTGGAGGGTTGAGGGTTAAAGGAGGATAGTGCCAGCACGAAAAACAACGCGCAAAACAGTCGGCAGAGTATTCTCCCTCCACCTTTAACCTTCCACCCTCCACCAATTTTCCTTAACATGCCTTAAACGACATATCAAGGCCCTTGACGCTGTGCGTCAGAGCGCCGACGCTGATGAAGTCGACACCCTGCTCGGCATAGTCGCGGATGGTGTCGAAGGTGATGCCGCCCGACGACTCGGTCTCGAAGCGGTGGTTGATAATGTCGACGGCCTTCTTCGTGTCGGGCACGGAGAAGTTGTCGAGCATGATGCGGTCAACGCCGCCGTGGTCGAGCACCTGCTGCAGTTCGTCGAACGAGCGTACCTCGATCTCAATCTTCAGGTCGAGGCCCTTTTCCTTCAGGTACTGGTGGCAGCGGTCGATGGCATTGACAATGCCGCCGGCAAAGTCGACGTGGTTGTCCTTCAGCAGAATCATGTCGAAGAGACCGATACGGTGGTTGCAGCCGCCGCCAATCTTCACGGCCTGCTTCTCGAGCATGCGCATGCCGGGAGTGGTCTTGCGGGTGTCGAGCACGCGGGTGCCCGTTCCCTCCAGACGCTTCACGTACTTATCGGTCATGGTGGCAATGCCGCTCATGCGCTGCATGATGTTCAGCATCAGGCGCTCGGTCTGAAGCAGAGAGCGCACCTTGCCCGTGACGATCATGGCGATGTCGCCCTTCTTCACCCGACTTCCGTCGCCCATCAGCACCTCCACCTGCATCGTAGGGTCGAAACGGCGGAACACCTCCTTGGCTATCTCCACACCTGCCAGTATACCATCTTCCTTGATGAGCAGATGACTCTTGCCCATAGCATCCTCGGGAATGCAGCAGAGGGTGGTATGGTCGCCATCACCGATGTCTTCGGCAAACGACAGGTCGATGAGCCTGTCGACTAATTCTTCAACACTCAGCATAAGCCACTATTCATTAAAAAGGTAAATACCAAAGCCAACGCGGAAACCGTAGTTGGAGTTGTCGATGTCCTTGGTGGAAAGATTGAAGTACAACTCCGGCTCTATCGTTACGGTGCGGTTGAGGAAGAAGGCGTAGCCCAAAGAAATGTTAGGCTGGAAGTCCAGGTCGTTGGTCATGTCAGCCAGCTTGGCTCCGGCACCGAGGAATATGCCATTCTGTTCAATGTAATAGCGCAGGCCGGCACCAACAGAGAAAATGCCGTCGGCATCTTTCATGTAATTGTACGACACGTCGCCAAGCGCCAGGATATTGTCGGATATCATATAGCCGCCCTTGGCACTGAGGTCGATATGGAATGTCGACATCACGCTGCCGATATCGAAGCTCGACATGGAAGCACCGACATAGGTTTTACCCTGTCCGAATGGAGGAGTGTCGTAAGTTGACTGGGCGTTAACAGCCATTGTGGACATGAGGCCGACAATCAGAGTTAAAATCTTCTTTTTCATAAGGGTTGGGTTTTATTTGTTAATATTAGAATTTTTACGATACCATAGGCCGAACCACGCCAGGGAAACCACACAGGCAACAGCTGCAACAATCCACGCATAATACTGACCCAGACTGAACAGCTGCTCTGACAAGAGGAACGCGGTGCATACCGCCGTCATAAAGACTGCAGGAATCAGCGTGATGACATAAGGCTTCTTCTGCTGAACGAAATAGACTGTCACCGCCCACAGCATGAAGACGGAGAGCGTCTGGTTGCTCCATCCGAACCAGTTCCATATCTTTGCGAAGCCCGACTTATCGGACATCTGCCATACCAACAGGGAGATAACAGCAGCAAACATGGGGATACAGATATAGAGACGCTTGCGGATGGTTCGCTGTTCGAGCTTGACGAAGTCAGCAATGATCAGACGAGCCGAGCGCAGGGCCGTGTCGCCACTCGTAATCGGTGCTGCCACCACACCCAGCAGGGCCAGAACGCCTCCAAAGACACCCAGCCAGTCGTTACAGATGAGATTCACAATCGAAGGGGCATCATTCTTGGCTGCAAGACCTCCTTCCATCAGTTCATAGCCTGGTGTAGGCTGGTCGTAGAAGAAATACATGGCCACCGTAGCCCAGATGAGGGCGACGATGCCTTCAGTAATCATCGCACCGTAGAAGATGGGCCTGCCCATGCGCTCGCTCTTCATACAACGCGCCATCAGAGGACTCTGCGTAGCGTGGAAACCACTGATGGCCCCACAGGCAATGGTGATGAACAGACAGGGGAAGATGCTCTTCGGCGTCAAGGCAGGAACACTCAGTCCCTCCCAAATCTCAGGGATATCAGGTTGCTTCACCAGCAGCATCACCAACAGGGCTGCAGCCATAAACAGCAGCGAGAAGGCAAAGAGCGGATAGACCTTGCCAATAATCTTGTCGATAGGCAACATCGTGGCGATGATATAGTAGATGAAGATGATAATAATCCAGAACGTGTATTGCCCAAAGGTCTCAATCATATAGGCAGGCTCCCACATGTCGCCCAGAATCTTGGCAGGACTGAACACGAAAACGGCACCCACCATCATCAGCAGGAAAACCGAGAACACCAGCATTACCTGCTTGGTGGTCTTACCCAGATAGCGGCCAATGATTTCCGGCTGGTTGGCACCCCCGAGACGTATTGACAGCATACCCGACAGATAGTCGTGGACAGAACCAGCGAATATACAGCCCAGCACTATCCACAGATAGGCTGCAGGACCGAACGCGGCGCCCATGATGGCACCGAAGATGGGCCCCGTTCCTGCAATGTTCAGGAACTGAATCATAAAAATCTTCCATGATGGAAGAACGATAAAGTCAACACCGTCGGCCTTGGCAACAGCGGGCGTCACACGGTCATCAGGACCGAACACTCGTTCAACGAAGCGTCCGTAGAGCAGATAACCCAAAACAAGAGCCACAAGACTCAGCGTAAAAGAAATCATTTTTCAAGAGTTCATTAAAGTTTTGTGTTGCAAAAGTAATACTTTTATTTGAGAAATGAAAAAAATATCGTAATTTTGCAGGCAAATTAAAAACAAATAACGAATTGAGAGTAAAAATCATCTTTATATTGGCACTTCTCTGCCTGTCGGCGCAGGCTCAGAAGCATGAAGTGCGAGCCGTCTGGCTCACCACCATCGGCGGCATCGACTGGCCAAGGTCGCACAATTCAGCAGAGCAACGGCGCGAGATGACGCAGATTCTGGACCAGCTGAAGCGGGTGAACATCAACACCGTACTTATACAGACGCGCGTACGCGCATCGACTATCTATCCCTCGGCCATTGAGCCCTTCGACATGTGCCTGACGGGCACGCACGGCCGCAATCCCGGCTACGACCCTCTGAAGTTCATCGTCGACGAGTGCCACAAGCGCGGAATGGAGTGCCACGCATGGATAGTCACCATTCCCGTCGGCAAGACCAACGAGGCACGCTTCAAGGAGTTCAAACGCAAGAACCCGAAGCTGGCACGCTGCATCGGGCAGGACGGCTTCATGAATCCTGAAGCCCCCGCTACGGGCGACTACATAGCACGCATCTGCGCCGAGGTGACACGCAACTACGACATCGACGGCATTCACCTCGACTACATCCGCTACCCAGAGACGTGGCCCAAGAAGGGAGTCAAGCCCCACGAGCGCCGCCTCAACATCACCAGCATCGTGCGCAAGATTAACCAGGCCGTGAAGTCGCTCAAGCCCTGGGTCAAGCTGTCGTGCTCGCCCATAGGCAAATCAGGCGACCTGAGCCGCTACCGTAGTGGCGGCTGGAATGCCTACAACGCCGTGTTCCAGGACGCTCAGGGCTGGCTACGCGACGGACTGATGGACCAGCTCTACCCGATGATGTACTTCCGCGACAACAACTTCTTCCCCTTCGCCCTCGACTGGCAGGAGCGTTCCTACGGCCGCACCATCGTCAGCGGACTCGGCATCTACTTCCTCTCGCCCCGCGAAGGCAACTGGACTCTCAACGACGTGAGCCGCGAGATGTACTTCGTGCGCCAGAACGGCATAGGCCACTGCTACTTCCGCTCGAAGTTCCTGACCGACAACACGCGCGGCATCTACGACTTCGCACGCCATTTTGACGACACGCCGGCACTCATTCCGCCCATGACGTGGGCCTGGAACGAAGCCCCCGACTCCCCTACCCGACTCGACCTGAGCCGCGGCTCATCGACCGACCGCCTGACGTGGAGCGGAGCCGTCGACCGCTCGCGGGCTTCCTACCTATTATATAATGTGTATGCATCGACCACGCCCGATGTTGACGTCAGCGAACCGCGCAACCTGATAGCCACCCGACTGCAGAGCCAGCAGCTCTACGTGCCGCACACCAACGGCCAGACCGTCTACTACGCCGTCACGGCACTCGACCGCTACGGCAACGAGAGCAGCCCCGTCTACACCGACGCCCCAACTGTGTCTGGCGGTTTTGCCGCCAGAAAATCCCTGTCCCCCAACGACACCCACATCCCCCCCTTCTACTACTTCTGGAGCAAGAAACAACAAAAGAAATACAACAAAACCCACTAAAACCCTGTAAAGACTATGGAAAGAACCTGGAGATGGTTTGGCAAGAAAGACAAGATTACGCTTGCCATGTTAAGACAAATCGGCGTCGAGGGCATCGTCACCGCCCTGCACGACGTGCCCCTTGGCGAAGTATGGACCCGCGAGAAGATTCGCGACCTGCGCGAGTATATCGAGAGCTACGGCATGCGCTGGAGCGTCGTCGAGAGCCTGCCCGTGGTGGAGACCATCAAGTACGGCGGCCCTGACCGCGACCACCAGATTGAGGTCTACAAGGAGTCGCTGCGCAACCTCTCGGCTGAGGGCATTCACTGTATCTGCTACAACTTCATGCCCGTGCTCGACTGGGCACGTACCGACCTGCTGCACACGAATCCCAACGGCTCGACAAACCTCTACTTCAACTACGCCGAGTTTGCCTACTTCGACATCTATATCCTGAAGCGCGAGGGTGCTCGCGAGGAGTGGAGCCAGTTTGAATTTCCTGCCGGCGTAGGTCAGGGCCGCAACGTGCTGGCTGAGTGCGACGAACTGGCCAAGACGATGACGCCCGAGAAGGAGCACAAGCTCGTCGAGAACATCATCATCAAGACACAGGGCTTCGTCAGCGGCAACTTCAGCGAGAACGACGAAGCACCCATACAGAAGTTCCGCGACTTCCTCGACCTCTATAAAGGTATCGATAAGAAGCAGTTGCGCGAGAACATGAAATACTTCCTCGAGGCCATCATGCCCGTCTGCGAGGAGTGCGGCATGAACATGTGCGTTCACCCCGACGACCCGCCCATCGAGATTCTCGGACTGCCGCGCATCGTCCGCACCGAGGAGGACATTCAGTGGTTCCTCGACGCCGTGCCCAACAAGCACAACGGCCTGACGTTCTGTGCCGGTTCGCTCTCGGCCGGAGCCTATAACAACGTGGTCGAGATGGCCCGCAAGTTTGCCTCGCGCACCCACTTCGTCCACCTCCGCTCGTGCCACATCTTCCCCAACGGCGACTTCACCGAGGCCAGCCACCTGGGCGGGCGTGCCGACATCATCGAGCTCTGCAAAATCTTTGAGAAAGAGAACCCGCAGCTGCCCATGCGCGTCGATCACGGCATGACCTTCACCGACAAGCCCGGCGGCATCATGGACGAGTCGAGTCACGGCCACAATGCCGGCTACACGCTCCTTGGCCGAATGTTCGCCCTCGGTCAGGTGCAGGGAATCCTCGCCACCGTCGACCGCGAACTGGGCCTCCCCTACAAGCAGCCCGGCTTCTTCGACTAAGCGAAAGGTGCCCCTTTTTGATTGTTCCCGCGCCTTGGGATGTTTGTCCCAGGCCGTGGGAACAATCTTTTGAAGCCGCCAAGCCTCCTTCACGCAAACTATAACAACATTCAGTGGTTCCGCGTGCACTTTATCAACCCGGCGGGTAGAGGGCTTCAACCCGGCGGGTAGAGAGGCTGAACAAAATGGATTACATCAACATGGCGGCTGGATGGGGATTGAAAGTCTTTCGGGGAAGCACCACAACGAGAGACGCAAGCTTACAGCCTCCCAGTGTGCGCCAATGAGCTTGATGGCACTGGTAATCTGTAAGCTTGCGTCGCCTAATGACCACTGACTGTTACTTCCCGTCGCGTTTCTTTCCCTGACCACCCTGCTGGTTCTGGTTCCGCTGGTTCCAGCCGCGCATCATCTGAGGGCCACCCTGGTTCCAGCCGCGCAGCATCTGGCGGTGGAAGCGGTCCTCGGCATTCAGAACGTCGTAGAGCTTGGAGGCTGAGATGACGCTGAGGAACTTGTTGTGGTAGGTCTGCTGGATGCGCTTGAGCTCGAGGTCGTACTCGTCGCGCTGGCGGATGTTCTTCTCGCAGCCTTTCTCGTCGGCGGGCTTGCCGAAGCCCAGCTGGCGCTGGCGCTCATAGACGGTGCGCTGCTTGGCCTGCATCTCCTTGTAGATGGGGAAGAACTTGGCTGCCTCCTGCGGTGTGAGGCAGGCTTCCTTTGTAATGAATTGCTCGAGGTCGGCCTGGAACTTCTCAGGCGAGAATTTCTGTGGATGCTGGCCGAAGCCCTGAGGACGCTGGCCAAAGCCCTGTGAGTGCTGGCCAAAGCCTTGCGGGCGCTGGCCGAACCCCTGCGCCATTCCGGCGGTGGCTATCAGGAGTGTGAACAGGATAGTAGTTAGTCGTTTCATTGCATCGAATCAGTTAGTACTCACTTGCCAGACATGCGTAGATGTCAAGATTATCGGCCATCATGTAGTCGGCAACGTCTTCAACGTATGTATCATTGGTTGCTGCGACTGCTGCCGGCACATCCTGGCTCGGTGTATCGTTGACGAAATAGAGAGTGGCTGTGAAGATGGCGACTACCATGCAAGCAGCTGCATACATCCACGGCCTTAGCCTGACGAGCAGGCCTGTCTTCGGCTGTTCGGACTGTTCGGGCAGTTCGGGCAGTTTCTTCATCATTTCAGCAGCAAAGCTGTCGAAATACCCATCGGGCACTCGGAAGGGATTTTCCTGGCCCATACGGCTCTTGATATACATTTCTTCGTTCATCATACTCTATTGACGCTATTTATGTTGAAAGGTTTAATCGCGTGACTTAAAAAATTCGGATATTTTCTTGACGGCTATGTGGTAGGAGGCTTTGAGGGCTCCCTCGCTGGTTCCGAGCTGGCGGCTGATGTCGCTGTACTTCATGTCGTCGTAGTAGCGCAGCAGGAAGACGGTGCGCTGCACTTCGGGCAGCCGGGCGATGGCTTCCTGCAGTTGTGCCTCGGTCTCGTCGCCGTCGAAGTACTCGTCGGCCATGAGGGTGTTGGCTACCGTGAGTTCTTCGTCGTCGGTGCTCAGCGTGACGATGTTCTTCTGATGTCGCAGGAAGTCGAGACTCTCGTTGATGGCTATGCGCGACAGCCAGGTGAGCAGTTTGGAGTCGCCGTGGAAAGAGCCGATGCCCTGCCATGCCTTAATGAAGACATTCTGGAGCACGTCGTTGGCATCGTCGTGTGACAGTACGAAACGGCGTATCTGCCAGTAGAGCTGCTCGCTGTACTGGCGTACCACTGTCTCGAATGCCCTGCGCTGTGTCTTGGGGTTTGACAGCTGTTCGATGAGGAGTCTGTCGTCTGTCATTGTATGTAGGGTCTTAGGGCTTCGCCGATGGGCTTGTCGTAGCCGTAGACGTCGGGGTACGACTGGAGCAGTCCGTCGGGAGTCTGGAACAATGTATAATATGTTATAAAAATAGGTACGCGCGGGGTGACGTCCAGCCGGTGGACAAGTGTCGGAGACTTGGCGCCGGGCGGCAGTGAGTCGCGATAGGCGCGGCCCTGGTCAGTCTCGGGATCGAGGCCCATTGAGAGTCGCAGTTTGTCGACGAGCCATTCGTCGGCGTCTTTCTCCATCATGAAGCGCGCCAGGTCGAAGGGCCGCTGTACGCGGACGCAACCGTGGGAGACGCCGCGATTGTCGCGTCCGAAGGCTCCCGGGCTCGACGTATCGTGGAGGAAGACCGAGAAGTTGTTGGCAAAGCGGAAGACGATACGCCCGAGCGAGTTGCCCGCCCCACCCTGCTGAATGACGCGGTAGTTGCCGCTGTAGAGCGAGCCTGCCGACACCTGGCTTGCCGGTACGCGCTTGCCGGTCTTGCGGTTGACGATGTAGTAGCGCCGGCGCGCAAAGTAGCCCTCGTCGCCGCCATGCCGGGCCACGTCGGCACGGATGATGCTCATGGGTATCGACCACTCGGGGTTGACCTCCATGTGAGTGATGCGGCTCGAGAGCAGCGGCGTCTTGGTCCTCAAAGCCCCGCAGGCCACGCGCATGTCGATGACGGTGTCGGGGCTGACGGCCCAGAGGTGGTAGGCGGGCACGTTGACCACGACGTACTTCTCGTCGGCCTTGGGCTGTATCTTGCTCTTCCAGCGGCAGCGTTCCATGTTGATGAGTATGCGGCGCTTCTGCGAGTCGGTGGCTGCGGCCAGTTTCTCCATCAGCCGGTTGTAGAGGTCGCCGTGCCTGGCCACGCGGGTCATGTAGTCGTCGAGGCTGTCGGGGGTGGCCCGCTGCAGGGCTGCCTTCGTATAGGCATCGTCAGGGTGTTCCATGTCGACGTCGAACAGGTGGCGGTAGGAGCGCACGCGGCCAGCGGTGTCGCGGTCCTGGGCTTCAAAGTGGTTCAGGACGTAGTCGGGGTTGATGAATCCGAAGTGCTGACCGGTGACGTAGCGCAGGTAGGCCTTGGTGAGGTTGTACTCCAGCCGGGCTGCTACGTGGTTGATGTCGTTCTTCTCGTCGAAGTTGAGCGTCTGCATGCGCTCAAGGTCGTCGCTAATCTGCTTCACGTTGAAGACTTTGGTACTAAAACCCATCTCTGGCAGTCGGGCCTGCAGAGTGCTGACCACCGCACCTGGACGCCCGTCGACGCCCTTGGTGTCAATCCAGACGATGCCTCCCTTGTCGCGGTAGTACTTCCTGACGCGGCTGGCCGAGAGGTTGCTGTCCTTGTCTGCACGCGAAATATGCTCTAAATACTCTCTTATCAGTTGAGAGTTTAGAGCATATCCGTCTTCCTTCATGTCGTCGAAGGATTCTAATGACAATTGTCGCTTCACAGGGGTTGCAGTGTCCTCACAGGCTGCCAGCACGAACAGAACTGCCAGAAGGAGCAGCGCAGAAATCAGTGAACCTGAATCTTTCTTACCACCTTGCCAACTTTCAAAATGTAGCAACCTTTTGGAATGTTTAATTCTATACGCTGCGAGGCACTGTCAATCTTCACTTTCAGCAACTGACGGCCCGTAAGCGAAACCACAATCAACTCCTTCCCCTGGGCTCCGGTAACGTATGCCGTCTGCCCCTCAACGCTGACTTCGACCTGATCCTCCGTCTGCTCAACGGCGACGGATTCTATCTCGGAGGCCAGCACTTTCTGAGGCGCAAAGGCCGTCAAAAGCCCTGCTAATGAAATTATAAGTAGTCTTTTCGTCATATATGCATATATTTTTTCCTGTGCAAATATACGGTTTTTCTGATTAACTACCAAATTTTTTCACGAAAAAATGCAATATTTGCCCTTTTTAGACGTTTATGACGTCCATTTCGTTGCTCAGACGCACATTTTCGAACACTTCGCGGGCCTCATTGAGCAGCACCGTCTCATCCTCGTAGCGCGAGCTGTAGTGACCCAGCACGAGCTGACCGACGCCGGCGTCGCGGGCCACCATTGCCGCCTGACGGGCCGTCGAGTGGTTGTACTTCTGAGCCATCTGGAGGTTGTCCTCGCCGTAGGTGCTCTCATGGTAGAGCGTGCTGACGCCCTTGAGCTGCTTGTGCAGTTCGGGCATGTAGCGAGTGTCGCTGCAGTAGGCATAGCTGCGGGGAGCGTCGGCTGGGGTGACCAGCCTGGCATTGGGCACGATGGTGCCGTCGCTGAGCGTCCAGTCAGCACCGTTCTTGATGTTCTGTATCTGCGAGGTTGGAATCTGGTAGAAGTCAATCATGTCGCGGCGAATGTGAGGCAGCAGGGGTTTCTCGCGGAACAGGAATCCGCAGGTGGGCAGCCGGTGGGTCAGGGGTATGGTCTCTACAGTCAGCGAACGGTCCTCGTAGATGATGTCACGGTGCGTGGCGTCGAGCGGATGGAACACCACCTCGTAGCCCAGGTCGTGGCAGAAGAGGGCCATCTGCCGTTGCAGCATGTCGTTCAGCAACTCGTTGGCATGGATATGCAGCGTGGCCGTGCGACCCACCAGCCCGAAGGTTGAAATCATGCCTATCAGTCCGAAGCAGTGGTCGCCGTGCAGGTGTGAGATGAACACGTGGCTCACCTTCGTGAAGCGTACATGACAGCGGCGCAGCTGCATCTGCACGCCCTCGCCACAGTCGACCATGAACAGCTTCTCGCGCACCTCGACTATCTGGGCCGAGGGATAATGGCGCAGCGTGGGCAGCGCGCTGCCGCAGCCTAAGATATGGACTCTGAACGGCTCCACAGCGCTACTTACGGCTAAATTCAAATCTCCTGGCATTGTCCTTGAACACGAGCGAGTCGGGACCTATCGACACGATTTCGTAGGAGCCTGTCTCCGTTGCCCCGTCGCGCACGCACTCTATCAATAGCCGGCCGTTGAAGAGACGCCACGACCGGTACTCCACCGTCCCGTCACCGATGTTCTCGGCCACGCCATCCTCCTTCAGGCGAATGCCCGATGGCGAGTTGGCGGGGGCAGAGGTCACCCAGTCGCCCGTCAAGGCCGTCAGGTTGATGACCTGGCTGGCGGTTGTCTCGTTCTCTTCCAGGATGACTGCCATGCGGTCGCCACTCTGGAATCCGCCGAAGCACAGGCCTCTGTCGTTAGCGTCGCCGATGCTCAAGTCCACCGTATCGCCCTCGTCGGTTATCAGCTGCAGTGTGTTCATGGCCGAACCGTCACCACAGACGCCATAGAGCGTAAAGTCACGGTCCACCACGTCGGCAGCCGTCGAGTCTGGGACTACTTCCGTCGTCTGACGGGAGCTCTTGTTGTCACAACTGGCCGTCATCGCGGCTACGGCAATCATCAGCCAAACGAAATTGTTCTTGCTCATAGTATTGTCATCTTTTTTAGTCTTCCTGCTCCTTGCACTTTGCTTCATTCCAAAGTTCATCCATTTCCTCTAACGACATCTCCGTCAGTGGCTTACCAGCGCGGATGCTGTGCTGCTCGATGTAGCCGAAGCGCGAAATAAACTTCTGGTTGGTACGCTCCAGCGCATTCTCGGGATTCAGCTTGTAAAGCCGGGCCGCATTGATGACCGAGAAGAGGAAGTCGCCAAGCTCATTGGTAGAGCGCTCCTTGTCGTCGCGGGCAAGCTCGGCCTCCAGCTCAGCCAGCTCCTCGTGGACCTTCTGCCAGACATCCTCCTTCTTTTGCCAGTCGAAGCCTACGTTACGGGCCTTGTCCTGTATGCGGTAGGCCTTGATGAGCGAGGGCAGCGAGGCGGGAACGCCCGAGAGCACGGTCTTGTTGCCGTCCTTCTCCTTCAGTTTGATCTGCTCCCAGTTCTGCAGCACCTGCTCCGAGGTCTTGGCATCCGAAAACTCGCGACGTGACTCGTCGGCAGCGGCCTCCTCGGGGACGTAGGGCAGCGGCCTGGGCTCCTCGGCGCCCACCTGCGATGGATGGTAGATGTGGGGATGGCGGAATATCAGCTTGTCGGCTTGCATCTGGCACACGTCGGCCATGTCGAAGTCGCCCGTCTCGGAGCCAATCTTGGCATAGAACATCACGTGCATCAGTACGTCGCCCAGCTCCTTGCAGATGTTCTTCCGGTCGTCGCGCATCAGGGCATCGCACAGTTCGTACACCTCCTCAATCGTGTTGGGCCGCAGGCTTTCGTTGGTCTGCTTCTTGTCCCACGGACACTTCTCGCGCAACTGGTCGAGCACGTCGAGCAGGCGCCCGAAAGCCTTCATCTGTTCTTCTCGTGTATGCATTTTTCTTGCGTCGTTATTCTGTTTTTCAACCGCAAAGGTAAGCATTATTTTCCAAACAGCCAACTTTTTGGCAAAATCTTGTTGAGTTTTGGCAGAAAAGTTGTACCTTTGCACCCAATTTATAAATAGGTATATGGAAATAGCAAGCAAATACGACCCGAAAGAGGTCGAATCGAAATGGTACCAGTACTGGCTGGACAACAAACTCTTCAGTAGCAAACCCGACGGCCGTGAGCCTTACACCATCGTCATACCGCCGCCCAACGTGACTGGCGTGCTCCACATGGGACACATGCTGAACAACACCATCCAGGACATCCTGGTGCGCCGCGCACGCATGGAGGGCAAGAACGCCTGCTGGGTGCCGGGCACCGACCACGCCTCGATTGCTACCGAGGCCAAGGTAGTGAAGAAGCTGGCCGAGCAGGGCATCAAGAAGCACGACCTGACGCGCGACCAGTTCCTGGAGCACGCCTGGGACTGGACCCATGAGCACGGCGGCATCATCCTGAAGCAGCTGCGTCGGCTCGGTGCCTCCTGCGACTGGGACCGCACGGCATTCACGATGGACGAGACGCGCTCGGAGAGCGTCATCAAGGTCTTCGTCGACCTCTACAACAAGGGCCTCATCTACCGCGGCCTGCGCATGGTGAACTGGGATCCCAAGGCCCTCACCGCCCTTTCCACCGAGGAAGTCATCTACAAGGAGGAGCAGAGCCACCTCTTCCACCTGAAATACTACGTAGCCAACGCCGACGGTTCCGTATGCAGCGATACCATCGCAGCCAGCGAGGGCGACGTCATCCACAAGGATGAGAAGGGCTACTACGCCGTCGTCGCCACCACCCGTCCCGAAACCATCATGGGCGATACCGCCATGTGTATCAACCCGAAAGACCCGAAGAACCAGTGGCTGAAGGGCCGTAAGGTCATCGTACCTCTGGTGGGCCGCGTCATCCCCGTCATCGAGGACCGCTACGTGGATATCGAGTTCGGTACGGGCTGTCTGAAGGTGACGCCCGCCCACGACACCAACGACTACATGCTGGGCAAGACGCATAACCTTGAGACCATCGACATCTTCAACCCCGACGGCACCATCTCGGAGCAGTCGCCCATCTACGTCGGCATGGACCGCATGGACTGCCGCAAGCAGATTGCCAAAGACTTGAAGGAGGCCGGACTGATGGAGAAAATCGAGGACTATACTAATAAGGTGGGCTACTCGGAGCGCAACCCAGACACAGCCATCGAGCCGCGCCTGTCGATGCAGTGGTTCCTGTCGATGAAGCACTTCGCCGACATCGCCCTGCCGCCCGTGCTCAACGGCGAGATGCATTTCTATCCGCAGAAGTACGTCAACACCTATAAGAACTGGCTCGAGAACATTCAGGACTGGTGCATCAGCCGCCAGCTCTGGTGGGGCCACCGCATTCCCGCCTACTACTATGGTGAGGGCGACAACGACTTTGTCGTCGCCGAAACCCGCGAGGAAGCCCTGAAGCTGGCCCAGCAGAAGAATCCCGCAATGACGGACGCTGACCTGCGTCAGGACGAGGATGCCCTCGACACATGGTTCTCAAGCTGGCTGTGGCCCGTCTCGCTGTTCGACGGCATCCGCAATCCCGGCAACGAGGAAATCAGCTACTACTACCCCACCTCAGACCTGGTGACCGCCCCCGACATCATCTTCTTCTGGGTGGCACGCATGATCATGGCCGGCGAGGAGTATATGGGCACGTTCCCCTTCAAGAATGTCTACTTCACCGGTATCGTCCGCGACAAGCTGGGCCGCAAGATGTCGAAGTCATTAGGCAACAGCCCCGACCCCATCGAGCTCATTGAGAAGTTCGGTGCCGACGGCGTGCGCATGGGCATGATGCTCTCTGCACCCGCAGGCAACGACATTCTCTTCGACGAGGCTCTCTGCGAGCAGGGGCGCAACTTCAACAATAAGATCTGGAATGCCTTCCGTCTGGTCAAGGGCTGGAAGGTGGCCGACATCGAGCAGTCGGAGGCTGGCAAGATTGCCACGAAGTGGTTTGAGGCTAAGCTGCGCCAGACGAATGCCGAAGTCGACGACCTGTTCAAGAAGTACCGCATCTCGGAAGCCCTCATGGCCGTCTACAAACTGTTCTGGGACGAGTTCTCGAGCTGGTACCTGGAGATGGTGAAGCCTGCCTACATCAACGGCGAGGCTCAGCCCATCGACCGACAGACCTACGACAAGACGCTCAAATTCTTTGAGACACTACTGAAGATGCTCCACCCCTTCATGCCCTTCATCACCGAGGAACTGTGGCAGCACCTGTACGACCGCAAGCCCGGTGAGAGCATCATGCGCGACAAGCTGGAGCTGCCGGCTCCCACTGCCGAAGACGAGCTGCTGACCAGCGCCATTGAGCAGGTGAAGCAGATTGTCTCGGGTGTGCGCACCGTACGCTCGTCGAAGAACATCGCACAGAAGGAGCCGCTGGAACTACAGGTGGTAGGCAAAAATGACTACGAGCAGTACAATGCCGCAATTATGAAGATGTCGGGCACAACGGCTGTTAGCATTGTCAGCGAGAAGGACGCCACCGCCTCGACCTTCATGGTAGGCACCGACGAGTTTGCCGTGCCCTTAGGCAACCTCATTGACGTGGAAGCCGAGATTCAGAAGATGGAAACCCAACTGCAGCACCTGGAAGGATTCCTGGCCGGCGTGAAGAAGAAACTGTCGAACGAGCGCTTCGTGCAGAATGCCCCCGAAGCCGTCGTGGCTATGGAGCGCAAGAAGCAGAGTGATGCCGAGGAGAAGATCGCCTCACTGAAGGAGTCGATTGCCGCCCTACAAGGTAAGTAGGCGGCAACGGCTCAGTCTGAGTCTGTAAGGCCAGTTGAAATCTCAGCTGAATTGATGAAATAGTTCTTCTGAAGCAACTCAGTGGTCGTCACATCAGGATGGCTCTTCATGTAATGGCCCACATTACGGGTGTAGAGCGTATTGAACACTGTCTCGTTCATAGCCTGGTTGACGACCCACTGCACTTTCCCGATGTGCATGTCGCGCCCAAGCTGGCTCTGCGCATACTCTGAAGGCATCGGGAAGAGACTCAGAAGATAGAAGCCGATGCAGTCGGGCACGATGTTCTGACGAGTCATTACCTGGCGCTGTTCAGCGGTATAGCCATAGTCCTCGCGCAGATAGAGCGGATAGTCCTTGCCCAGATACTTGTCGAGCGAAATGCCCAACAGGCCATTGCCGACGATGACGCTCTGGTCGAGCGAACCTATCTGGGCATATATCAGCGGAACCTCAATATCGGGAATCATCTCCTGCAGACGTGCAAAGGCATCGGTGAGTTCCTGGTTGATGTCGTCCATGTTGGCATATTGCTGCTCAGCCTCGGCAAGCAAGGTCTGAAGGGTGGAGTCCTGATAAAAAGCCAGGAACTTCAGGTTAATCTCCGAGTCGTTCACATGACCAATCTTCAAGACGTCCTCTATCAGCGTTCGCGTCTGCTGTGGGTAGACGGTATTCATCTGCTGCAGGGCCGAGAAGTCGCCCGTCGTCAGATACAGGCTCTGGATACGGTCGTACCGCTCGACGGCAACCCGCACTTCCTGCTTGTCGTCAGAAGAAGTGAGGCGCCATTCGCAGCCAATACAGACAAGCATCACGGCCAAGAGCAGTATGTATATCCTTCGCATTTTCGTCGTTATAGAGTGAATTTTGTTTAAATTCGACTGCAAAATTACTAAATAATATTGTAAAATCCAAATTTTAACCTAAAAAAGATAAAAAATAGTTTGAAAATAATTACTTTTGCGCTCTACTAAACAATCAAAAGACATGAAACGAAGTTTATTCTGGGCCCTTTTGGCCGTCAGCACCACAACGATGGCGCAACAGACAATCACCGTAAGCGTAAGCAATCCTGTGAATACCAACCGCACGGACCAGCCGGTGGTCATTCCCTTAGCTAAATACGGCGACATCCGCTCGGCTCTGGTCACCTCCGACGGCAAGGAGATTGCCTGCCAGCTGGATGACCTCGATCAGGACGAGCAGTTCGACGAGCTCTGCTTCCTGGCCGACCTCGCGGGTAAGGAAAAGAAGCAGTACACCGTCCAGCTCTATCAGCAGGGCGAGCCACGCCCCTACCCCGCCCGCGTCTATGCCGAGATGCTGATGCGCAACGACAAGGTGAAGGAAAAGAACCGCCACGACAACTACATCGAGAGTATTACGGCACGGGGCGACTGCGCCAACTCCTATAACCTGCAGCACCACCACGGCGTCGACTTCGAAAGCGAGCTCAACGGCATCCGCATATACTTTGACAAGCGGCAGACGCTCGACCTCTATGGGAAGTTCAAGAAGCGGCTGGAGCTGAAAGAGACTCAGTTCTACACATCCGACGAGCAGAAGACGCAGGGCTACGGCGACGACGTGCTTTGGGTAGGCAACACCTTCGGCCTTGGTGCCTTCCGCGGCTGGGACGGCAAGGAACCCACCATGATCGACCCCGTCCGCTCGCGCACACAGCGCATCATCAGCTACGGTCCGCTCCGCACCATCGTCGAGGTTATTGACCGAGGATGGAAAGCCGATGCAGCTAAATCTCCCATTAACATGACTCTCCGCTACACCCAGTACGCCGGCCACCGCGACACCGATGTCGACGTGCTGTTCAACAAGGATGTCAGCGGCTACCGCTTCTCGACGGGCATCATCAACGTGAAAGACTCCGAGGAGTTCAGCGACCACAAAGGACTGCGCGCCTGCTGGGGCACCGATTACCCCTCGACCGACACCGTGAAGTGGAACCGCGAGACTGTCGGCCTCGCCATCTGCATCCCCAACAAGCACATTGCCAGCGAAGAGGCAGCCAACAAGGACAATTACGCCTTTGTCGTCAAGACCGACGGCAGCCGCCTAAGCTATAAGATTAACTACACCTCGGCCAACGAGGAGTTCGGCTACCACACCGCCCGCGAGTGGTTCGACTACCTGAAAGCCTGGAAGCGCGAAGTGGAGCAACCCGTCAAAGTGGAGTTTTAAAATTTTACCAGATTAAAAGCGGACACATGTCAGAGAAGAACACCCCTATTTACGTCATAGAGGAGGAGCGGCTCAGGCGAAACCTACGGCTGATAGCCGATGTGGCGCGCCGTGCCGATGTGGAAATCATCTTGGCTTTCAAGGCATTTGCACTATGGAAGACATTCCCCATCTTCAGAGAATACATTCGGTCGACAACGGCCAGCTCGCTGAGCGAGGCAAGGCTGGCCTATGAGGAGTTCGGGCAGAAAGCGCACACCTATTCACCGGCTTACACGGACTGGGAATTCGACGAGATAGTAAACTGCTCCAGCCACTTGACGTTTAACTCGCTATCGCAGTATGAGCATCTGCACCGACGGGTCGGAGAGGATGTCAGTATCGGTCTGCGGGTGAATCCCGAGTATTCGGAAGTGGGGACAGCCCTATACAACCCCTGCGCTCCCGGTACACGGTTCGGCGTGACAGCCGACAAGCTGCCTGAGTTATTACCGAAGGACATCGAGGGTTTCCATTGCCACTGCCACTGCGAGAGTGGTGCCGACGTGCTGGAACGGACACTCGCTCACATTGAAGACAAGTTCTCAGCCTGGTTCAAACAGCTGAAGTGGCTCAACCTGGGTGGCGGCCACCTGATGACACGCAAGGACTACGACGTGGAACTCCTTATACGTGTATTAAAAGGATTGCACGACCGCTATCCCTGGCTGAAGATTATCCTCGAGCCCGGCAGCGCCTTCGCCTGGCAGACGGGACCGCTGGTCAGCCACGTCGTCGACATCGTCGAGGACAAGGGAATCCGCACCGCCATCCTCGACGTGAGCTTCACATGCCACATGCCCGACTGCCTGGAAATGCCGTATTTCCCCGATGTCCGAGGCGCGGAACATGTTGAGCAAACCAATTCTCAATTTTCAATTT
>JAFPVW010000195.1 GCA_017395215.1 Prevotella sp. | reverse complement strand
GTTCAAGGAGCACCGTTGCCACAACTTCGGCATGGAGAAGAAGCAGTTCCCCGGCGACGGCGTGGTGGCTGGTTCAGGTACGATTGACGGACGACTGGTCTTTGTATTCGCACAGGACTTCACCGTACATGCCGGTTCGCTGAGCGAGACGATGAGTCAGAAGATCTGCAAGGTGATGGACATGGCCATGAAGATGGGCGCTCCCGTCATCGGCATCAACGACTCGGGTGGTGCACGTATCCAGGAGGGTATCAACGCCCTGGCCGGCTATGCCGAGATCTTCGAGCGTAACATCCTGGCTTCGGGTGTGATTCCGCAGATCAGCGGTATCTTCGGCCCCTGCGCCGGTGGTGCCGTCTACTCCCCTGCCCTCACCGACTTCACGCTGATGATGGAAGGCACGAGCTACATGTTCCTCACGGGTCCGAAGGTGGTGAAGACCGTCACGGGCGAGGACATCGATCAGGAGCACCTCGGCGGTGCATCGGTTCACTCGACGAAGTCGGGTGTCACCCACTTCACCGCCAAGACCGAGGAGGAGGGTCTGCAGATGATCAAGACGCTGCTCTCGTATATTCCTTCTAATAATATGGAGGTGGCTCCGCGCCGCAAGTGCAGCGACCCCATCAACCGCTTGGAGGACGAGCTGAACGAGATTATCCCCGAGAACCCCAACGAGGCCTACGACATGTACAAGGTCATCCTGGCCGTCACCGACGACCACGAGTTCTTCGAGGTGCAGCCTAAGTTCGCCAAGAACATCATTGTCGGCTTCGCCCGCTTCAACGGTCAGAGCGTCGGTATCGTGGCCAACCAGCCTACCTGCTACGCTGGTGTGCTCGATGTGAACGCCTCACGCAAGGGTGCCCGCTTCGTCCGCTTCTGCGACGCCTTCAACATCCCCATCATCTCGTTTGTCGACGTGCCCGGCTTCCTGCCCGGTACTGGTCAGGAGTACAACGCCGTCATCCTGCACGGTGCCCAGCTGCTCTACGCCTATGGCGAGGCTACGGTGCCCAAGATCACGGTCACGCTGCGTAAGTCGTATGGTGGCTCGCACATCGTGATGGGTTCGAAGCAGCTGCATACCGACCTGAACTACGCTTGGCCCTCAGCTGAGATTGCCGTGATGGGTGCCTCAGGTGCTGCCGCCGTGCTCTATGCCAAGGAGGCCAAGGCCAAGAAGGAGGCCGGCGAGGACGTGAAGGCATTTATCGCTGAGAAGGAGGACGAGTACAACGAGCTGTTTGCCAACCCCTATCAGGCTGCCAAGTACGGCTATATCGACGATGTCATCGAGCCGCGCAACACACGCTTCCGCATCTGCCGCGGACTGGCCCAGTTGGCTACCAAGCGCGACGCTCTGCCCGCCAAGAAACACGGTAACATTCCCATGTAACAAGCCCACCCCCTACCCCTTCCCCAAGGGAGGGGAGTTTTGGGGTGGCTTAATATTATTAACAAAATGGAGACAAATCACCCCCTAAAGTAACCATACTCCCCTCCCTTGGGGAGGGGTCGGGGGTGGGCACGATTATGAACAAAAACGAAGTCTACGCTGCCATAGCGCTGGCACTGCACGAGTACATGGGTAACAACGTACACGACATCGAGACCGGCAAGATCACCATTGCCGAGCACCAGACCATGTGGAACCTGGCATCGCTGAGCATGACAGCACGCCCCTAAATCAATATGAGTGATGAAAAAAGAGTATAAATACACCATCAACGGCAACAAATATGCGGTTGCCATCGGAGAAATCGTCGACAACATCGCCACACTCACCGTCAACGGCGAGGAGTTCAAGGTGGAGATGGAAAAGGAGGAGAAGCCCCACCCCCAACCCCTCCCCCGTAGGGAGGGGAGCAAGGACTCTGCTTCGGATAATGGTAATGACGCCGCTCCCTCACAGGGAGGGGTTGGGACGGCCCTGAAGTCGCCACTGCCAGGTGTCATCACCGACATCCTCGTCGAGGTTGGTCAGGAGGTGCAGGCCGGCGACAACGTCATCGTGCTCGAAGCCATGAAGATGGCCAACAACCTGCAGGCCGAGAAGAGCGGTAAGGTGACCGCCATCTGCGTGAAGGTTGGCCAGAGCGTGATGGAGGACGAGGCACTCGTCGTCATTGAGTAACAGAAAAAGTAGGAAGAAGCATTAAGACATGATTACAGTCACAAATCTGGCTATTCAGTTTGGTAAGAAGGTTCTCTACAAGGACGTGAACCTGAAGTTTACGAGTGGTAACATCTACGGCATCATCGGCGCCAACGGTGCCGGCAAGTCGACCCTGCTCAGGGCTATCAGCGGTGAGCTGGAGCCTAACAAGGGTTCGGTAGACATACTGCCGGGCGAGCGTCTGTCGGTGCTGGAGCAGGACCACTTCAAATATGACGAGTTCACGGTCATGGATACGGTACTCATGGGACACCAGCCACTCTGGAAGAACATGAAGGAGCGCGAGGCGCTCTATGCCAAGCCTGAGATGACCGAGGAGGACGGTAACCGTGCCGCAGAACTGGAGATGGCCTTTGCCGAGATGAACGGCTGGGAGGCTGAGAGCGAGGCAGCACAGCTGCTGCAGAACCTCGGTGTGAAGGAAGAGCAGCACTACAAGCAGATGAGCGACATCTCGAACAACGAGAAGGTGCGCGTGATGCTGGCCAAGGCACTCTTCGGACATCCCGACAACCTGCTGCTCGACGAGCCTACCAACGACCTCGACCTCGACACCGTACAGTGGTTAGAGGAGTATCTCAGCAACCTGGAGCAGTGCGTGCTCGTGGTCTCTCACGACCGTCACTTCCTCGATGCAGTATCGACGCAGACCGTTGACATCGACTTCGGCAAGGTGACACTCTTCTCGGGTAACTACTCGTTCTGGTATGAGTCGTCGCAGCTTGCCCTGCGCCAGGCCCAGAACCAGAAGATGAAGGCCGAGGAGAAGCGCAAGCAGCTGGAGGAGTTTATCCGCCGCTTCTCGGCCAACGTGGCCAAGTCGAAGCAGACGACGTCGCGCAAGAAGATGCTGGAGAAGCTGAACGTCGAGGAGATTACCCCGTCGACGCGCAAGTACCCGGGCATCATCTTCTCGATGGAGCGCGAACCGGGCACGCAGATTCTCGAAGTGGAGGGTCTGAAGGCCGTCGATGCCGACGGAACGGTGCTGTTCGACAATGTGTCGTTCACCATCGAGAAGGGGCAGAAGACCGTCTTCCTGAGTCACAACCCGAAGGCCATGACGGCGCTGTTTGAGATTATCAACGGCAACCGCGAGGCTCAGGCTGGCACGTTCAAATGGGGTGTGACCATCACGACGGCCTACCTGCCACTCGACAACACGGAGTTCTTCCAGTCGGAGATGAACCTCGTCGACTGGCTCTCGCAGTGGGGACCGGGCAACGAGGTGACGATGAAGTCGTTCCTCGGACGTATGCTGTTCAAGGAGGAGGATGTGCTGAAGCACGTCAACGTGCTCTCCGGAGGTGAGAAAATGCGCTGCATGATTGCACGTATGCAACTGAAGAACGCCAACTGCCTCATCCTTGACACGCCGACGAACCACCTCGACCTGGAATCGATTCAGGCCTTCAACAACAACCTCATCCAGTTCAAGGGCAATATCCTCTTTGCATCGCACGACCATGAGTTCATCAACACCGTGGCCGACCGCATCATCGAGCTGACGCCCCGTGGCACCATCGACAAGCTGATGACCTACGACGACTACATCTACGACGAGGCCATCAAGGAGAAGAAAGCCGAGCTGTACGCCTGAAACAGGCTCTAAAAAGGAATCAGGCTTCATGGTTTCTGGAAAAAGAGACCATGAAGCTTTTTATTTGGCACGCTTTTTGCTATTCTACATGCAAAGTAACATATAATAAGGTTTATTATGACAGAAAAAGATATCAACATCGAAGATGGAGAGAACCTGCAGGAAGAGCAGGACGTACAAGCCGGGACAGAGGAGGCTGCTGCCGAGGAAGCTGCTGCCACCGAGGCTGCGGAAGAAAAAGACCCGTTAGAGGCTGCCGAGGAACAGATTGCCGAGCTGAAGGACAAGTACCTGCGCTCGGTGGCTGAGTTTGACAACTACCGCAAGCGTACGCTCAAAGAGCGTGCTGAGCTGATTCTGAACGGCGGCGAGAAGGTTCTGACTGCCATTTTGCCAGTTGTCGACGACATGGAGCGCGCCATTGAGAACGGTACCAAGACCGACGAGCCTGCCGTGCTGCGCGAAGGCATGGAACTGATCTACCACAAGCTGCTGAAAGTGCTTGAGAGTCAGGGCGTCAGCGTGATAGAGACTGAAGAGGCCGACTTCGACACCGATGTCCATGAGGCCGTGGCCATGGTGCCGGGAATGGGCGACGACAAGAAAGGCAAGGTGATTGACTGCGTACAGAAGGGTTACAAACTGAATGACAAGGTGATACGCCACGCCAAAGTGGCAGTTGGACAATGAAAAGAGACTATTACGACGTGCTGGGCGTCAGTAAGACGGCCACCGAGGACGAGATTAAGAAAGCATATCGCAAGATAGCCATCAAATACCACCCCGACCGCAATCCGGGTGACAAAGAGGCAGAGGAGAAGTTCAAGGAGGCTGCAGAGGCCTACGACGTGCTCCACGACCCGCAGAAGCGTCAGCAGTATGACCAGTTTGGCTTTGAGGGCCTCTCGGGTGGAGGTTTCGGCGGCTTCGGCGGTGCCTCGATGAACATGGACGACATCTTCTCGATGTTTGGCGACATCTTCGGTGGTCATGGCTTCGGTGGCTTTGGCGGTGGTCCGCGACGTCCCCAGCAACATCGTGGCAGCGACCTGAGACTGAAGCTGCGCCTGACGTTGGAAGAGATAAACCAAGGTGTCACCAAGAAGTTCAAGGTGCGCAAGGATATTCCTTGTGAGCATTGTCACGGCACGGGTGCTGAGACGGGTTCTGGCGTTGAGCAGTGTCCGACGTGTCACGGCCTGGGCGTCGTCACCCATACCAAGCAGAGCATCTTCGGTATGATGCAGACGCAGAGTGTCTGTCCGACGTGTGGTGGCGAAGGAACCGTCATCAAGAACAAGTGTAAGGAATGTGGTGGCGAGGGCATCGTCAAAGGCGAAGAGGTGGTCGAGATCAAGATTCCCGCCGGCGTAGCCGAAGGCATGGTGGTCAATGTTCCCGGCAAGGGAAATGCCGGACGCAAGAACGGCATCAATGGCGACATTCAGGTATTCATAGAAGAGGAGAAGAACAGTACGTTTGTAAGAGACGGTAACGACCTTATATACAATCTGTTGCTCGACTTCCCTACAGCAGCGCTTGGAGGCGACATAGAGATTCCTACCATCGAGGGCAGCAAGCTTCGCGTGAAGATCGACAACGGCACACAGCCTGGCAAGACGCTCCGTCTGCGTGGCAAGGGTCTGCCCGCCGTGCAAGGCTACGGCAGTGGCAGGGGCGACCTGGTGGTCAACATCAGCGTCTACGTGCCGAAGACCTTGAGTCGCAGCGAGAAGGAGGCCATCGAGCAGTTCAAGGAGAGCGACAACTTCAAGGGCGACAAGCAGACCAAGGAGACCATCTTCCAGCGGTTCAAGAATTACTTTAGTTAAGCCCCAATCGAAAATCGAAAATTCCCCAGTGACATATCAAGAGACGTGTGAGTGGCTGTTCTGTAAGACGGCTAACTTCGAACATCAGGGCCAGACGGGCTATAAAGCCAGTCTGGACAATATGCTGCGGCTGGACGACCACTACGGTCACCCGCACCGGGACTTCAAGTGCATCCACGTTACCGGCACCAACGGCAAGGGTTCGGTCTCACACACGCTGGCCGCTATTTTGCAGTCGGGTGGCTACAAAGTAGGTCTCTACACGTCGCCCCACGTGCTGGACTTCAGCGAGCGCATCCGCATCAATGGCGCGCCCATCAATCAGGATTATGTGGTGCGGTTTGTCGAGGAAGGGCGCAAGCAGTTTGAGACCATCGGCTGCACATTTTTCGAGATAGCCACGGCGATGGCCTTCAAGTACTTCAGCGACGAGCAGATTGACATTGCCGTGGTTGAAGTGGGATTAGGCGGACGCCTCGACAGCACGAACATCATCACGCCCGTTCTCTCGGTTATCACCAACGTCAGCCTGGAACATACGCAGATTCTCGGGAAGACCGTCGAACAGATAGCGTTCGAAAAAGGCGGCATCATCAAGGACGGTGTACCCGTGGTCATCGGCGAGACCTCGCCTGAGTCGCGCCACGTCTTTGAGTCGTTAGCACAGCAGCGCCATGCCCCCATCCGCTTTGCTGAGGACGAGCAGGAGATGCTCTCTGCCACACTCATGGCCGACAGCAGTGTCATCAGCTACAAGACCGCACACTGGGGGACGTTCAATGGCGAGCTTTACGGCAACTATCAAATAAAGAACACGCGTACCATAATATGCGCTGCCGACGTGCTGGTCGGACTGGGCATCGTCAAGAGGCAGAAGAAAGTCGTCAAAGAGGCTTTCGCACACGTCAGCGAACTCACCGGTCTGATGGCCCGCTGGCAGACGGTCAGCACTTCGCCAACGGTCATCTGCGACATTGGCCATAACATTGCCGCGTGGGAAAACCTCGGCAAGCAGTTGGCTGCCCTCAAGGGCGGAAAGCTGCACATCGTCTTCGGAATGGTCAGCGACAAAGACGTCAACGGCGTCTTGGCTCTTGCTCCCAAAAACGCCACATACTACTTCACCCAGCCCTCGACACACCGGGCACTTCCCGTCGAGCGACTGCAGGAAGCCGCCAGCCTGTCAGGACTCTCGGGCGACTGCTATGAGACGGTGGAAGAAGCCTTCGCTGCGGCACAAAAAGCAGCCCGGAAAAGCGATTTTATCTTCGTCGGAGGCAGCAATTATGTGGTCGCTGACTTCCTGAAAAAGGGCGTTTAGGTGTTTTTAACACTCCCTTAAACGTTTTTTGCGTTCTTTCCTTTGTTTGTTTGGTTTATTTTTTGTTACTTTGTAGGCAAATACTTTTAAACTTAAAACAAACAGTTATGGCAAACACAGAAAATGCGACTCTTTGTGGTCTGAAAAGAGAAGATTTCCAGGCCACTATCAATGGTAAAAAAACTGATCTGTACATCCTGCGCAATCGCAAGGGTTACGAAGTAGCAATCACAAACTTTGGCGGCGCCATCTGCGCCATCATGGTGCCCGACAAGGACGGAAACGTGGGCAATGTCATTGAGGGACATGCCAACATCCAGCAGCTCATGAACGGCGAGGAGCCTTACCTCTCGACGCTGATCGGGCGCTGGGGCAACCGCATCTGCAAGGGACAGTTCACGCTGAACGGCAAGGACTACCAGCTGGCTATCAACAACGGCCCCAACCACCTGCACGGCGGTCTGAAGGGCTTCAATGCCAAGGTATGGGATGCCCGTCAGATGGGTCCCCGCTCGCTGGCCCTGCACCGCGTCTCAAGCTACGGCGAGGAAGGCTACACGGGCGAAGTCGACGTGACGGTGGAATTCACCTTCACCGACCTCAACGAACTGGTCATCGAGTATCTGGCCAGCACCAACAAGAAGACCATCATCAACCTGACGCACCACGCCTTCTTTGCACTGGCAGGAGCAGCTGATCCCACCCCCACCATCGACGACCTCGTCTGCGAAATCAATGCCGACTTCTATCTGCCTACCGACGACACCGCCATTCCTACGGGCGAAATCCTGAAGGTTGAAGGCACACCGTTCGACTTCCGCGCTCCCAAGACCATCGGTCAGGACATCGACGCTGACTTCGAGCAGATTAAATTTGGTAACGGCTACGACCACAACTACGTGCTGAACAAGCAGGAGGAAGGCGAGCTGAGCTTTGCTGCCAGACTGACCGACCCAAAGAGCGGACGTACGCTGGAGTGCTACACCACCGAGCCCGGCATGCAGCTCTACACAGGCAACTATCTGGAAGGTTACAAGGGTGCCAACGGCGCCACATACCCCCGTCGCTCGGCTGTCTGCCTTGAGACCCAGCACTTCCCCGACTCACCCAACCGTCCTTACTTCCCCAGCGTCGTGCTGAACCCGCACCACCGCTTCAAGTCAAAGACTATCTATCGCTTCGGAGTCGTTGAATAAGACTTGAGTTCTGAGAATTGAGAATTAAATTGCATAAGCCTCAATTCTCAGACTTCAAAGAATGAAAAACAAGTAATATTATTAATATGAGATAGCAGAAAGAGATTATAATAATTCTCAGTTCTAAAATCTCAATTGTCAATTTAAACTATATGTCAGACAAACAAAACCAGAACTATCTGTTCCCGTTGATTATTGTGTTCATCGTGTGCTTCCTCATTGGATTCATCACGACAATGAACAACTCAATGATCGCCTTCTTGTCGGAGGCATTTAACCTGACTGCTCAACAGGGTCAGTATGTCAACACCGCCTTCTACGGCGCCTATCTGCTGGCGATTCCATTTGCCATGCTGATGAGCAAAATCGGCTATAAGGGCACATTGTTGCTCGGTCTTGCCGTTGCTGGTATTGGCTTCGTTATCAACTCATTTGGCATCAGTGCTGCAATCTCTGCTGGAAGCAATGTCTACGTTGTGTTCCTGCTCTCCATGTGTATCGTTGCCATGGGTGTGGTAATGCTCCAAAACGTGGCTAATCCCTATGTGATGGTGCTTGGCAAACCTGAGAGTGGCGCATTCCGTATGACGCTTTCACAGGCTCTGAATTCGGTAGCTACGACAGTTGCTCCGCTGTTCATCACATACGTCATCATCAACGGCAAGACACCAGCTCCCGAGTATGTTCCCGGACCGTTCCTCGGACTGGGTATCTTCACGCTGATTATCTGCGGTATCCTGGTGTTCCTGAAGCTGCCGAAGATTGACGAAGGCAAACAGGCCGAAGAGGCCAGTGGCGAGAAGAAGGAATACAAGTCGAGCGTCTTCAAGTATACCCATGTATGGCTCGGCGCACTTGCCATTTTCATGTATATGGGTGTGGAGATTGGCGTTCCTTCGATGCTCCCCTACCGTTTCCAGCTGCTCTATCCTGACATGGACTCTGCCGCTTGTGCCTCTATGGCCACGACGTATCTGGCCTATTACTGGGGCGGTATGATGGTGGGACGTTTCGTCGGTGCTGGTATCCTGACGAAGTTTGAACCCCGCAAGCTGCTGACAGCCTGCCTGTGCCTCGGTGCCCTGTGCATCCTGCTGTCGCTGCTGTTCTCGTCGTCGATGTTCGGTATCTGGCTGATGCTGGCTGCTGGTCTGTTCCACTCAGTGATGTGGCCCCTCATCTTCAACTTGGGCCTGCAGGAGCTTGGTCCTCACACAAAAGCTGCCTCGGGTGTCATCAACACGGGTGTCATCGGCGCTGCTATCCTCATGCCTGTCATGGGTGCCATCGTCGACGCTGCTGGTGTCATCATCGCCCTCTGCGCCATGTTCATATTCTACGCCTACATCATCTGGTTCTGCAACTGGGGTAGCAAGATTGGTATATCTGCAAAATAAACTACTAATACAATATTAACATATAAACAAGAAAAAGACATGATTGACATTGAATTTGTAAGAAGCCGCTTCATCAAGCACTTTGACGGAAAAACTGGTAATGTGTACACGTCGCCCGGTCGTATCAACCTGATTGGTGAGCACACCGACTATAACGGCGGATTCGTATTCCCCGGAGCAGTTGACAAGGGCATCACAGCCGAGATGCGCGTCAACGGTACTGAAGACACCGTGATGGCCTACGCCATCGACCTGAAGGACCGTGTGGACTTCCACCTCGACGACCCCGCAGGCCCCAAGGCCTCTTGGGCTCGCTATATCTATGGTATCGCCCTCGAAATGCGCAAGCTGGGTGTTCCCGTGAAGGGTTTCAACATCGCCTTCGCCGGTGATGTGCCCCTCGGTGCCGGTATGTCCTCAAGTGCTGCTATGGAGAGCTGCTTCGCCTGCGGTCTGAACGACCTCTTTGGCGAGAACAAGGTCTCGCAGTGGGATATGGCACTTGCCGGACAGGCCACTGAGCACAACTACTGCGGCGTCAACTGCGGTATCATGGACCAGTTTGCCTCCGTCTTCGGCAAGGCAGGCTGCCTGATGCGCCTCGACTGCCGCAGCCGCGAGTTCGAGTACTTCCCCTTCAAGCCCGACGGCTATCGTCTGGTTCTGCTCGACAGCGTCGTGAAGCACCAGCTGGCCGGCTCGCCCTACAACGACCGCCGCAACTCGTGCGAGAACGTCGTGAAGCACATCCAGGCCAAGCATCCGGAGGGCAAGTTCGAGACCCTGCGCGACTGCACCTGGGAGCAGCTTGAGGAAGTGAAGGACGAGGTAGGAGCCGAGGACTACAGCCGCGCCAAGTTCGTGCTCGGCGAGAAGGACCGCGTGCTCGCTGTCTGCGACGCCCTGAACGAAGGCGACTACGAGAAGGTCGGCGAGATGATGTACAAGACTCACGAGGGTCTGTCGAAGGACTACGAGGTCTCTTGTGAGGAGCTCGACTTCCTGAACGACATCGCCAAGGAGTGCGGTGTGACGGGTAGCCGCATCATGGGCGGTGGCTTCGGCGGCTGCACCATCAACCTCGTGCGCAACGACCTCTACAAGCAGTTCATCGCTACTGCCAAGCAGAAGTTCAACGAGAAGTACGGCCACGAGCCCAAGGTCTACGACGTCGTCATCGGCGACGGTTCGCGCCGCCTCTGCTAAGGCTTCATTTATCCTGCGTAGAAGGCATCGGGAGTTTTCCCGGTGCCTTTTTTTTGGCCGTTACAAAAAAATGCCGTACCTTTGCACACAGAATGAAAGAGACAATCATACTGGGCATCGACCCGGGCACGAACATCATGGGCTACGGACTGCTGAAGGTCGTCGACGGAAAGGCCGAGATGATGACAATGGGTGTCATCGACCTGCGCAAGGCCGGCGACGGCTACCTGAAGCTGGGCCATATCTTCGAGCGCGTCACGGGCATCATCGACGAGTGGCTGCCCGACGAGATGGCCATCGAGGCGCCCTTCTTCGGCAAGAACGTGCAGTCGATGCTCAAGCTGGGACGTGCACAGGGCGTGGCCATCGCCGCCGCCATCCACCACGGCGTGCCCATCCACGAGTATGCCCCGATGAAAATCAAGATGGCACTGACCGGCAACGGCTCGGCCTCGAAGGAGCAGGTGGCGGGTATGCTGCAGCGCCTTCTGAAACTTAAGGACGACGATATGTCGAAGTTCATGGATGCCACCGATGCCCTCGGCGCGGCCTACTGCCACTACATGCAGATGGGACGGCCTGAGAGCGACGTGAAGTACCGTGGGTGGAAGGACTTCGTCAACAAGAACCAAGATAAAATAAGCAAGCGAAAGCAATGACAACCTTCAGACTCACCGCAGCCACCACGAAAAAGCCCGAGTGGGCCATGGCTCACCCCGTGGACTTCGCCCTCGAGACGGGAGAACACATCGCCATCGTGGGACGAAACGCAGCAGGCAAGTCCATGCTCGTTGATATGATTACCGGCCGCCATCCCGTATTTCCGGGCATGGTCGAGTACCACTTTAACGACAACTCCGAACGTCTTGTGAGTGAGAATATCCGCTACATCACCTTCCGTGACACCTACGGCGGCGACAACGACCGCACCTACTTCCTGCAGCAGCGGTGGAACCAGATGGAGATCGACGAGGAGACGCCCACTGTAGGCAGTAAGCTGGAGGAGGCCTACCAGCTGGCAGGCAGCGACACGCCCGAGCGCCGACAGCTGCAGCAGCATCTCTACGAACTGTTCCATATTACGCCACTGCTCGACAAGTACCTTATTCTACTGTCAAGCGGAGAACTCCGGAAGTTCAAGCTGGCCTCCTCGCTCTTCGGCAACCCGCGCGTGTTCATCATGGACAACCCCTTCATCGGCCTTGATGCCGAAACGCGCGACCAGGTGAGGCAGCTGCTCACCATGCTCTCGCGCGAGCAGCAGCTGCAGATCATCCTCGTGCTCTCAAAGACCGACGAGATACCCGACTTCATCACCCACGTCGTCGAAGTTGACGATATGACCGTACTGCCCAAGGTGACGCGCAGCGCCTATCTCGACAGCCGTCCCCCTACCCCGACAGCCGTGCTCAGCGAGGAGAAGCGTCAGCTGTTACTATCCCTCCCCCACAATTCCCAAATTGTCCATTCCCCCCATCACTCCCACCAAATCATCGCCTTCAACGACGTCAGCATTCGCTACGGCGAACGCACCATCCTCAGCCACCTGAACTGGCAGGTGAACAGCGGCGAGCACTGGGTGCTGTCAGGACAGAACGGCTCGGGCAAGTCAACGCTGCTCTCACTCGTCTGTGCCGACAACCCGCAGGCCTACGCCTGCGACATCGCCCTCTTCGGCAACCGCCGGGGCAGTGGCGAGAGCATCTGGGAGATCAAGCGCCGCATAGGCTACGTGTCGCCCGAGATGCACCGCTCCTACCAGCGCGACATTCCCGCCCTACGCATCGTCGCCTCCGGGCTGAAAGACTCGGTGGGGCTCTACGTGCAGCCTACCGAACAAGAGAAGGAACAGTGCCGGTGGTGGATGCACATCTTCGGAATCGAGCACCTTGCCGACCGCTCGTTCCTCCAGATGTCGAGCGGCGAACAGCGTCTCGTCCTCCTGGCGCGTGCCTTCGTCAAGGACCCCGAACTGCTCATCCTCGACGAGCCGCTCCACGGCCTCGACAACACGAATCGCCGCCTGGTGAAGGACATCATCGAGACCTTCTGCCAGCGCCCAGGCAAGACCCTCATCTTCGTCAGCCACTACCGCGAGGAGCGTCCCGCCTGCATCGACCACGAAATCTACCTGCAGCGCAACTGACAATACTTTTATCAATTACCTAACCGATATGAAAAAAATTTTACTTTCAGCCATCGCTTTGCTGATGCTCTCAGCTTGCGGAGGAGGCAAGAAAACCCAGGCAGAAACTGTTGAAGCAGCAGACTCAACGGCCGTAAATGTTAAGGAGGAAATCGCAGGGCGCATCAAGAATCTGTATGATGCCATCGCTCAGCAACGGGAAGAATGCCTTGACAGCTTTGCCTGTCATACATGGTGGAAGACGGTGGCTGCAGTCGAAGAGAAGGATGCTCAACTGGCTGAGATCGGCTTCTTCAATGAAGATTATTGGACGATGATGCAGGATAGCAATCCCGATTATTTTGAAATTCGCGACATCAAGTTTGTGGAGTTGGACGTCGAGAATGGTACGGCTTTGGTTGATTTCGTGCTCTGGAGTTCCATTCAGCTCGTTCACCAGAAGTTCAGATTCTGTCGCGAGGATGGCAACTGGCGCGTGCACAACATCATCAGGTACGTCACGGATGCAGACGGAAAAGAGACCGAGTACGACTATTTGGCTGGAATGCAAAATTACCTTGCTGAGCCGCTGGAGGAAGCCTCAGAACTGACTTTCGAAAACATGGATGGCATTTATGACAGCCTCGATGAAAACATGAACAGCGAGAGCCGTATCTGTCTGCATAGGGATGGTACTGCCACATGGGGTATGATAGGCAGTCTGAACTACACGGAGTACACCTATACCATCCGTGGGAACACCATCTGCCTGCAGCCAAAGGATGTTGACTCCGAGGAAGACTGCTATGAGTACGATGCTGACACCCGTACCCTGAAGAACGAGCAGGGAGCAGTCTATTATCGTCAGGTAGCCGATTGATTCAGGAAATAATCCTTACTCCCCCACCTCTCATGCCTCGGATAGCGCCGCTATTCGAGGCTTTTGGAGCCGCCAACCGCCCCGTTTGAAGCCACCAAACGGGGCGTTTGGCGGCTTTCTATTTTCTTATGAACGGGAGAACACGCTTAAAACTACGACCATATCACTTATTTTAGTGCAAAAAAGACAGAAAAGTTTCGATATATTGAAACTTTTCCTTATCTTTGCACCGTAAATTACATAAAGGCAATGGAGATAGAGAAAAAATTCAATGTCATTTTGTATCGAGAAGCTCAGGAGTTTCTTGCAAGACTTGATGATAAGACACGCAAGAAGATATACCAGACTTTCGACAAGGCAAGTCTGTTACTTGACGCAGAAGCTTTCAAGAAACTTGCAGATACTGACATATGGGAATTTCGTACATATTATAACAAGAAAAAATACAGGATGCTTGCATTCTGGGACAAGACACAACCTGTGGAGACTTTGGTGATTGCTACTCACGGATTTATCAAGAAAACCCAGAAAACACCTCAAAAGGAGATAGACAGGGCAATTGCAATTAGAAACATATATTTTGGAAACAAATAGAAAGATAACGATATGGAAAAGAAAGATTTCATAACCCTTGAAGAGTCCAAGGACATGCTGATAGGAAAACCAGGCACTGCCGAGCGTGATGCCTATGAGGAAGAAATAAAACTATATGCAATTGGTGCAGCCATCAGAGAAACTCGAATAAAGCAGAATCTTACCCAAGAAGAATTGGGACAGTTGGTCGGTGTTCAAAAGGCCCAGATTTCTCGTATTGAGAATGGGAAGAACCTTACTTTTGCCACCGTATTGAAACTATTCAAGGCAATGAACATTGGTGTAAAGTTGGATATCGACAAACTGGGCAGGGTTGCTTTGTGCTGAATGTCGGTTTGGGTGTCGGTTCCCCTTCCAGATTGCATGTACCCGCCGGGTAAAGCGCCTCAACCCGCCGGCTTGAAGCGCTCTACCCGCCGGGTAGCTCAAAGTAGAGTTTCCCTCAAACCCTCACTTCCCTCACCCTGCGGGAAACAGTCAGAATCGCCTGAAAGTCCCATTCCACCGTGTTTCTTACTTCTCCCTCAAAGGTGAGGGAAGTGAGGGTTTGAGGGAAAGTGCCCAAAAGTACACAGCAGGAATGACTCTATTGTGTACACAATAATCATTTTTTCCCGTTTTTCTTTTTTAGTTTCCAAAAGAATTCGTAACTTTGCAATCAAGTATTGCCGAAAGCGCCGCAAACGGCGCAAGCCTCAACGAGGCAGGAATCCCTGAGTGCAGGGTGGCGGTATGATTTTTGTTGGTTAATCATAGCATCAGCTATTATTTCGCGTATAGCCAAAAGCGTAGGAAACTGTTTGGAAATAAATATCGCACAGAAATAATATCTGGATAGGTGTCTGGACAGGACATCTTTCCCATCTATTTATAGTGATGCAATCGCGCTTCGGTGTGTTGCATACTTATTAGATGGGATGAGGTTTCCTTCCTACGCTGCCTCATAGCTATACGCAATAAGGTGCTTCACACCTTTTTTGCGTCGTGGCGTGATTGATAGTCAGGTGCCAATTATAGAACAATAACTATCAATCAGAAATATGGCAGACAACGTTACTACTAATTCCCTGTTCTTTACCAATCGAGAAGGGAACACATTGATGAAACAGTTTGAGGGCTTCTTGAGCAAGAACCCCCAAATCAAGAATCTTGATGCTGTTGTGGGCTTCCTCCGTGCATCAGGCTATTTTGCCTTGCGCCCCTTTCTTGATCATATTAATAAGGTACGCGTACTGATTGGCATCGACGTAGACAAATACATAGCCCGTGCAGCCCAGCACAGGGAACTGTTTATTGGTGCTGAGGAAGAGGTGAAGGAGGACGCGCTGAAACAGATAAAGGCAGATATTGAGAGTTCCAGATATACCAAGCAAGTAGAGGATGGCATATTGCAGATGCTGCAGGACATGAAGGATGGCAAGTTGGAGATGCGGGCCCACCCATCGAGAAAGATTCATGCCAAGATTTACATTCTCTATCCAGACAATTATGACCAGGACATGCTGGGTGCTGCTATCACGGGCAGCAGTAATCTGAGTGGTTACGGGCTTGGTATTTCTGAAGACAAGCAATATGAGTTCAACGTCAAACTTACCCGATTCCCCGACGTGGATTTTGCGAGAACAGAATTTGAGCTGCTTTGGAAAGAGGCCGAAGGAGTACCTATTGAGGCTGTCGATATCGACGGAACAATTGGCGGGACCTACCTGAAAGGCGACGTCACCCCTTACGAACTGTATATCAAGATGCTGATGGAATACTTCAGCGACCGCGTGCTGGCCATCGACCAGGATGACCCCTTCGACATGCCTGAAGGCTATAGCAAGTTCGACTATCAGGCTGATGCCGTCGTTGAGGGCTATCAGAAGCTGATACGCTACGACGGATTCTTTCTTGCGGATGTAGTTGGTCTCGGCAAGACGGTCATTGCTACGATGATAGCCAAGAAATTCCTGATAGATAACGGCCCTGAGCATACCAAGATTCTGGTGGTTTATCCTCCGGCAGTAGAACAGAACTGGAAGACGACCTTCCATGACTTCGGCATCGACAAATACACCCAGTTCGTCAGCAACGGCAGCCTTGGCAAAGTGCTCGACGAGAACGACTACAACTATTGGAATGCCGACGAATACGACTTAGTACTGGTGGACGAGGCCCACAAGTTCCGCAATCATACGACTGGCGCCTTCAATCAGTTACAGGAAATCTGCAAGATGCCTCGCTTGGAGACGGGCTATATCCCAGGTTATAAGAAGAAAGTGATGCTGATATCGGCAACGCCTATGAATAACACGCCGGCAGACATCTACAACCAGATACTGATGTTCCAAGACCCGCGTCATTGCACCATCGATGGCGTGCCTAACCTGACGGCCTTCTTCTCGCCTCTGGTGGTTGAGTTCCGTAAGTTCCGCAAGCAGGAGGGCTTCGACCTGAAGGAGTTCAAGAAGCTGGCCGAGCGGGTGCGCGACAGGGTGATCAAGCCTCTGACCGTCCGCCGTACACGAACCGACATCGAGAACATCGCCCGCTATAATAAAGATGTGAACGGGTTCCCAAAAGTGGATAAGCCCATCAAGAAGGAATACGAGCTGAACGACCACTTGGCCAACCTCTTTGAGAAGGCCATGCACGTGCTTGACCAAGAGCTGACCTATGCACGCTATCAGGCCATCGCCTATCTGAAGCCCGAGGCCTCGAATGGTCTTTACGATAATGCGGAGCTTATCAGCCGCAGTCTGGCCGGTATCCGTAAGAACGGATTGGTGAAACGTCTGGAGAGCAGCTTCTATGCCTTCAAAATCTCTGTTGAGAATTTCCGTCAGGCCAACGAGAACATGATTACCATGTGGGAGAACGACAAAATATTCATTGCTCCCGATATGGACATCAACCTGCTTTATGCGCAGGGCTATACGGACGACGAGATTGAAGAGAAACTGAACCAAAAGTCAGAGACCAATCCGAAGAATGCCGTGTTCAAGCGAGAGGATTTCCGCCCTGAATATATTGACATGCTTCATCAAGATCAGAAATTGCTTGACGACATGTGGCTGGACTGGGAATACATTGACGATGACGACGACTCGAAGTTTGCCAAGTTCGAAGACCTGCTGAAGCATGAGCTGTTCAAGAAGAGTCGCAACCCGGAGGGTAAGATTGTGGTGTTCTCAGAATCGGTAGATACGGTAGAATACCTGCAGCGTCGTATAAACCGTCCAGACATATTGGTGATTTCCTCCCAGAACCGTAGCCATTTGTTCAAGACCATCCGCGAGAACTTCGATGCCAACTGGAAACAGAAGAAGGACGACTATAACATCATCCTGACTACAGACGTGCTGGCAGAGGGCGTGAACCTGCATCGGTCGAACATCATCATCAACTACGATACGCCTTGGAACTCTACGCGACTGATGCAGCGTATCGGACGTGTGAACCGTATCGGTTCTACGGCTGGCATCATCTACAATTATGTATTCTACCCGTCGCGTCAGGGTAACAAGGAAATCAAGCTCAACCAGATAGCGTTGAGTAAGATTCAGACCTTCCACACGACGTTTGGCGAGGACAATCAGATATATTCTACAGAGGAAATCATTGACCGTGACCTCGACAAACTCTTTCAGCAGGGCATCAAGCGCGAGCAGGAAGACCGTAATCTGGAACTGCCGTTCTATGAAGAATTGCGGGCACTCTATCAGCAGAACCGTAAGGAATATAAGCGCATAGAAAGGCTGCCAGTAAGAAGCCGTACCGGTCGCGAACCCCGTGAGTTTGATGGCGTTACACTGTCGGGCGACTCACTGGTATTCCTCAAGACCAACTTCCGAAAGCTGTTCTATCTAGTGAACGACCAACAGACACGCGAGTTGTCCGTGCTCGATGCGCTGAACTATTTCAAGGCTCAGCCTGAAGAGAAGGCTGTGCCAAGAATTGACCAGCACCATGAGCACGTGGAGAAGGCCATGAAGGAATTCAACAAAACCAAGGAGCAGGAACTCCATGAGGAAGAATCGAACCAGAACCAGCGCAGCAATCTTGGTGCTCAGGTCACGACAGCGGTCAGTCTGCTCAACAGTATGCTGCCACACATTGACGATGGCGATACGCGCCTGAAGATTATCCAACTGAAGGAACTGGCAGAGCGAGGCACCATCACCTATATCGCCAAACGTCTGCAGCGTATACAAAAGGACTTGCAGCGCCAGGGAGGCAGCAAGGCGAAACTGACCTTCGAAGACGCCTTGAAACAGGTGCTCGACATGGCCATCAAATACAATACCTATTATCGCGAGAGCCAGCGTGCAGAAGAGGAATCTGATGCCGTCATCATTCTTGCAGAGAGTTTTCAAAATAACTAAGCCTTATGGACTACAGACCTATTATCGAATCAAGATATAATCGTGAGAACTGGCAGTTACTGTTACACGACATTTTTGGCAACAAAATTAAATTCTGGCACACACCATCTGTAGTAGGTACCAGCAGTCAGTTTGCCAAACAAGCGCTATGGCTGGGCACTATCACCCTGAGTGACGGGCGAACAATCAGCGTCTATGAAGTAGAGTTGGCCGACAGCGTTGATATAGAGCGTAACCGGCGGGGCATCCGCGATATGCTGCTGACCGCCTGGCGAAACAATGGTAATGCAGGAGCCTTTATGTTCTGCTATCGCAAGAACGAGAGTGTGCTGCGTTTCTCGTATGTCAGCGAGGCTTGGGCGTTTGCCGAAGACGGTACTTACCAGAAAGAGTCTACTGACACCAAGCGCTTTACCTATCTGCTGGGTGAGGGGCACCGAAGCCGTACCGCCATTCAGCAGTTTGAGAAACTGCGCGACAGTAAACTTTCGCTGAGAGACCTGACCAAAGCGTTCTCTGTTGATGCCGTCAGCGATATGTTCTTCGATGGCTACAAGAAGCAGTACGAGGACATCATCCAGTATATCACAGGTAAGCGGATGGTGAAGGTGGCCAACAAATGGGAAGAGCAAATCAAGAACGACCCCTGCGAGGAAATCATGCAGGAGTTTGCCCGCTTCCCCAACCCTGAGAAAGCCGTCCGCGACTATGTAAAGAAACTGATGGGCCGGCTCGTCTTCCTCCAGTTTCTACAGAAGAAAGGCTGGCTGGGTGTGCCTGCTGGTGAACCTTGGGGTACTGGCGACAGAGAGTTCATCCAGAACCTCTTTGCTAATTGTCAAGACAAAGACCACTTCATAGACAATGTACTTGAAGTCCTATTCAACGACCTCAATACAGAGCGTGAAGGTGACTTGGCAACCCCCTCTTTGGGAGGGGGCAGGGGGAGGCTTATCCCTTATCTTAACGGAGGCTTGTTCGAGCGTGACGCCACAGACGAAACGGCGTTTCCTCTGCCTGCGAAATATATGCAAAGCCTGCTCGACTTCTTTGCCTCGTATAACTTCACCATCGACGAGAACGATCCTGACGATGCAGAGGTAGGTGTTGACCCAGAGATGCTTGGCCGTATCTTCGAGAACCTGCTGGAAGACAACAAAGATAAGGGTGCCTTCTATACACCCAAGGAAATCGTCAGCTATATGTGCCGCGAGTCCTTGATTGCCTATCTCCAGACAGATATTGATGACGAAGCTACCAAAGAAGCCATTCGCCAGTTCGTGACCACTCATGATGTCAAAGCGCTTGGAACTAACGGCAAGTTCCGTCAGCAAGTGGATGAAGCTCTCAAGAATGTCAAAATCTGCGATCCTGCTATTGGCTCAGGAGCTTTCCCAATGGGCCTGCTGAAAGAACTCTTCCAATGCCGCACAGCCCTTGAAGGAATTACACAAAGCAAAGCCGCTGAAATCAAAAAGCACATCATCCAACAAAACATCTATGGTGTAGATATAGAGCGTGGTGCCGTTGACATTGCCCGCCTTCGCTTCTGGCTCTCTCTGATTGTAGACGAAGAAAACCCGCAGGCTCTGCCAAACCTCGACTTCAAGATTATGCAGGGCAACTCGCTGTTGGAGCAATACAAGGGTGTTGACCTCTCAACGATGACAGATGCAAAATGGAAGGCAAACGAATCTCTTTCCATTTTTAACAACATGCTTGATGTTTATCGTCGAGATATGCGTATTATGATTACCCAATACTACGATTGTACTAATCATGACCAAAAACAATCACTCAAAAGACAAATACTGGAGAACGTAAAGGATCAGCTTGTTGAACAGCACATAAATCCTAAAGATATTGATGTTAATCTTAGTGAGAATAATCAATTCTTCTTGTGGCATACATGGTTCTTTGACGTGTTTTCACTTGGCGGCTTTGATATTGTTATAGGAAACCCACCATATATAAATATCAGTAAGGTTCCACAATATTCAAAGGAATTGGAATCATATAAAGAGATTCATACTGGATACAATGATTTGATGTACTATTTTATCTATCATGGTCTTTCGATTTTGAAGCAAAATGGTATTCTTAATATGATTACGTCTAATTATTTCTTAGGAAATGACTATGCTTTAAAATTAAGAAACGTTCTGAAAGAGAAGCTGATGAGACTTTATAATTTCCATAGTGCTTTAATATTTGAATCAGCTAATGTTCATACTTGTATATCGTTTGCGACTAATAATGTAAAGGAATCAGATGTGCATTTTTATATTTTTAAGTATGATAAGAAGAAAGGGGAAATTGACTTTAACGTTGACTTTAGCAACATTGTTATTAATAGAGAAAGTCTAACAAACACATGGATTATAGCCAATTCAAATAGCGCACTTATAATTGGTAAATTACTGAAGGATTCAATTCCATTGGGTAAAATTGCAGAAATTGAACAAGGCTCAAAATCTGGAAAGAATAAAATCTTTACTGTACCGAGAGAATTTGCTGTATTGAACAAATTCGAATCTGGAATAGTTCGAAATAACGTCAAAAATGGAGATGTCCTTAAATATTATATTAAAGATCGAGGCAATTGTTTGCTTTATACAGACAATGACACAGATATTACCAAGTATCCAAATGCTAAAAGCTATTTAGAACAATACAAAATGGTCTTGATTGGACGAAACGAAGTGGCTAAAGGTTTATATAAATGGTATCGATTTGATAGACCAAGAAGAAAAGAAATTTTTGACGCCAAAGAAAAAATCATAGTACCTTATAGAGCTGAGCATAACAGATTCGCTTATGATGATTGTCAGTATTTTAATGATGGAGGAGACATTCGAGCAATTGTTATTATAAATGAAAAATACCCTATAAAATATGTTCTTGGTATATTGAATTCGTCATTAATGGATTGGTTCTTTGGATTTATTGGAAAAGTAAAAGGAAGAGTAAGAGAATACTTTAATAATCCTCTATCACAAATACCCATTAAAGGATGTTCGTCTGTTGTGCAGGAAACAATCATTAAATTGGTTGACAAAATACTTTCTGCTAAACGTTCCAATCCTTCAGCCGACACCTCGGCCTTAGAATCTGAAATCGACCGCCTCGTCTATCAGCTCTACGGCTTAACGGATGAAGAAATCAAAATAGTTGAACAATCATAATATGACCAAACTCGAAAAACTCTACAGCACAGCATCATTGAAGAACTCTCGCGAAGTGGGAGTAAAGCTGAGTAAGAATGTGCTTTAGCAAGTAGAGGAACTGGAAGAGGGTATCATCAAGGAAGAGATATTGCCTGCATTGGCAATGATATAGCGCCACACCAGGAACCCATCAAGCGCGACTTAGTGCTCGTAGTGGAGTATCACCCAGGTGAGCCAATCAGCGTAGCTTTGAGCCGTAAGACAAAGATTAGTGAGATTATGAGTGCCAAGACGCTGACACCTCGCAGCAGTACGCCTGGAACGTATCTCAGACCATTTTCGTCTGGGACTAAAGATAGAAGAGAGGAAACCTAAGTAGGAATGTTTTCAAAATCTAATATTCCAAACTTAGCAGTGTAGGGCGTATGTATGTCTTGTCCGACATAGCTTCCCTCCCTGATTTCATGTAAGAACTCATCGGCATCAATTCCTGACCAAACGGGGGTGGATGCTTCTATCTTCCTCTCCAAGTATGCCATATCGAACTTGGGTTCAAACTCCATCATCTCTATGAGCTTCAATGAACTACGGTCAATATCTCCATTGATGATGTTCTGTTTAGCCATAGCACGCACACCAAACTTACGATACAAAGGATTGCCTTCGATACTGGCAAGGATTTCCTTGTCGGCATCTATCATAATAAGACCATCTTTAGTATCAAGGTGAATATTTGATTTGTTCTTTCCTCCTGCATCTACAAGCGTGCCATAGTAGTAAACCTCGGCATCTGCCCAGAGATTATCTGTCCGTTTATAATAAGAGGTAGGTGTGATATGGACAATATGTTCTTTCGATTCGGATGTAGAGACATCTACCTTGAAGTTGTTTTGTATAGCAAATTTCTGCAATCCTTCCACCGTTCTTCCCGTCGATATGTATTGTTACCTGCCCTTTGTTTTGCAATTCTCCCATTTGGGTGCAAAGATAGTGAATATTTTGATAATTACAAACTATTTATCTGTTTTTTTATTCAAAAGACGGTTCTCATGATCCACTTTGAACCCGAGATTGACGCCACCGCCGCTCCCTGCTGTTCGTTAGTACACGGCGCAAACCTTTACGCAAAAATTACAGCGCCGACGGCACTTTTATTTGGCGGTTTCGCGAATTTTCCATATCTTTGCAGTCGCAATCAGAAAAACAAGCAATAAAACAATTACAAAACAATGAAACCATTAAACAAACAGTTCGCGCCGAAGAGCGTGATGCCCGAGAAAGTGATTCAGTTTGGCGAAGGAAACTTCCTGCGCGCATTCGTTGATTGGATTATCTGGAACATGGACCAGAAGACCGACTTCAACGGTTCGGTGGTCGTCGTACAGCCTATTGAAAGAGGTATGGCCGAGTGGCTCAACGGCCAGGACTGCCTGTACCACGTGAACCTGCAGGGCCGCGAGAACGGCAAGGCCGTGAACACGCTTGAGCGCATCGACGTCATCAGCCGCGCCCTGAACCCCTATACGCAGAATGCCGCCTTCATGGCACTGGCCGACCAGCCCGAGATTCGCTTCGTCATCTCGAACACGACGGAGGCCGGCATCGCCTTCGACCCCGCCTGCAAGCTCGACGACGCCCCCGCATCATCGTATCCCGGCAAGCTGGTGCAGCTGCTCTACCGCCGCTGGCAGACCTTCAACGGCGACCCCTCGAAGGGCCTGATCATCTTCCCCTGCGAGCTGATATTCCTGAACGGCCACGTGCTGAAGGACTGCATCGAGAAGTACATTGAACTGTGGCAGCTGCCTACGGCCTTCAAGAAGTGGTTCGAGGAGTCGTGCGGCGTCTATGCCACGCTGGTCGACCGCATCGTGCCGGGCTTCCCCCGCAAGGAGATTGCCCAGATTCAGGAGAAGATCTCGTACCGCGACAACCTCGTCGTACAGGCCGAGAACTTCCACCTCTGGGTCATCGAGGCCCCGAAGGAGGTTGCTCAGGAGTTCCCCGCCGACAAGGCTGGCCTGCACGTGCTGTTCGTGCCCTCTGAGGAGCCTTACCACAAGCGCAAGGTGACGCTGCTCAACGGCCCGCACACCGTGCTCTCGCCCGTTGCCTTCCTGAGCGGCGTGAACATTGTCCGCGACGCCTGCAACCACGAGGTCATCGGTAAGTATATCCACAAGGTGCAGTTTGACGAGCTGATGCAGACGCTCGACCTGCCGATGGACGAGCTTGAGAAGTTTGCCGGCGACGTGCTGGAGCGCTTCGACAACCCGTTTGTCGACCACCAGGTGACAAGCATCATGCTCAACTCGTTCCCGAAGTTCCAGGCCCGCGACCTGCCCGGCGTGAAGACCTTCCTGGAGCGCAAGGGCGAGCTGCCCAAGGGCCTCGTGTTCGGTCTGGCTGCCATCATCACCTACTACAAGGGCGGCAAGCGCGAGGACGGCGTGGAGATTGTGCCCAACGACGACCAGAAGATCATGGACCTGCTGAAGGAGCTGTGGGCTACCGGCGACACGCAGAAGGTGACCGACGGCGTGCTCGGTGCTGAGTTCATCTGGCAGGAGGACCTCAACAAGATTCAGGGTCTGAACATGATGGTGAAGAACTTCCTCGACCTCATCCAGCAGAAGGGTATGCTCGAGGCTGTGAAGACAATTCTCTAAGGATTGGACGAGTATATTGAGATAAAGGGTGCGCGCGTCAACAACCTGAAAAATGTTGACGTGCGCATACCGCGAAACAAGTTCGTGGTGATTGCCGGAGTCAGTGGCTCCGGTAAATCATCTCTGGCCTTCGACACGCTCTATGCCGAAGGTCAGCGGCGTTATGTGGAGAGTCTGTCGAGCTATGCCCGCCAGTTCTTAGGGCGCATGAACAAGCCCGAGTGCGACTTCATTCGCGGCATTCCGCCCGCCATCGCCATCGAGCAGAAGGTCATCTCGCGCAACCCGCGAAGCACCGTAGGCACGTCGACCGAAATCTACGAGTACCTGCGGCTGCTCTATGCCCGCATCGGCCGCACCTACTCGCCCATCAGCGGCCAGGAGGTGAAGAAGCACTCGACGGAGGACATCGTGCGCCAGATGCTGCAATACCAGAAGGGCACGAAGTTCGTAGTGATGGCCCCTGTCCGAGTGCCCGAGGGCCGTACGCTGGAGCAGCAGCTGAAGGCGTATATGCAGGAGGGGTATGCGAGGATACAAGCCCCCGAAGTCCCCGAAGCCCCCCTTTCGTCCCCCGGGGGGGACACTAGCGTCCGAATCAGCGACTATTTGGCGCGCATCAGTAATGAAGCCCCCTCGGGGGCCGTAGGGGGGGCTTCGGGGGCCTCCGGGGCTTCTGGGCCCGTCTACCTCGTCATCGACCGCATGTCAGTCGACGACGCCAAGGACACCATCGCTCGCCTTGTCGACTCGGCCGAGACGGCGTTCTACGAGGGCGGCGGCGAGTGCCGGCTGATGTTCCTGCCGTCGAACATCGTCTACGACTTCTCCATGCGCTTCGAGGCCGACGGCATGACCTTCGAGGAGCCCACCGACCAGCTCTTCTCGTTCAACTCGCCGGCCGGTGCCTGTCCTGAGTGTCAGGGCTTCGGCAAGATTATCGGCATCGACGAGCGGCTGGTCATCCCCAACACGACGCTGTCGGTCTACGACGGCTGCGTGGTCTGCTGGCACGGCGACAAGATGAAGGAGTGGCAGCAATGGTTCATCCAGCATGCCGCCAACGACGACTTCCCCATCTTCGAGCCCTACATGAACCTCAGCCAGCGACAGAAGGACTGGCTGTGGCACGGGCTGCCGTCGGACAAGGGGAAGAAGGAGAAGCCCTGCATCGACCATTTCTTCCAGATGGTGAAGGACAACCAGTACAAGATTCAGTACCGCGTGATGCTGGCCCGCTATCGCGGCAAGACGACCTGCCCGAAGTGTCACGGCACGCGCCTGAAGCCCGAGGCAGAGTACGTGAAGATTGACGGCCGCAGCATCACCGACCTGGTGCAGATGCCCGTGGTCAGACTGAAGGAATGGTTCGACCGCCTGGTGCTCGACGAGCACGATGCCCAAGTGGGAAAACGACTGCTGACCGAGATTACGTCGCGACTGCAATTCCTTCTGGATGTGGGACTTGGCTATCTGACGCTCAACCGTCTCTCGAACACACTCAGCGGCGGCGAGAGCCAGCGCATCAACCTCTGTACGTCGCTGGGTTCGTCGCTCGTAGGCTCGCTCTACATCCTCGATGAGCCGAGCATCGGACTCCACTCGCGCGACACCGACCGACTGATTCACGTACTGAAGGAGCTGCAGGCTCTTGGCAACACGGTGGTCGTCGTCGAGCACGACGAGGAGATCATCCGTGCCGCCGACTACCTGATAGACGTAGGTCCCGACGCCGGACGACTGGGTGGCAAAATCGTCTACGAGGGGAGCCTACCCCCTGCCCCGTCCTATAAAGGCGGAGATTCATACACTCTGCGGTATCTGAACGGAGAGGAAACGATAGCCGTACCAACGTCGCGCCGCCCCTGGAACCGCAGCATCCTGATTAAAGGAGCGCGCATGAACAACCTGCGCGGCATCGACGTGAGGATACCATTGAACGTGATGACCGTCGTCACGGGCGTCTCGGGCAGCGGCAAGTCGACCGTCATCAAGGGCATCCTCTACCCCGCCCTGAAGCGGCGTCTCGGCGACGTCTGCGACGCTCCGGGTGAGTTCCTCGGACTCGAGGGCGACATCGATGCCATCAAGCGCATAGAGTTTGTCGACCAGAACCCTATCGGCAAGTCGACACGCTCGAACCCCGCCACCTACGTCAAGGCCTACGACGCCATACGCGACCTCTATGCCGAACAGCCGCTGAGCCAGCAGATGGGCTTTACGAGCCAGTACTTCTCGTTCAACGCCGACGGTGGCCGCTGCGACGAGTGCAAGGGCGCAGGCACCATCACCGTCGAGATGCAGTTCATGGCCGACCTCGTGCTCGAGTGCGAGGCCTGTCACGGGCAGCGCTTCAAGCACGACATCCTCGACGTGCGCTATAACGGCAAGAACATCAACGACGTGCTGAACATGACCATCGCTGAGGCCCTGGAATTCTTCGCAGGCAACAAGACCATCGTCAGCCGCCTGAAGCCCCTCGACGACGTCGGACTGGGCTACATCAAGCTCGGACAGAACTCCAGCTCGCTGTCGGGCGGCGAGAACCAGCGCGTCAAGCTGGCCTACTTCATCGGTCAGGAGCGGCAGGAGCCGACAATGTTCATCTTCGACGAGCCGACCACCGGCCTGCACTTTCACGACATCAGCCGACTGCTGCAATCACTGGAGGCCCTGATAGAGCGCGGCCACACCATCGTCATCATCGAGCACAACATGGAGGTCATCAAGTGTGCCGACCACGTCATTGACCTTGGCCCCGACGGCGGCGACTGCGGAGGCTCGCTCGTCTGCGCCGGAACACCCGAGGAAGTGGCACGTTGCGAGGCGAGTATAACTGGGCGCTATTTAAAAGAAAAACTATAAAAGTTGTTAATAATTGAGCGACTTAACGTTTTTTTTCGTAAATTTGCACCGCTTTAGAAGATAATATACGTATATTAGTCTGATTTTCAGGCGTTTAAAGAGGAAAGAAGGATAATCATGAGACAACTAAAGATTCAGAAGAGTATCACCAATCGTTCGAGTGAGGCTCTCGACAAGTATCTGGTAGAAATTGGTCGTGCACCGCTTATTAGCATAGACGAGGAAATCGAGCTGGCACAGAAAATCCGCAAGGGCGGCCCCGAGGGTGAGCGCGCCAAGGACAAGCTCGTCACCGCAAACCTGCGCTTCGTCGTGTCGGTGGCCAAGCAATACCAGCATCAGGGCCTGACACTGACCGACCTCATCGACGAGGGCAACATCGGCCTGATCAAGGCAGCCCAGAAGTTCGACGAGACGCGTGGCTTCAAATTCATCTCATACGCCGTCTGGTGGATCCGCCAGTCAATTCTGCAGGCCATCGCCGAGCAGAGCCGCATCGTGCGCCTGCCGCTGAATCAGGTGGGCTCGCTCAACAAGATTAACCACGAAATCAATAAATTCGAGCAGGAGCACCAGCGCCATCCCTCCGTACAGGAGCTGGCTGAGATGACCTCCATCGACGAGGACAAGATCGGACAGTCGATGCAGGCCGACAGCCACCACGTGTCGATTGATGCCCCCTTCCAGGACGGCGAGGACAACTGCATGCTCGACGTAATGGCCTCGGGCGACGACTCGCGTACCGACCGCCAGGTCGACCATGAGTCAATGGCCCAGGAGCTGAACACCGTACTGAACAAGGTGCTGAAGGAGCGCGAGATTACCATCATCCGCGAGTGCTTCGGCATCGGCTGCCACGAGAAGGGCCTTGAGGAGATTGGCGACCAGCTGGGACTAACGCGTGAGCGCGTGCGCCAGATTCGTGAAAAGAGCATTGCCAAGCTGCGCGATTCGGGCAATGCGAAGATTTTGATGAAGTATTTGGGCTAAAAATTTTGCGACTTCAAAATTTATCAGTAATTTTGTCGTCGTGAAATGCCATAAGTGGATAACCGTCATCGTGCTGGGCATACTCATAGGTATGCCCAGCACTGTGTTTTCGAGGAGTTCTATCGACTCTCTCGTCCTCAGGCGTATGTTCAGTTACAGGCGTAACTACACCACCAACGATGTCGCAGGACTTACCACCAATGTGTACGTCAAGAGCAACTTCAACGTCTGGCGGCGCAACTCTACGCTCTGGCTCGTGCCATCGATGTATTCAATAGCTGAAGGTGCCCGCTACCTCGTATCGGAATCCTATAACAAGCTGCGTTTCAACGACATCAACGACTACGAGAAGAAGCGGCAGGTGAGCTACAGCACCATACGCCACAACCGCAAGGCGCTGCCCACCGTCGTCGAGTTCATGACGCCCAACATCTATGATGTCTGTCTGTACAGCGACCACATCTTGTCGCCGTTCAACCGCTATAACCGGCGATTCTACCACTACAATGTGCTGCCCAGCATTAACGACAAGGTTATCGTTGAATTCAAGCCACGTCTGCCTGACAACACCCAACTGGTTTCCGGTCAGGCATACGTAGACATCGAGACTGGACGCATCACAAAAGCCATATTCAACGGAGAATTTGACATGATACGCTTCCACACCGAGACAACTCAGGGCACAGAAGGGGCCCGCTCCCTGCTGCCCAAAGAGTGCAAGACGAATGTCATATTCTATTTCATGGGCAACAAGATATACTCCACGTTAGAGGCGGTCTACGACTGTCCCGTCAACCTCCCCGACTCTGTCAACGACGTTTTCAGTCTGGAGCTCATGGACTCTATACGCCCTATTCCGCTGACCTCACAGGAGAGGCATATCCTCAACGAATACGCAGAGCGCCACAAGCCTGACACAACCCAGGTGGTGGACACCGTACCGAAGAAGTTCAACTTCGCCAAAGACGTGCTTCAAGACGCCATCGGCGACAACCTCGTCACCAGCATACGCTACCGTACCGACCGTGCCTACCTGAAGCTGTCGCCAATCGTCAATCCGCAATACGTCAGCTATAGCAGCACGCACGGTTTCTCCTATAAAATCAAGTTAGGTGCTGAATACTACTTCAACGCCCACCGCTATTTTGAGTTCAACCCACGCTTAGGCTACAACTTCAAGTACAAGAAGCCCTACTTCACCCTGCCCCTCTACTTCAACTACAACCCCAAGCGTAACGGCCAGGTGCAGGTCATCTATGGTAACGGCAACCGCATCGGCAACAGCTACATCACCGACGACATCAGGCGGGAGTATGGCGACACGATTGACTTGGACGATGACATGCATCTCTTCGACGACAACTACCTGACCGTGAGCAACAACGTGGTAGCCTTCAACTGGCTTGAGATTACCAGCGGCTTCACCTATCACCACCGCGTGGCCTATCGTCCTGAAGAGCTCAAGAAGTTTGGTAAGCAGCACGTATTCAACAGCTTCGCGCCGATGCTTTCAGTAAAACTGTCGCCTTGGCGCAAGGGCCCGACACTCTCCGTCGACTATGAGCGGGGCATCGAGGGCATACTCAAGTCGGACCTCGACTACGAGCGCTGGGAGTTCGACGGTTCCATCAAGTACGACATTCATCCGCTCAGGAAGATTAACGCCAAACTGGGCTTTGGTTTCTACAGCCGCAAGAAGGACAGCTACTTCGTCGACTACATCCACTTCCGCGACGACAAGCTGCCCGAAGGCTGGGACGACGACTGGACGGGAAACTTCCAGCTGCTGACCAGCCGCTGGTATAACGAATCGAGCTACTACGCGCGCGCCAACTTCAGCTACGAGTCGCCCTTCCTCGTGATGTCGTGGTTCCCGCTCATTGGCCACTTTTTCGAGAAGGAGCGCTTCTATCTCAGCGCATTGAGCCTTGAAAACACCCGCCCCTACTACGAAGTCGGCTACGGCTTTACCACCCGGCTCGTGTCGATAGGCCTGTTTGCCAGTTTCCTGCGGACTGAGTATCAGGACTTTGGCTGTAAATTCACCTTTGAACTCTTCAGACGATGGTAAAACCCCTAACCGTATACAAGGCATCAGCGGGCAGCGGCAAGACGTTTGCGCTCGCCGTACAGTACATCAAGCTCGTGGTGCAGAATCCGGCGTCGTACCGCAACATCCTTGCCGTCACCTTCACCAACAAGGCGACCGAGGAGATGAAGACGCGCATACTGAGCCAGCTCTACGGCATCTGGCAGCAGCTGCCCGACTCCGACACCTACATGCAGGAGGTGTGCCGCAGGCTCGACGCCTCGCCGGCCTTCGTCAGCGAGCGGGCAGGCCAGGCTCTCTCGCTGCTGCTGCACAACTACAACCACTTCCGCGTGATGACTATCGACACGTTCTTCCAGAGCGTGCTGCGCAACCTGGCCCGCGAGCTCGACCTGACCGCCAACCTCCGCATCGGACTGAACGACGCGCAGGTGGAGGAAATGGCCGTCGACGAGATTATCGACGACCTGAAGACCACCGACGTGATGCTCATCTGGATCATGCGCTACATCATGGAGAACATCTCCGACGACCAGTCGTGGAACGTCATCGGCAAGATCAAGCAGTTCGGAAAGACCATCTTCCTGGACAACTACAAGAACATCAGCCGCGAACTCAGCCAGAAGCTGCAGCAGGAGGACTTCTTCGACACGTACACCAAGAAGCTGCGCGACGTACGCGATGCCGCCAAGGAGCGCATGCTCACCATTGCCGACTCCTTCTTCTGCACGCTCGAAGAGGAGGGGCTCACCTACGAGGACTTGGCTGGCAAGCGGCGGGGCATTGCCAGCTTCTTCTTCAAGCTCAAGGACGGCATCTTCGACGAGAGCATCGTCAACACGACGGTTGCCAAGTGCATGGACGACCCTACGAAGTGGTACACCAAGACGCATCAGCGCCGTGCCGACATCCACATGCTGGCCGACAGCCAGCTGATTCCCACGCTGCGGCTGGCCTGCGACGAACGCCCTAAATGCTGGAAACTATATCAGTCGGCGGTGCTCACGCTGCGCCATCTCAACCAGGTGCGCCTGCTCAGCAGTATTGAGAATAAGGTACGCGCGCTGAACGACGAGGCCAACCGGTTCCTGCTCAGCGACACGCAGAAGCTGCTGAATGCGCTTATCAGCGAACAGGACTCACCCTTCATCTTCGAGAAGATTGGCGCACAGCTGCAGCACGTCATGATCGACGAGTTTCAGGACACCTCGACTGTTCAGTGGCAGAACTTCCGCGTCCTGCTGCTCGAGACGATGAGCCATCGCGACAGCGAGAACCTCATCGTGGGCGACGTCAAGCAGAGCATCTACCGCTGGCGCAGCGGCGACTGGCGGCTGCTGAACGATATTGAGCAGCAGTTCCATCAGGAGATGATCCAGACCGAGTCGCTGAAGACCAACCGCCGCTCGGAACGCAGGATCATAGCCTTCAACAACGCCTTCTTCACCGAGGCCGCCCAAATGGAATACGAGAAGCTCGAGGAGCAGCCCGAGGCCGACCAGCTGCAGCGCGCCTATCAGGACGTCGGGCAGATGATTCCCGACGGCAAGCCCGATGCCGGCTACGTGCACATCGAACTGCTGCCCGCCGACGACTATCAGGAGCAGACGCTGCAACGGCTGGTCGATACCATTGCGCGCCTCATCGCCCAAGGTATTCAGCAGACGAAGATAGCCATCCTCGTGCGCGTCAACAGCTATATTCCCGTCATCGCCAATTACTTTGCCGAGCATCTGCCCGAGGTCAGCATCGTCAGCGACGAAGCCTTCCGGCTCGATGCGTCGCCCTCGGTGAACATCATCGTCCAGGCCCTGCGACTGCTCAGGAATCCCGACGACCAGTTGGCGCGCGCCTTTCTCAGGAAGAACTGCGGCGACATCTCCGTGCTCGAACAGACACCCGCCAGCCAGTCGCTCTACGAGACGGCCGAGCAGCTGTTTGCCGGCTTGGGCCTCGACCGCTTCGACGAGCAGACGGCCTACGTCTGCGCATTCTTCGACCAGCTGCGCAAGTACACGGCCGAGAATGCGGCCACCATCGACGAGTTCCTCAAGCTGTGGGAGAGCGACATCTGCCGCAAGACCATTCAGAGCGACGTCACCGACGGCGTGCGCATCATCAGCATCCACAAGTCGAAGGGACTGGAGTTCGACTACGTGCTCAGCCCCTTCTGCGACTGGCAGATGGAGAAGTCGGGCAACGTGCTTTGGTGCTATCCCGACGAGCAGCCCTTCAGCGACCTGCCCATTGCGCCCATCGACTACAGCAAGAGCGGCATGGTGGGCACCATCTACGACGACGACTACCACCACGAGCATCTGCAGAATGTCGTCGACAACCTCAACCTGCTCTACGTCGACTTCACCCGTGCCCGCAGCGGTCTCTTCGTCTTTGGCCGTCGCGGAGCCAAGAACTCTCGTTCCGAAATCATCGAGCAGGTGCTGCCCGTGCTGACGCTCGAAGACGGTGAGCTCTCGGCCAGTGACGACGCGTCGGCCCCCATCGTCTATGAATACGGTACGCTGTCAGCGCCTGCTGCCGTCAGTCAGCAGAAGCAGCCCGCCGCCAACGACAATCCGTTCCTCCAGCCGTCGGTCCCCTACCCCGTTTCTGTTGCCGCCCATGAGCCTAAGGCCGTATTCCGGCAGAGCAACCAGAGCCGCGACTTCATCAGCGGCGACGACGAGCAGGCCAACGCCACAAGCTACATCCAGCTGGGCAACGTGCTGCACCGCATCTTCTCGACCATCCGAACCTCTGACGACGTCGGCGCTGCCCTGCAGCAGCTTGAGCAGGAGGGTGTCATCTACGACGACCTCATCACCGTCGAGCGACTGCGGCTGATGCTCCGCAAGCGGCTGGAGCACCCGCAGGTGGCCGACTGGTTCTCTGCCCGCTGGACGCTCTTCAACGAGTGTACCATCCTGAGTGTCGATGCCGGCGGCCACGTCGTCGAGCGCCGCCCCGACCGCGTCATGACCGACGGCAGCCGGTGGATAGTCGTCGACTTCAAGTTCGGCCGTCCGCGCCAGGAGTATCACGATCAGGTCAGGGAGTACATGCAGCTGCTCGGGCAGATGGGCCACACCTGCGTCGAGGGCTACCTGTGGTATGTCTATAGCAACAAGATTGAAAAAGTATGAAAACGTTCCTCGAATACGTAGCCGAAGATATCATCCGTAAGTACGGCACCGACCTCTCGCGCCTGGTGGTCGTCTTCCCCAACAAGCGCGCCTCGCTCTTCCTCAACGAGGCTCTGGTCAGGCTGGCGGGCCGCCCCGTCTGGTCGCCGGCCTACATCACCATCAGCCAGTTGTTCCGCAGCCAGTCGGAGCTGACCGTCGCCGACCCCATCAAGCTTGTCTGCGACCTGCACCGCTCCTACGTCGAGGTGACGGGCTTCGACGAGACCCTGGACCACTTCTACGGCTGGGGACAGCTGCTGCTGACCGACTTCGACGACATCGACAAGCACATGGCACCTGCCGACAAGGTGTTCGCCAACCTGCGCGACTATCGCGAGTTCGACGACGTCAGCTATCTCAGCCAGGAGCAGCGCGACGTCATTCGCAAGTTCTTCTCGAACTTCACCGACGACCACAACACGCTGCTCAAGGAGCGTTTCCTGCGGCTCTGGTCGCGCATGGGCGACATCTACCACAACTTCAACCGGCGGCTCGCCGACCAGCACCTGGCCTACGAGGGCGCCCTCTACCGCCAAGTTGCGGAGCAGCTCCAGAAATCCCCCTTCTGGGGGGATTCAGGGGGGCTTTACCTCTTCGTCGGCTTCAACATGCTGCAGACCGTCGAGCAGCGCCTCTTTGCCTACTTGAAGGCCGAGGGCAAGGCCCGCTTCTACTGGGACTTCGACCACTATTACATGAAGGCTGAGGCCTGCCACTTCATCAGCCAGTACCTGAGCGACTTCCCCAACGAACTGCCTGTCGACGATGACGGCATCTACCGTAACTACCAGCGCCCCAAGCAGATAACATTTGCAGCCGCCCCGACCGAAGACATTCAGGCACGCTACATCAGCCAATGGCTGCAGGACGTTCCCGAGCGCATCAGCGACGGACGCCGGACGGCCATCGTGCTCTGCAACGAAGCCCTGCTGCCCACCGTCGTCCATTGTCTGCCCGCAGCCGTTGACAGCGTCAACATCACCACCGGCTACCCGCTGCAGCAGACCTACGTGGCATCGCTCGTCGAGCGGCTCATTCGCCAGCACCCGCTCAGCGAGGTCATCAGCCGCATTACCCAGCTGGCCAAGGAGCCCGAGACTGCCGACAGTCCCTTCAAGGCCGAAGCCTGCTTCCGCACCTACACGCTGCTGACGCGACTCCAGAACCTCATCGACAGCGGCGACCTGCGGGTCGACGCCATCACGCTGCAGCGACTTGTCGGCCAGCTCATCCAGCAGACGTCAATCCCCTTCCACGGTGAGCCCGCCGTCGGCATTCAGGTGATGGGTGTGCTCGAGACGCGCAACCTCGACTTCGACCACCTGCTGCTGCTCTCGACCAACGAGGGCAACATGCCCCGCGGCATCACCGACTCGTCGTTCATCCCCTACTCGCTTCGCCACGCCTTCGGACTGACAACTGCCGACCATAAGTCGGCCATCTACGCCTACTACTTCTACCGGCTGCTGAGCCGCGCCACCGATGTCACCATTGTCTATTCCAATGCCACCGTCGACGGCCAGAGCTCCGAGATGAGCCGCTACATGCTCCAGCTGACGGTTGAGGACACCTGTCACAAGATAGCGCACCGCACCCTGCAGGCCGGTCAGAGCGTCAGGCTTCGCCGCCCGCAGACCGTCGAGAAGTCGCCCGCCGTCGTCGATACGCTGCGCCGCCGCTTTGCCAGTTCCATCCTTTCGCCGACGGCCGTCAACCGCTATATGCGCTGTCCCCTGATGTTCTACTTCTGCTATGTAGAGGGGCTGCGCGAGCCCGACGACACCGAGGACGGCGTCATCGACAACCGCGTCTTCGGCAACATCTTCCACAATGCTGCCCAGATACTCTACGAACAGCTCAAGCAGCGCAATCCCCACATCGTGGCCTCCGACCTGGACGAACTCCTGAAGACAAAGGTCGACATTGAGCGGGCCGTCGACAAGGCCTTCAACGACGAGTTCAACGGCGACGTGCCCCAGGGCGGCATGGCCGTCATCAACCGCGAGGTCATCATCCACTACCTGCGACAGCTCGTCGAGGTCGACCGCCGGCTTGCACCCTTCACCATCCTCGAGCTCGAGCACGATGTTGCCCAGTCGCTGCCCGTACCCTCCGTCGGCATGACCGTCAAGGCCGGCGGGCGCGTCGACCGCCTCGACCGCGTCAACTTCGGCGACGGCGAGCAGATACGCGTCATCGACTACAAGACCAGCGCCTATCGGCTGCGCCCCATCAAGACCATCGACGACATCTTCGACCCCGCCAAGCTTGCCGACCACACCGACTATTACCTCCAGACGCTCCTCTACGCCCGCATCGTCAGCAAGAGTCAGCACGTCCGCCGTGCTGCTGCGCCTACGCAGTCCCCGCAGCCGCTCCCCGTAGCCCCCGCCCTGCTCTTCATCCAGCATGCGGGCACCGACGACTACAACCCCGTCCTGAAGCTCGGCACCGGCTACATCGACGACGTGGCCACTCCCGACGGCGACCGCTTCGTCAAACTGTTCGTGGAGAAAGTAAACGAGATTTTCGACCCCTCACAACCCTTTGTCCCAACGGCCGACACCAGCCATTGCAAGACGTGCCCATACGCACACCTCTGCAAAATGTAGAAGACAGCCTGATTATTTGGGCAGCTTCTTCACAAATTTCATTTCGTGAAGAATGCGCTTCGTGCGCTTCTGCACGTATTTGCTGGGAGTCTTCGAACTGAACTTGCGCGGATTGGGCAGCGTGGCTGCTATCATGGCACACTGCTCACGTGAGATCTGAGAGGCCGACAGTCCCCAGTTGTCACGGCATACTGCCTCGACACCATAGATGCCCTCACCCGTCTCAATCGAGTTCAGATAGACTTCCAGTATACGCTCCTTGGGCCACATCAGCTCGATAAGCACCGTGAAATACACCTCAAAACCCTTGCGCACCCACGAGCGGCCCGGCCACAGGAAGACGTTCTTGGCCGTCTGCTGCGAGATGGTCGACGCGCCAAACTTCTGCTTCTCCGGATGCTGGCTGTTGCGCTTGGCGGCATGCTCGATGGCCTTGAAGTCGAAACCGTGATGGCTTAGGAAGTTGGCATCTTCGCTGGCTATCACGGCTACGGGCATCGACTCCGACATCTCGTTGAGCGACACCCAGTGGTGGCTCATGCGCAGCTCCCTGTCCTCCTTCGCCTGCTCATAACAACGGATGAACATCAGCGGCGTGAACCATACGGGGATGAAACGCAGGGCTACGACAGAAAGAATCGTGGAGGCCAGGAAAGCCACCACGATTCTACGTATCAGTTTCTTAACAAACTTCAGCATTACTGCAGCGTTCCGGCCTCAGCAGCCTGAATCATAGCCTGGCTGGCATAGAGGATAACCTCCACGCGGCGGTTCTGAGCCTTACCAGCGGCGGTAGAGTTGTCGGCAACGGGATTAGCCTCGCCGAAACCGGTGGTCGAGCGGATCTGGTTGCTGCTCACGCCGAGCGACAGCAGGTAGTTGGTCACGGCCTGAGCGCGCTGCTGCGACAGGTTCACGTTCTTCTGTGCACTCTGCTCAGCGGTAGAGTTCTTCCAGCCGGCATTGTCGGTATAACCCTGTACGGCAACGTCGCAGTCGGTGTTCACCTTCAGCACGTTGTTGGCAAACTGGGTCAGCGAGTTCTTGGCAGCAGCCTGCAGCGTCGAGCTGCCCGTGCCGAAGAGGATACCAGAGTCGAAAGTGACCTTCACACCCTGCAGACCGTTGGCGTCGGTATAGCTCTCAACCTGAGCATTCTCGACGGCTGCGGCCTGAGCCTTCACCTTATCCATGTGCTTGCCGATGAGTGCACCAGTACCGGCACCCACAGCACCACCGACGGCAGCACCCACAGCGGTGTTACCAGCAATCTTTCCTACAATAGCGCCTAAGGCAGCACCACCGACAGCGCCGATAGCAGTACCCTTGGCCAAGTTGTTACATCCTGCCATCACCATGCCTGCGCAGAGAGCGATGACTACAGTCTTCATACTTTTCATAATCTTTTTCTTTTTTGTTATTAATTGATGTTTGACAAATATTGTCGCATTTACGGTGCAAAGATAGCAATTATTTCTTAATTCATGCATTTTAATTGATTTTTTTTTGTAATTTTGCACTCAATTTGACGAAATACTGATTAATCATGGCAAAAGAATTAAAAGATTTGACCAAAAGGGCTGATAATTACAGCCAGTGGTTCAACGACCTTGTTGTGAAGGCCGACTTAGCCGAGCAGTCGGCAGTACGTGGATGCATGGTCATCAAGCCTTATGGCTACGCCATCTGGGAAAAGATGCAGCAGCAGTTAGACAAAATGTTCAAGGAGACGGGTGCCCAGAACGCCTACTTCCCCCTGCTTATCCCGAAGTCGTTCCTCAGCCGCGAGGCCGAGCACGTCGAGGGCTTTGCCAAGGAGTGCGCCGTCGTCACCCACTACCGCCTGCGCGCCAAGGACGACAAGAGCGGCGTCGAGGTCGACCCCTCGGCCAGGCTCGAAGAGGAGCTCATCATCCGTCCCACGTCGGAGACCATCATCTGGAACACGTATAAGAACTGGATTCAGTCGTGGCGCGACCTGCCCCTGATGTGCAACCAGTGGTGTAACGTCATGCGCTGGGAGATGCGCACACGCCCCTTCCTCCGCACCTCGGAGTTCCTGTGGCAGGAGGGCCACACCGCCCACGCTACCCGCGAGGAGGCTGAGGCCGAGGCCCAGCTCATGCTCAAGGTCTATGCCAAGTTCGCCGAAGAGTGGATGGCCGTCCCCGTCGTGCAGGGCGTGAAGTCTGAGACCGAGCGCTTCGCCGGTGCCCTCGACACCTACACCATCGAGGCCATGATGCAGGACGGCAAGGCCCTGCAGAGCGGCACGAGCCACTTCCTCGGACAGAACTTCGCCAAGGCCTTCGACGTCACCTATCTTAATAAGGAGAACAAGCCCGAGTACGTCTGGGCTACGTCGTGGGGCGTTTCCACCCGGCTCATCGGTGCCCTCATCATGACCCACTCCGACGACAACGGACTGGTGCTGCCGCCGAGGCTCGCCCCCATCCAGGTGGTCATCATCCCCATCGCCACCAAGCCCGAGCAGATGGAGCTGGTCAACAAGGAGGTGCAGCCCATCATCGCGCAGCTGCGCCAGAAGGGCGTCAGCGTGAAGTTCGACGATGCCGACAACAAGCGTCCCGGCTTCAAGTTCGCCGACTACGAGCTGAAGGGCGTTCCCGTGCGCCTCGTCCTCGGTGCCCGCGACCTGGAGAACGGCACCATCGAGGTGATGCGCCGCGACACGTTAGAGAAGGAGACGCGCCCCCTGGAGGGTATCGTCGGCTACGTGGAGCAGCTGCTCGGCGACATCCAGCAGAACATCTTCGAGAAGGCCAAGGCCTATCGCGATGCCCACATCTTCGAGTGCGACAACTACGAGGAGTTCAAGGAGCGCGTCAAGGACGGCGGTTTCTTCCTCTGCCACTGGGACGGCACGGCCGAGACAGAGGCTCAGATCAAGGAAGAGACGCAGGCCACCATCCGCTGCGTGCCCTTCGGCGTTGAGCAGACTCCGGGTGTCGATATGGTGAGCGGCAAGCCCTCGAAGGCCCGCGTCATCATTGCCCGCAGCTACTAAGAAACGTCAATAATAACAATACTACCCGCCGGGTAAAATTTGGGCATCCTCCGACCAGACTCCCAGCATCGACTGTTTACAAGTGGATTACTTGACGGGCTCGTCGGGCTTCAGAAGCTTGGTGCCCGTGCGGCTGATGAGCTCGCGGCGGTAGGCCTCGGGATAGCCGGGACGCTGGACGCGGTCGCCAAGACCGTACTTGCTGCGCCTAAAGTTGCCCTTCTCGTCGACAGGACGGACGGCCATGTCGTTGTGGCGCACGATGAGGAACGTGGCCAGCTGGCGCCAGCGCTGAATCATCTTATCGGCCTGCATACAGGTATACTTGGTCAGGAAGTCGACGCGGTCGGCGCCCTCCTTGGCCAGAGCGGTCTGCTCAATGCCATTCTGCACGAAGAAGTAGGAACTCTCGAGCGAGTCGCGCACCTGCCTGAGGTCGGGGAACAGAGCACTGTAGCGGGGGTAGACCATGTTCGAGACCCAGTTCTCAACCCAGAAGGCGTTGTCCATCGAGAAGGTGACGTCGTCGGCACCACGACCGCTGTAGCAGTCGGGCTGGCGGGTGGCGCAGCAGTAGACGGGGGTGTAGGCCACCATGTTGCAGTCGTCGTTGCCGAACCAGAAGCAGCCGCCAATCTCGCGGGGCAGCCAGGAGCGCATCTGCGAGACGAAGGTCCAGGCCGTCTGCTGGGTGGAGGTGGGTCGCTCGTTGAAGCATTTCTTGCCGTCGACCTCGAAGTAGAGGGGCGTCACGCGATAGGGCATCTGCCAGATGCCGCCGCCGATGTCGGACTTGTCGGCAGACTGGTCGGAGACGTCGAAGGGGGTGCCTTCGAAGTGGTCGCGCATGGCTGCCTGAACGTCCTGGACGGTCAGCAGGCAGTTGGGCTTCACCCAGAGGGGCATCGGCTCGGCATCGGCGTCGCGGCCCTCGGCCCAGGGTATGTAGCGGTCCATGCCGTCGGCATAGCGGCGGAAGAACTGCCAGACGCGGGCGTCGCAGATGCGGCGGCCCGAGAAGTCGGGCTTGGCGTAGGCTGCATTGTAGGAGAAGTCAGCGTCGTTGCCACTGTACCAGCCCATCTTCCTGGCATACGAGACGACATTCTTCGACCAAAGGACGGTCTCCTGCCCCTTCTTCTGCTTCTTGGCGGGCATGAAGGTGGTGATGCGGCTCTGGTTGGCGTGACCGCAGATCATGTCGTCGGGCACGCGCATGGCCACCCAGACGGTGCGCTCCTTCGAGACGGTGCGGTCGGCGGCACAGCCCATCATCTCCATGATCCAGGCCTCGTTGGGGTCGCAGATGGTGAACGTCTCGCCCTCAGAGCAGTAGCCGTACTGCTCGACGAGCGACGTCATCACGGTGATGGCCTCGCGGGCGGTCTTCGCGCGCTGCAGGGCGATGTAGATGAGCGAGCCGTAGTCGATGATACCGGTGCTGTCGACCATCTCCTCGCGGCCGCCGAAGGTGGTCTCGCCGATGGTCACCTGCCACTCGTTGATGTTGCCGATGACGTTGTAGGTCTCGGGGGCCTCGGGAATCTCGCCGAGATACTTGTTGGTGTCCCACTCATAGATTTTACGCATCTCGCCGGGCTGGTGCCTGCCGGCAGGATAGTGGTACAGATACATGAAGGCGCCGTAGCTGTCGGCATTGTAGCTGCAAATAACGCTGCCGTCGGCAGATGCCTTCTTGCCGACGATGAAGTTGGTGCAGGCCGTTGAGCGCTGCACGCCCAATAACACCGAGCAAGCAGCGACTGTCAACACACATAGGAATTGTCTCATAAGTTATGTAAGTTTAAAGTTATTTCTGTATATAGCTGTGCAATAGGATGCAAAGATACTACTTTTTTTGGAATCACGACAACAATTTAATTATTTTTTTGCCCCAATGCCAGCTTTCACCTTATTATATTTTATATAGGAGGTGAGGAGGTAAAGGACAGCAGAACTGTTATTTTGTTGGCTTTTTCTTTGGTGGTCTTGAAGTTTTTCCTTACCTTTGCACGCCCATAGAAGCGATTCTCGGAAGAAAAGATGGATAAGGATATCTATATTTTAGGAATTGAGTCGAGCTGCGACGACACGTCGGCAGCCGTTCTGCGGAACGGCGTGCTGCTGTCAAACGTGACGGCATCGCAGGCTGTTCATGAAGCCTACGGGGGCGTCGTGCCCGAACTGGCATCACGCGCCCACCAGCAGAACATCGTACCCGTAGTCGACCAGGCGCTGAAACGTGCCGGCGTGGAAAAGGAGCAGCTGTCGGCCGTTGCGTTCACACGCGGCCCGGGACTGATGGGCTCGCTGCTCGTGGGCGTCAACTTTGCCAAGGGGTTTGCCCGTGCGCTGGGCATCCCGCTGGTCGACGTGAACCACCTGCAGGGGCACGTGATGGCCCACTTCATAGTCTCGCCAGCCGACACACCGGACAACCAGCCCTCGCAAGAGGCCTTCCCTCCCCTACCCTTCCTCTGCCTGCTCGTCTCAGGCGGCAACTCCCAGATTGTCAAGGTGAACGCCTATAACAACATGGAGGTGCTGGGGCAGACCATCGACGACGCTGCCGGCGAGGCCATCGACAAGTGCTCGAAGGTGATGGGGCTGGGCTATCCCGGCGGCCCCATCATCGACCGGCTGGCGCGTCAGGGCAACCCGAAGGCGTTCCACTTTGCCGAGCCCAGCATCCCGGGACTGGACTACAGCTTCTCGGGACTGAAGACGTCGTTCCTCTACTCGCTGCAGAAGTGGGTGCAGGACGACCCCGACTTCGTTGAGAAGCACAAGGCGGACATTGCCGCATCGCTGGAGTGGACCATCGTCGACGTGCTGATGAAGAAGCTGAAGAAGGCCGTGAAGGAGACGGGCATCCGCCATGTGGCCGTTGCCGGCGGCGTGAGTGCCAACAACGGGCTGCGCAACGCCTTCCATGATGCCGCCAGGCGCTACGGCTGGACCATCTACATACCGAAATTCTCGTACACCACCGACAATGCCGCCATGATAGGCATCGTGGGCTACTACAAGTACCTGGACAAGGACTTCTGCCCGATTGACGCGCCGGCATTCTCGAAGGTGACGTTTGAATAGTAAATCGAAAATCTGTAAATCGAAAATCTGTAAATCGAAAATCTGTAAATCGAAAATTTATTTAACGTGGATTTTGAAGCGAAAATAACGAGCAGGGAAATCAGCGAACTGCTCTGGGAAATGGAAAAAACAGTCGGTACGGCCGAGAGCTGTACGGGCGGACGCATTGCCGAAGCCATCATGGCCGTACCCGGTGCCTCGAAGTATTTCAAGGGCGGAGTCATATCGTATGTCAACGAGATCAAGGAGACGCTGCTCGGCGTCGACCCCCAAGTGCTTGAGGAGAAGACGGCCGTCTGCGAAGAGGTGGCCATCGCTATGGTGAAGGGAGCCTGCAGGGTGCTGAACACCGACTATGCCATCTCGGCAACAGGCATTGCCGGTCCGTCAGGCGGCACGAAGGACATACCCGTAGGCACCATCTGGCTGGCCTGCGGCAACAGCGACCGGATTACCACGCTGAAAGTAGAGGAAGACCACGGGCGCGACATCAATCTCGCCATAGCCACAAACAAGGCCATGCAGCTGTTTTTAAGCTACTTGAAAGCTGAAACAGGCCCTGCAGGAGAAGCCGAAGGTTAAAAATCATTAATTAGGAATGATTTCTTATTTCGCGCTTCTCATTTCTCACTAAAAATGCGTACCTTTGCACCCTGTTTGGAATAAGTTACTAAAAAGTACACAAAAAAGGAGTAGATAGAAATGTCTAAGATTTGTCAAATTACAGGAAAGAAGGCACAGATAGGTTGCAATGTGTCTCACTCAAAGCACCACACGAAGCGTAGCTTTGACGTCAACCTCTTCAGCAAGAAGTTCTACTATGTGGAGGAGGACTGCTGGATTCAGTTGAAGATCAGCGCCGCTGGCCTTCGCATGATTAATAAGGTCGGTCTCGACGCTGCATTGAAGCAGGCAGTTGCCAATGGATATGTGGACTGGAAGGACATTAAAGTGATAGGAGATTAATAACCATGGCAAGCAAGAAAGCAAAAGGCAACCGCGTGCAGGTTGTACTGGAGTGCACTGAGCACAAGGCAAGTGGAATGCCCGGTACGAGCCGCTACATTACCACGAAGAATCGTAAGAATACGCCCGAGCGTATGGAGCTGATGAAGTACAACCCCATCCTGAAGAAGATGACGTTGCACAAGGAGATTAAGTAAGGGTAATAGTCTTAAAAAGTAAAAAGATAGAGATATGGCAAAGAAAACCGTTGCTACCCTCCATGAAGGTTCAAAGGATGGTCGCGCTTACACAAAGGTTATCAAGATGGTGAAGAGCCCCAAGACGGGTGCCTACATCTTCGACGAGCAGATGGTTCCCAACGAGGAAGTGAAGGACTTCTTCAAGTAAGATTCTATATCCTGAAAATAAAATGGCCGAAAGTTTTGTACTTTCGGCTTTTTTGTTTATCTTTGCAGACGCAAAGCAAAACTACTAATAAAACATAGAAGAAAGCATCGAAATGAAACAGACAATCCTTGTGACGGGTGGCACCGGTTTTATTGGGAGCCACACCACAGTCGAGCTGCAGCAGGCAGGCTACGAAGTGGTTATCATTGACAACCTGTCGAACTCGAACGCCAGCGTCGTCGACGGCATAGAGAAGATTACAGGCGTGCGCCCAGCCTTCGAGCAGGTGGACTGCTGCGATATGGAGGCACTGGAGGGCGTGTTCAGGAAGTACCCGAAGATAGAAGGCATCATCCACTTTGCAGCCTCGAAGGCCGTGGGTGAGTCTGTAGAGAAGCCGCTGCTCTACTACCGCAACAACATCACGTCGCTCATCAACCTGCTGGAGCTGATGCCGAAGTACGACGTGAAGGGCATCATCTTCTCAAGCTCGTGTACCGTCTATGGCCAGCCGACCGAAGAGAACCTGCCCGTGACCGAGAAGGCGCCCATACAGAAGGCTCTGTCGCCCTACGGCAACACGAAGCAGATAAACGAGGAAATCATCCAGGACTACATCCACAGCGGCGCGCCCATCAAGAGCATCATACTG
>JAFPVW010000194.1 GCA_017395215.1 Prevotella sp. | reverse complement strand
TCGCCGTCGGAAAGCCCCATCCAGTGGAAGGTGCCTATGCCCGCCTTCTTGGTCTGCTCGATGAAGTAGCGATAGAAGCTCAGCATGTTCGAGCGATACTGCTCGTAGGCCTTATCGGTACTGGTGCCCCACTCGCCGAAGATGATTGGCGCACCCTTGCTGGCAAGGTTCTTCTTCAGGTTGCTGATGGTCGTGTTGAGCGTGCTCTTGGCCGACGACAGGTTTTTAATATCGGGATAGCTGTGCACCTCGAAGATCAGGTGGTTCATCACCTCGTCGTCAGGCAGTTTCATTTCTTTCAGCGGATCCTGCAGATGACTATTCCAGTTTCCGTTGCCGTCACAGGCACCATAGGTATTGACGACAAGGTTGCGCTGGGCGTTGTTGCCACCCGTGGCACGCACGGTGTTGACGAAGGTCTGCGCATAGCTATTAATGCCGTTATAAGCAGAACGGGCGATGGTGGCATTGTAACTGCCCTGCGCGGCAAACGAGGCGAAGCACCAGGAATCTTCCGTATCGAGCATCTCGTTGTAACTCTCGAAGAGCAGGTGCTCGTCGTAGTCGCGGAAGGTCTCAGCAATCTGCTTCCACAGGGCCTCGTAGCGTTCGTGCTGCTTCTTGTAGTCGGCTTCGCTGGCCACGAGCCACGCTGTGTTAGCGGCACCCGTGTCGTGATGCACGTTTAGGATGCAATACATACCGGCATCGATGACGTAGTCCACCACCTGCTTTACGCGGCGCATCCAGGCAGCATTCACCTTTGTGCCAATGTCGTCGCGTGAGGGATACCAGTTGCTGTTATCGTTGCTTGTGAAGCGGAACTTCGCCTCCATGTGTGGATACCACGTCACCGGCACGCGGATGGCATTGAACCCCGCATCCTTGAACATCTTCATCAGCGAAGCCTTCGTCACAGGCTGTCCCCACGCCTTTTCATAATCAGAAGGCGTGCGGCTTGTCCAGTGTTCAATCCACATGTTCAGCGTGTCACCCGAGTTGCTGTCGAGCGTATTGCCAAGATTCCACCCCACAGCCATATTCTTTACGGCCTCCGTGGCGGTTTCGAACTCCGTGTCCTGCGCCCAGCAAGTCACTGAGACCATAACGGCCAGCAGAATGATTGATAGTAGTTTTTTCATCTTATTATATCTTTATTCAAGAGTTTTTTTGTCAATAACTAATTGTTCAATGTAAGCTGCACCTTGCCTACAGCCTTGCCTGCCGTACAGGTGAGAGTGGCGGTGCCGGCCTCGCGAGTGGTTTGCAGGATGACCTGGGCCAAGCCGTTGAAGGAGCGAACGCGGAAGGTACGAGCGTTGCGGACGGAGGGTTGTTCCTGTGCCTGCCATGCTGGGTCGCCATTGCCCACGCCAAGGATGCGGACGGGGCCAGCAACCTCCAGCTCTATCTCTTCACAGGCATCGGGAACAAAGCGTCCACGACGATCCTGCAACTCGATGGTGACGATGCTCACGTCCTGATTGTCGGCGCTGAGCGATGTGCGGTCGGCAGAGACGACCATGCGTTCAGGAGCGCCTGTGGTCTCGATGCGCTCGGTCTTGATGCGACGTCCCTGGGCGTTGTAGCCGCGAGCCTCGATATAGCCCGGTTGATAGACCGCCTTCCAACTCAGATGACCGTCCTTTGGCATGGACTTCCGACCAAGTCGCTTACCATTCACGATGAGTTCCACCTCTGCACAATTCGAGTATGCCCACACGTCGACCTCCTCGCCCTCGTGGCCCTTCAGATTCCAGTGGGGCAACAGGTGCAACACGGGTTCGTTGGTCCACCATGCTTTCAGGTAATAAGCTTCGTCCTTCGGGAAGCCACAATAGTCCAGGATGCCGAACTCCGACCCCGTAGCAGGGAACGAGAGAGGATTGGGTTCGCCGCGATAATCGAAGCCAGTCCAGTAGAACAGCCCGCTAAGCCACGGGCGCTCATCGTAGAACTTCCAGCCGCGCTCGATGCAGTTGAACAGGCTGTCGGGACCTTGCTTTCCGCGGTTGATGGCCGCCATGCGACCATTCTTCGTATCGTCGAAATAGATGCCGCGTGTGCCGCAGCCCGTGGTCTCCTCGCTACCAAGAGCGATGCGCTGTGGATAGCGTGCACGGTGTTCCTCCACGGGGTTCTGCAGGATGTAGTTATAGCCAGCCACATCCATAGGTTCCACGATGGTAGGTCCGCTACTCGTGGCGGCACAGGCCAGACGCGTGGGATCGAGGCGATGACAGAACTCGCGCATGGCTGCGGCGATGCGACGGCCGAAGTCGTTCCACTCGATGCCCCATTCCTCGTTGCCCACACTCCACAGAATAATGCTTGGATGGTTACGGTCGCGATGAATCATCGTAGCGAGCTGGTGCCGCTGGTAGTCGTTCACACCCGTGAGGCGGTTCTCCTCAAGCACGAGCATGCCCAGTCGGTCGCAGGCGTCGAGGAGTTCCGGTGTAGCGGGATTATGGCTCGTACGAATGGCATTGCATCCCATCGACTGCAGCTGTCGCACCGTCCACGCCTGCATAGCATCAGGCACAGCCACTCCCACTCCTGCATGGTCTTGATGCATATTTACGCCTAGCAGTTTCACGGGCTTTCCATTCAGGAAGAAACCGCGGTCGGCATCGAATTGCAAATGGCGCAGACCGGTAGTGGTCTGATAGGTGTCGATGACTGAACCCGTGCTGTTCACCACATGAGTTCTGAGCTCATAGAGATAGGGATCGTCGAGGTTCCACAGATGCGGGTTCGTGATGGTCATCTTCGCTACCGACAACTGTTCGCCCTTACCAGGAAGCGTCTGCTCGGCCACCGTCGCTGTACCTACCACCTGTCCGGCTGCGTCCACCAGCTCGTGCCGCAGGCTATAGCGTTCCTGCTGCGTGGCATCGTTGCTTACGGTGGTTTCAATGGTAAGCGCTGCCTCGGTGAAAGGAGCCTGCAGGTCGGCATGCACGAAGGTGCCGAAGGTTTTTACATGAACAGGGGCCGTCCGGTTCAACCACACATGGCGATAGATGCCCGCACCCTCGTAGAACCAACCCTCTTCGAGCGAAGCGTCCACGCGCACACAAACGAGATTCGAGTCGCCGTAGTTCAGGTATTCGGTGATGTCGAACGTCTGCGGGATGTAGCCACTCTCTTCACCACCCAGATAAAAACCGTTCACCCAGATGCGGGCGTTGCGGAAGATGCCGTCGAACTGCAGCTCGAAGTGCTGGCCCAAGTCATTCTTATCTATAATAAACACCTTACGATACCAGCCCACCGATGTTGCGGGATACTTCCAGCCCACGGTCTTATAGCCGTGACTATGGCTGGCCTCACGGGCGAAGGGCAACCCGACCACCCAATCATGTGGGAGGTCGACAGTCTGCCAGCCCGAT
>JAFPVW010000193.1 GCA_017395215.1 Prevotella sp. | reverse complement strand
GTGAAGACGCTGCTGCCCGAAGCCGCTGAAGGCGTCATCGCCGGCACCGACGCATCGCTCATCGCCGAGGGCACCGGCATCGTGGCCTTCGCCGGAACGAGCACCGAGGTCACGCAGGGCACGCTGATGTACGCCATCGGCACCTCAGCCACCGAGGCCCCCGCACTCACCGCCTTCAGCGCCACAGTGCCCACAGCCAAGGACGTCGCTGACGACGGTGCAGATGTCTACGTATGGTACTACATCCAGGGCGCCGACGCCCCCGACGGTGAAGCCGCCACGCTCGACAACACCTTCGACAACACCGAGCCCGCCTGCCTCACCGTCCAGGTGCTCACCAACAAGTTCGACATCCAGTTCAACGCCGCCAACGCCAACACCATCGAGGCCGGCAAGGCCACCGTTACTGTAGGCGGCACCGACAAGACCGCCACCGTCACCGAGGGTAAGCTCGAGGGCGTGAAGATGGGCAGCGAGGTGAAGCTCGAGGCCAAGCCCGGCTACAAGTTCCGCAAGGTGGAGGTGAAGAAGATTTCGACGCCAACGCTCACCCTCACCAGCCCCGAAGTGGGACAGATTATCGGCAGCGACGGCAAGAACTATAATGTTGCCGACGTGCCCACGGGCGTGACCGCCGTGGCCGTGATAGCCTACGTGGGCAGCGACACTTACGACGCTACTTTCAAAAATGGCTTGGCAATCGCATTGGCTGACGAGGGCTCGATGAACTGGTCAACGGCAATGAGTACCTGCGAGGGTAAGACTGCCATCACAGGAGCCAAGTGGTGCCTGCCCAGCCAGGATCAGTGGAAGCAGATGTTCAAAGCCAATGGTGGTAACGATGCAAGTTACACCGGCCTGAATACAATTATCACCACCGCCGGAGGAACAATCTTGCCGGATTTAGCCTACTGGTCGTCTACGCCGAACGATGAAACCCACGCCTACGGCGTGCTCATCTACAGTGGCTTAGTCATGTGGAGCAGCACTGAGAGTAAGGACAAAGCGTACCAAGTCCGCGCCTGCCTCGCTTTCTAACCCTCGCGCGCGAATGAGAAAAGAAGTGCGCTGACGCGCAGAAATCTCACAAATCATCCAAATCAAACAAATATAATAAAAAGATTCTGAGTGAATCAGGGGACGGTTCTCTGATCCGTCAGAGAGGCCCCACACGCGTATATATAATAAAGGAATTTAAACGATAACAAACAATACAATTATGATACACAAAAAATTATTATCACTGCTCGTGCTGCTCATGACGGCAGCATCGGGCGCGTGGGCTGAGGAAGTGACGATTGGCGATGGTACTGAGACTACCCGTGATTTCCCCATCGACAATTACTTTAACTACTCCTGCACTGAGGAAATTTACACCGCTGACGAAATAGGCACCAAAGGTACCATCAACGCCATCAGCTTCTATTACCATTACGGCACACCCTATGAGGCCTCAAACGTGAAGATGTTCATGAAACATGTAACACGTTCTGCGTTCACATCAACAACCGATTGCGAGCCTCTTTCTGAAACTGATCTTGTGTGGACGGGCAACATTGCTCCGACAGAAGAAGGTTGGTTTACCTTCACCCTCGACACGCCGTTTGAGTACAATGGTACAGACAACTTGCTGGTCGCTTTCTACGATGGCACAAATGGCTATGCTGGAACATCCTACACATGGCGTCAAACCGCATCGCCTGATGGTGCCTATATGGCCTTGAGCTACTTCAATGACAACATAATTCCTGATCCTTATAACCTCAGTAATTATTCAGGCAGTAGTAAGTCGCTGTATACATACCGTGCTAACATCAAGCTTGACATTGAATCCTTCAGTGTTGAAATCAGCGACGACATGACCGAGGCCACCTTCACCATGCCCGCCTTCGACGCCACCGTCAACTACGACATCGTGCGCGACATGGAGGATGCGGACAATCCCGTCGAGTTCAGCGGCCTCGCCCAGAAGGTTGTCGTGAAGAAGAAAACCGGCACCGGAACATACGAGCCCCTCTCGGAACTCAACATCCAGCTGATTGACCAGCTCGCTGCCACTGACGCCCAGGACATCATCGCCGACGCAGGCATCAAGGTCAAGGTGCTGAAGGGCACGGACAACAATGGTACCATCACCTATGACGAGACCAACCCCATCACTCTCACCGAGTTCCTCGCCGACATGCAGCCCGGCCTCTACAAGATGGTGGCCGAGCCCGCCGATGCTACCACCAGCCCCTACACCGGCACCGCGAGCCTGGCATTCGAGGCCATCGCCGGATTCCCCGTTGAGATAGCCGCCCAGGAGTACGTCACCTACTACAGCGCCAACGACAACCTGACCCTGGAGGAGAACTCCGGCGCCAAGCTCTACACCATCACCGGCATAGGCGAGACGAAGGCCACGGCCACCGAGATTCCGAGCGCCAACAAGGAGATGCCGTTCCTGGTCTACAACCCGACAGAGGAGACGAAGACCTTCCTGCTCATCCCGACTGACGCCGAGATTAACCAGACCTACGCCGACGAGTTCAAAGGCACGGCAACGGCCACGACCATCGCCGCCTCGACCGACGCCCAGACCAACTACGCCTTCAACGGCAAGCAGTTCGTCTGGGTGAGGACCGCCCTCCCCGTCGCCGCCAACAAGGCCTGGCTCGAAGTGCTTACCAGCACCGCCCGCAGCATCGCCCTCCTCTTCGCCGACGATGACGCCACCGCCATCAGTGCGGTCAGCGGTTCGCCCGCTGACAAGGCCGCCGTCTACGACCTGAGCGGCCGCAAGGTAACCAACCCCGCCAAGAAGGGCGTGTATATCGTGAACGGTAAGAAAGTGGTAGTGAAGTGATTACCAAAGAAAATGACAAATAATAATAAAGATATGAAAAAGAAGATATTTAGTTTGCTCGCCCTGGTCATGACAGCCATGACGGCGAGCGCTGTGGATGCTCCGGCCTACACCCTGACCGAGGGTACGAACGAGCACGGAACGATGGCGTTCAAGGTCGGCGGGGCCGAAGTGACGAGCGCCCAAGAGGGCGCCGAGGTGACCGTGGTCATTACGGCCGACGAAGGCTACGTGCCCGCCACGCCCGACGGCGTATGGTATGCCGCCATCGCGGCCAGCCGCCGCATAGTGGCTGGCCCGGGAGCAGAAATCGACCTGCAGGACAGCGTGATCACCTTCAAGCCCGTCAGCGGCAAGACCAACGAGTGGACGTTCACCATGGCGCGCGCCAACGCGCTGGTCTCGGCCGTCTACAAGAAGGAGATCAAGGACGCGTGGGTTCAGGACATCGCCGACCAGACCTACAACGGCACCGGGCTGACCCCGGCGGTGACCGTGAAGGACGGCACGACGACGCTCACCGCCGGAACGGACTACACCGTGACGTACTCGAACAACACGAACGCCGGCACGGCCACGGCTACCATCACCGGCACCGGCAACTACGGCGGCACCGTCACGAAGTCGTTCACCATCAACAAGTCCGCTGAAGGCGTACACTTTGACCCCTGGTTCTTCAACATGACCTACGGTGACCCGAACTTCACCATCTTGCCGGAGAACAGGTCAGGCGCTACGCTGACGTACAAATCAGACAACACGGATGTCGCTACGGTTAACGCCACTACCGGCGAGGTCACCATCAATAATGCCGGCGAAGTGATCATCTATGCCATGAACACCGCCACGGCAAACTATGACGCCGGCAGCGACTGGTACAAGGTGGTCGTCACCCCCAAGGCGTTACGCACCACAACGGTTGGCGAGATAGCCGACCAGGCCTACACGGGCACGGCCCTGACGCCTGCCGTCAGCGTGAAGGACGGCGAGACGGCGCTGGTGGCCGACAAGGACTACACCGTGAGCTACAAGAACAATACCGGCACGGGCACGGCCACGGTTACCATCACCGGCACCGGCAACTACGGCGGCACCGTCACGAAGACGTTCAACATCGTCATGGCGACGCTGGCCCTCGACGAGGAGACTGCCAACGGCGAGACGCTCGGCGGGGCCGACGGGAAGCTGTACGACGTGACGCTGACGCGCTCGCTGCAGGCCGGCATGTGGAACACGTTCGCCGTGCCGTTCGACGTGGATGCCGCCACGCTCTCCGCGATGGGCATCACGGCCAAGGAGCTGACGGGCTCGTCGTTCGACGGCCAGACGCTGACGCTGCACTTCGCCGACGCATCGGGCCTGAAGGCCGGCAAGCCCTACCTGGTGAAGCCCGCCAAGGCGGTGACCAATCCTGTGTTCAGCAAGGTCAAGGTGAGCAAGACCGCCGTGCCTGCGGAGACCGCCGCCGCCGACTTCGTGCCCACGCTGGGCAAGACGGAAGTGAAGGCCGACGACGCCAAGTCGGTGCTCTTCCTGACCAGCGGCAACAAGCTGCAGTATCCCGCGTCGCTGCCCGCCGACTTCAAGGGCTTCCGCGCCTACTTCCAGCTGAAGGGCGCCGCCGCCACGGCCCGCTCGTTCGAGCTGGATATTGACGGCGAAACCACCGCCATCAGTGCGGTCAGCGGTTCGCCCGCCGACAACGGCGCCGTCTACACCCTCGACGGCCGCAAGGTAACCAACCCCGCCAAGAAGGGCGTGTATATCGTGAACGGTAAGAAGGTAATCATTAAGTAATAGGTGGAAACGACTATGAAGAAGAAAGAATATTTGCAGCCCGCTATAGAGACGGCTGAGATGGAAATGAACGAGCTGGTGCTGGCTGGGTCGGTAACGGACATCGCCACCCCCGAGCTCGGTGACGACGAACTGCTGCCTCCCGACATCGTCCCCGGTCTGAATCCGTGGGAGAGCGGTATCTGATTGAATAAAGGTAGTTCTTAAAGTGAGCGGCGCATCCACATCGGTGGGGTGCGCCGCGACTGTTATAGGTCACACAGAAATCAGGGACATATAATAAGGTGTGCAGGGTGGATATAAAGGGTAAAAGGGAAGAAGAGAAAGATTTTTTGAAAAAAAGTCGGGAAAAGTTTTGTCAGTTCCGAAAAAAGCATTACCTTTGCACCCGCAATCAAGAGAGATGCACTCCGGAAGGAGGTAAAAGTTGCGGAAATAGCTCAGTTGGTAGAGCACAACCTTGCCAAGGTTGGGGTCGCGGGTCCGAGTCCCGTTTTCCGCTCACACATTTTGAAACAAAAGAGAGATTTTGCAATTGGTGCTTAATCAATGCCCAGGTG
>JAFPVW010000192.1 GCA_017395215.1 Prevotella sp. | reverse complement strand
CACCAGCACGGCCTGCTCCACGCAAGGAATGTCCATCAGCCGCTGCTCTATCTTGGTGCAGTTGATGTTCTTGCCATACGACGTGATGAGCATGTCTTTCTTGCGTCCGCTGATAAACACGTTTCCATTGCTGTCGATGCGTCCCAGGTCGCCCGTATGCAGGTAACCGTCGCGGAAAGTATCGGTCTGCAACTGATAGTATCCCATACCCACCTGTGGGCCGCTCACGAGTAGTTCGCCGTCGGGATCGGTGGTGACAGTCGTGTCGGGCAGCGGCGTGCCGATGCTGGGAATGACGTTGTGTCCCAGACGGTTAAGGGTGATGAGCGGCGCCTCGGTCTGCCCGTAGGCATTATGAATCTCTATGCCTAAAGAGCGGAAATGATGTAGCAGTTCCTCACTGATAGGGGCCGAGCCGACCAGCAATTGTGAGCACTTGTCGAGTCCCGCCTTGCGCAGTACCACACGGCGCAGCAGGCTTCCCGTCAGGCGTTTCAACCAACCATCCTGCATCTTCAGGTATCGCTGCCCAATGGCGTTCTGCTCTATCTGCTCCCACAGTTTTTCATAGAAACGGGGCACGGAGAAGAACACGGTGGGGCGCACCTGCGGTAGGGCCTGGGTGAGCAACTGGAAATCGGTGAGGTAGTATACTTTGGCGCGGCACAACATGCAGTAGGGCGCGTAGGCAGCCAGGATGCCCTCTACCACATGACTCATGGGCAGAAACGACAGGTAGCGCATCTCGCTGTTGCGGTCGCGCCACGACAGCAGGTTGGTGAGCACCTGCCCCATCCACTTCAGCTGGCTGTAGCTGAACATCACGCCCTTGGGTTCGCCCGTGGTGCCTGAAGTGTAGCGTATAGTGGCAAGTTCGCTGCTGTAGGTGGCCTCTGGCATCGCGGCCGTTGGCCCCGTGTCCTGGGTGTCTTTTAATGGCCCAAAGGGGATTATCTGCACATCCGAAGACAGCGCTTCGACATTCTTCATCACCCGTTCATCCCCCACGAAAAACCAGCGGGCGCCGCTCTTCGAGATGAGCAGTTCAATCTCATCGGCAGGCGTGGTGTAGTAGATGGGCACGCTGACGGCCCCAACAAGTCCGATGGCATTGTCGATGGCAGCATGTTCGGCACAGTTGATGCCCGAGAGAGCCACCCTGTCGCCAACCTTCACACCCAGTGTCTGGAGTTGTTCGACGTAGTGGCCCACGATGGCGTTCATCTCCCGCCCCGTGATGCGTTTCGCACCCTGAGTGCCGAAATCATAGTAGGTAATAGGATAATGACGGCTCTCCCGACGTTTCACGGCCTGTTGGAACACGGTCTGGTCAGACAACCGCATGAAATTCTGTCTGCAGGCATACGCCAGCAGCGTAGGCAGGAAAGCGCGCCAGTCCAGCGTGTAAGGTCCTGTCAGCTGCTCGGTATTGGTGCGGTCGAACACGTGGTCGTCGAGGAAGTACGGCATCAGTGCCGTGAGGTTCGACAGCAGCGAACGGCTTTTGGCCTCCTGTCCGGCGTTGTAGCGTTTGCCGATGGTGCGCAGCATGGGCAGGGGTATGCAGAGAGGTTGGGCGATATCGGTATTCAGGTGTTCCTTGGCCCACAAGCGAACGGCAGTTACCAGTTCGCCCACCTGTGGCAGTCGGTCGGAAGGTGCTGTCAGATGATAGGTCTTTCCTGCCGCCGATGGATTCATCGTGAGGTCGGCCACTTGTTGGGCAACATAGTCTACAGGCACGACATTGACGCGCTGACTGCTGCTGACGGGCACCAGATGCAGTTTGCCCTGCAGCATCAGTTTCAGCACGTAATAGACGGTGTTGAAATTGCGCGTGCGCCCTGTCTGGCTATTGCCCACTATCATGCCAGGCCGACAAATAACGTAGGGCAATGACGAGGCTCTGACGATGGCTTCGGCCGAGGCCTTGCTCTGTTCGTAGAGACTGTAGAAGCTGTCCGTTAGCGGTGCATCCTCCATGATCCGTCCGTGTTGCGTGCCACAGACATAAGCAGTGGAGACGTAAGTGAAGCGCTGTAGGCGGGGTAGTCTTTCTGCCAGACTCACCATTCGCCGTGTACCCTCCACATTGATGTTCCACAGATGTTCGCGCGACTTCTGAAGACCTGTCTCGGCTGCACAGTGGACGACGTGGGTGATGTCGGCGGGCAAAGTGATGTCGAGTGGTTTCGTGATGTCACCCACAACGGGGTGGACGCGACTGCCAACTTCATCGGCCAGAACGGCATCATCCCACCAGAGCGCGCGCAGTCGGCTGGCAGCCTCCGACGCTGAGCCGGCACGTACAAGTGCGTATATCTCCCCGCCGGTTGTTGCCAACAGCCGGCTTGTCACCTCTGTGCCTAACAGCCCAGTGGCGCCCGTTATGAGAACTGCTCCTTCAGCCATGTTCTGAAAAATTGGCTCATGGCCATTGTCTTGTCTTTATAGACTGCCAGTTGGCATTCTATCTTCTGCTTGATGTCCTCCTGGTACTCATCGGCCATTTTGAGAGAGGCTATGATACGGCTCTCCAGATGGGTGTCGTTCGCATGGTGCTGATATTGCCCGGCCAGTCCTACCTCGTGCATCACACCACTCAACCGTGCGTCTATAGATACCGCCACGATGGGACAGGCGTGCTCCATGCTGAGCACCGAGGCATGATAGCGCGATGTGAGCAGGATGTTCAGTTGGCGTAGCATTCCGGTCATCTGGAACACATTGCAGGTCTTCGACGTAAAAACCACATGCGGATGCCGGATGCACTTCTCCAGCTTTTCACAGACACGGGCGTCGAGTTGTTCCATGCCCAGTATCACCACAAAGGCGCCATGCTCCTCTGCATATTGGTTGGTGGCAGACGCGATTGCCGATAGGTAGCGTTCGAACTGCTGGCGCCGCTCCGTGCTGTCGCTGAAGAAGTAGAGCTTGTCGTACTGCTGCGTGAAGTCACGGGTTGCCACAGCCTTCAGCCAGCGCCATAGCGAAGGGCGCACAGGCCAGCAATAGGGGTTCAGTGGTGCCACGCCCATTAGGGGCTGTTTGCCATCCCAGCCGGCATCTGTCAGTTGCTTATGTGCCCACTGCTCGCCCTCGCTGTTCTGAAATGTCCAGGCGGTGTCGGTTCCCACATGTCCTTTCAGTCCGAGGGCTTGCAGGTTCTGTAACGACTCTTCCGTGCGCACCATGAAATAGGTGTCGCGGCACAGGTCACTGCTCAGGCGTGCCAGCCATCCGTCGAGCCTGCCAACTTCTGAGCCGTAGGCAATGCATGGCTTCCCCTGACGGCGCATCACACCGGCAGCCTCGCAGAAGAACACGCAGAGCGCATCGGCAAACGTCGGCGTCAGCGTCGATCCCTCGCACAGGATGGCTACGTGATGGGTGCTGCAGGCTCTCACCAGCGAGAAGACGAAAACGGTGGTAAAGTGCAGCAGGCGTACCGACTTTGAGAAATACCCACCGACGTTCTCCGTGTCGAGTGTCATTACCGTCAGTGTGGCCTCCTCGGTGCCCAGTGCCTGCTCCAGTTGCTGCGTCAGTGCCACCACGCGGGCATCGGCGCCCGTGTTCCGGGCACCGTTATATCCCACGAGCAGTATCTTCAATGGTTGCCCCTTGACATGTTCCTCATAACGGCACAGCCCCAGTCGCGACAAGGGTTTGACGAAGCCCGAGAGCCACGCCACCATGCGCACGATATAAGATAACAGTCTGTCCAGGATGATACGCTTTATGCTTTGTTGAACTTTGTCTTCGGCTGCTTGCAGCGTGGACAGCGCCAGTCATCTGGCAGGTCCTCGAAAGCTACACCGTCGTGTTCAGCAGGATCGTACAGATAGCCACAGATAGAGCATACATACTTACCGCTAGCCTTCTGATTTGAGAAATCCACCTCGGCAAGGATTGTAGGCACGGGATTGTCGAGATCCATTACACGCTTTGCCTCCAGATTCTCATAACCCTGAGGCGTATGGGTGCCGCAATAGACCGTCGGGTGGTTGCGGATGAACTCACGTATGCGGTCCTGCGTCTCGCGGGCAGCAGGCAGGTCGTCATAGACCACCGACAGCTTGTCTTCGTAGAGAGCCTCATCCACATAGGTGATATCGCCGTGAAGCATATAGAACAGCCCTTCGTTCTCTACAATAATGATGCTGTTGCCCTTGGTATGCCCCTTGGCCTTGATGAGGTAGATGCCGTCATGAATCTTCTGACTCTCAGGGAAGTTGTAGTACGGCCCGTCAGTGAAGCTGACAGGAACCAGATTCGTGAGTCCCTGCAGTTCGGCAGCGTCCATTTCGTCCTGATTTACATAGACCTTTGCATTGGGGAAACTCTTCAGTTCTCCGCTGTGGTCGGCATGGCGGTGAGTGAGCAATATCTTCGTCACCTGCTCCGGCTTGTAGCCAAGAGCAGCGAAGGCCTCCATATAGGTGCAGATGTCCTTGCCAGTGAAGGCCAGCGAGTTCTCATCGGGTGCTTCCTCGGGGGTTCCTGCAGGGATGCCTGTATCTACCAGAATAACCTCTGAACCAGTGTCAATCAGCCAATTCTGCAGACTGCCTCGTTAGCGGATGTTCTTGTCGAACTTTTCCATTCCCTCTTCGCCGCCCATGACGAAGGGCTGGGTGTAGAACCCGTCACGTCTGAATTTTACTGCTTTGATTTCCATATCGCAATTACTTGGCGGGTTCCCACTTGCAGCGTACGGGCGACACGATGGCGCCCTCCTTCTTCAACTCGGCGAAAGCTTTGTCCACTTCCTTGCGGTCGGCACCCAGTGCCTTTGTCACGTCGCCTGCCGAGACGGGTTTGCCGGCCTCGCGCATGGCCTGTAATACTTGCTCTTTCATACCCTTATACTTGTGTAAACAACCAGTTCTGTGTACCGATGCACTCAATCATATCCAGAGCGCCCTGACTCCAGTAGAGGTCTTCCTCCTCGTCCTTCAGGTAGCCCACCATAATCTCGTAGGTCGTGGGGTCGTTCACCAGCGTCTCGCAGCACTTGTAGAGCAGGTCGACGCCAGCCTTCTGAATGTCGAGGTCGGCCTTGATATACTCGATGGGGTTCTGGATGAGCTCACGGCTCTTGGCGCCGTCGAACTTGATTTCGCCGCCGAGGTCGAGGATGCGCTCCACGAACTTCTCCACCCACGCCATTTCCTCGTTGAAATGGTCGACATACTTCTGTCCTAACTTCTCAAAGCCCTGAGCCTTGAAAATCTGACCCTGCAACTTGTGTACCAGAGCACCTTCAGTCAGTCCTGTTGCAAAGAACTGCAATGCCTCAATTGATTTCTGCTTGTCCATAATTGTTTTTTTTGATTAAAAGAAAAGGTTTGTTTTTAAGTTTCAGCTGCAAAGTTACGCCATAATTCCTTACCTTCCAAATCTGAAATGATACAAAAATTGTCTGAAACGATACAAGTATCAGAATTTATTCGTAACTTTGCCGCCGATATGTATAGTTTACGTGAAGCATGGGTCATGATGATTGGTCAGCTGCCCTTCGAGCAGTGGGACGGCAGGATGTACTGTCAGCAGACGGATGCAGCCCTCACCTTCCGTACCAACAAGACGCAGGGGTTCGTGGCGGCCTACAGCTTCACCCTCGTTACCGAGGGCTGGCTCACGATTGTCTACAACGGCCAGCAGCTCACCCTGCAGCCCGACGACCTCTACATCTATTCGCCAGGACTCGAAGTGACCGTACTGGCAGCCTCCGAGAACTATCGCGCCATCTGCCTGCTGGCCGACGAGCACCTGACCATCGAGTCGCCAACCGTTCACGACCTCGTCAACATAGCCTACATGCCCATCGTCTACCTGCACGAGCCGAAGATTGCGCTGCCTCACGACGACGCCCGCCGGCTGGAGGACAAGATGCACGAGATCATCGGCTATCTTCACTCCGACCACATCTACAAGAGCAAGATTCTGCAGATGCTCTATGCCGTCTTCTTGCTCGACGTGCAGAGTGCGCAGACCAAGGCCGTCAGCGAGCGGCGCGTACCACAGCGCGTCGAGGACATCTTCATCGGCTTCATCCGCCTGCTGCCGCAGCACTTTGCCGAACATCACGACATCGCCTTCTATGCCGCCGCCCTCCACATCTCGACGGTCTATCTCTCGCGCATCGTCCGTCAGGTCACGGGCCGTACCGTCGTCGACTACATCAACCAGCACCTGCTGATGGAGGCCTCCTACCTGCTGCGCACCACGTCGCTCAGCATCGCCCAGATAGCCGCACAGCTGCACTTTGCCGACGCCCCCTCGTTCAGCAAGTTCTTCTCGCGCAAGAAGGGCGTCACGCCGAAGGACTATCGTGCGCGTTCTTAAATATAATCCGTCATATCCGTCACAGTCGCGTAAACCACAGATATTCAGTCGGATATGTGGTGACGGATGGCGGTGACGGGTGACGGATGCGCGGCCTATCCCCATGCGCCAAGCCTCTGTGCCAAATGTTCACGGGCGGTGAATCATTGTTCACCGCCCGTGAATCATTGCAGCCCTTGGAGCATGTAACCATCCGTCACCCGTCACCATCATCCGTCACCGCGTAACGCACTCAGCATGAGGATGATAGAGCGAAGGTGACGGATTGACGGATATATACATATTGACCGTTGCAGGCGCAACGTTATTTGCAGAAAAAATGGTGAGTTTCCAACTTTAGAAAAAGAAAAACGAGTTTTCTTTTTGTTTTTTGCTCACTTATTCGTACCTTTGCAGAAAATAAACGACTACTATGCTACACAGACGTATCAAACTACTGACTATCCTGGCAGCCCTGGTCATCATACTGACGGCTGCGACAAATGAGAAAAAGACAACCATCTTCATCATCGGCGACTCGACGGCTGCCCAGAAAGACTTGTCGAAAGGCAAGCTGGAGCGAGGGTGGGGGATGGCGCTGCAATGCTACTTCGACGACAACATCCGCGTAGACAACCACGCCGTGAACGGGCGCTCGTCGCTCTCGTTCTTCAACGAGGGGCGCTGGGCGAAGGTGCTTGAGAAGATGAAGCCCGGCGACTACGTGATTATCCAGTTCGGCCACAACGACGAGAAGGCCCCTAAGGACCGCCATACCGACCCCGGCTCAACATTCGACTACATGCTGGCCCGCTACGTGCGCGAGACGCGCGAGAAGGGCGGCATACCGGTGCTGATGAACTGCGTGGTGAGGCGAAACTTCTTCGTGAACGCGCCCGAGAACGACGACGACGAGAAGCTGCGCACGCAGACCTTCAAGGACGGCGTGAGGATGGTGGAGGGCGACTCGCTCATCGACACCCACGGACTCTACCGCGTGGCTCCGCGCGACGTGGCCGAGCGCATGAACGTGCACTTCGTCGATGCGAACAAGATAACCCACGACCTGGAGCAGGGACTCGGCACAGAGGCCTCGAAGCGGCTCCACATGTGGTATCTGCCTGACACGGAGCCGACGGAGCCGAAGGGCAAGCAGGACAACACGCACTACAACGTCTACGGCGCCCATGTCGTGGCCCGTCTGCTGGCCGACGCGCTGTGCGAGGAGATTCCCGTGCTGAAGCGCTACCGCTGCGATGCCGACATCACGGTGGACCGTCTGGGGCGCGGCGACTATATGACCTTGGACGAGGCTGTGGCTGCTGCGCAGGCGCGGTCGAAGGCTGTTACGACCATCCAGATTCTCGGCGGCGAGTGGCAGAAGCCGCAGTTGCCTAAGAAGTCGCACATTGAGTTTGTGCTGAGAGAAGGAGCAACGTGGAAGTGAGAAGTTGAGGAGTTGAGGAGTAAGGAGTTGAGGAGTTGAGGAGTGAAAAGTGAAAGAGTGAAAAGTGATAAGATAATGAAAAAACTACAAAGACTACTACTGACGGTTGCCTGCATGACGGCAACGACGACGATGACTGCCCAGCAGCGGGTGGTCGAGGATTTGAACTTCGGCTGGCGATTCCACGAGGGCGACGTCAACGGTGCTGCCGCAACGGCTGCTAACGACGCCGACTGGCGCACGGTGGACCTGCCGCACGACTTCCAGATTGAACAGCCGTGGGTGGCTCCTGCCGCCGACGAAAAGGCCGACAATACCGACGTGGCGGCGAACATCAAGAGCCGACTGTCGAGTCGCGGCTTCAAGGAGATGGGCTGCGGCTGGTACCGGCTTCATTTGACGCCCGCCGACTCGCTGAGGAACCGCCGTCTGCTGCTTGAGTTCGACGGCCTGATGTACGTCGGCGACGTCTACCTGAACGGTGAGCGCATCGGCGGCACGGACTACGGCTACGTGGGCTTCGAGATTGACGTGACGGGCAAGCTGAAGACGGGCCAGGAGAACATCGTTGCCGTGAAGGCCGATACCCGCGAACCGGGCAACTCGCGCTGGTACACGGGCGGCGGACTGATACGCCCCGTACGTCTGGTGGCCACCAACCGCGAGCTCTACTTCGAGCGCCATCCGCTCTACATCACGACGCGCGACAATCGCTTTGTCACCATCTCTGCGGAGTTCACCAACCGTGGGCGGCAGAAGGACGTGACTGTCGGCACGAAGATATACGCCCCTGACGGACGGCTGGTCTACGAGGGAACATCGAAGCAGAGCCGCAAGACCGCCTCGCGCACGATGGAAGCCCGGCTGCCGGAAGTGGAAATCGCGAACGCCCAGCTCTGGGACTGCGAGCACCCCAACCTCTACCGGGCTGTGGTGACGCTGCTGAAGGAGGACGGCACGGTGATTGACGAGGTCAGCTCGTCGTTCGGCATCCGCACCATAGAGTTCGGCCCCGAGTACGGCTTCAAGCTGAACGGACGGAAGGTGCTGCTGAAGGGCTACGCCAACCACCACTCGCTCGGCGCCCTCGGCGCTGCCGCCTATCCGCGAGCCATCGAGAAGCGCATCCAGCTGATGAAGCAGTTTGGCATGAACCACATACGCACGAGCCACAACCCCTACAGCCGGGAGTTTATCGAGCTGTGCGACAAGTACGGCATACTGGTTGTCGACGAGCTCTACGACAAGTGGACGCGCCAGCACACGGGCGGCCGCGTGAGCTTCGAAGAGTTGTGGCAGAAGGACGTGCCCGAGTGGGTGAAGCGCGACCGCAACTCGCCCTCCGTCGTGCTGTGGAGCCTCGGTAACGAACTGCAGCAAGACCCCAACCAGCCGTATAACGACTTCGGCGTGACGATGTTCCGGCTGCAGAAGACGCTGCTGCAGCGCTACGACTCGACGCGACTGGTGACGGTGGCCATGCACCCCCGCTACCGCAACTGGGAGACCGACTCGCTGCCCTGCGACCTGGCCATGATTACCGACGTGCAGGCTTACAACTACCGCTATATGTACTTCCCCGGCGACGGCCGCCGGTTCCCCTGGATGACGTTCTACCAGAGCGAGGCCTCGGTATCGGCCATGGGGCAGAACTACTTCGAGATGGACCTCGACCGCGTCATTGGACTGGCCTATTGGGGCGCCATCGACTATCTGGGCGAGTCGCAGGGCTGGCCTGCCAAGGGCTGGGCGCAGGGCGTGTTCGACATTGCGCTCGAGCCGAAGCCGAAGGCCTACTACATGAAGTCGTTCTTCAAGGCCGACGAGCCGGTGGTTCACATCGGCGTGATTGACCGCAAGGGCGACCAGATGTGGAACGGCGTGCAGACTGGCAACGACGGTATGAGCGACCACTGGAACAGGATTGAAGGGCAGAAGCTGTCGCTCATTACCTATACCAACGCCGACGAGGTGGAGCTGCTGCTGAACGGCAGGAGCATAGGCCGGCAGAAGAACGACGTGAAGAACGCCAAGCAGCGCAACCAGATACGCTGGAACGACATCAGCTACGCGCCAGGCACGTTGGAGGCTGTGGCTTACAATAATAATAAGGTGGTGGCCCGCCATAAGATTGAAACTACGGGCGAGGCCGTCCGTCTGTCGGCTGACGCCGACAATTCGCGATGGGTTGCCGACGGGCAGGACCTGCAGCACATTCGCGTGGTGGCCCTCGACAAGAAGGGGCGCCGCGTGCAGACGACCGACCGCGAGGTGACGTTCAGCGTCAGCGGCGATGCCCGCATCGTGGGCGTGGTCAATGGCGACATCAACTCCGACGAGATGATGGTGGGCACGAAGCGCCGCCTCTACAACGGCTCGTGCAGCGTCATCCTGAGGGCTGGCCGCACGGCGGGTAAGGTGACGCTGACAGCCACAGCCGACGGCATGAAACCCGTCACGGTGAAGCTGCTGACGCAGTAAACGGGTCATCATTTTTAGGTATTTTGCGTGTCGCGACACTCGATGCAACCGAGTTGCAAAAAATTATTCATACCTTTGCACCCATGAAACTATCAGAACTGAAGACAGGCGAGCGTGGCATCATCGTCAAGGTGACGGGCCACGGCGGTTTCCGCAAGCGCATCGTGGAGATGGGCTTCATCAAGGGAAAGACGGTGGAGGTGCTGCTCAACGCTCCGCTGCAGGACCCCGTGAAGTACAAGGTTATGGGTTACGAAGTGTCGCTCAGGCACCAGGAGGCCGACATGATTGAGGTGGTGAAGCAGACCAAGCAGACCCAACAGACCCACCCCCAGCCCCTCCCCGTGAGGGAGGGGAGTGACGTGTCTGACGGCAAGGTAACTACTCCCCTCCCTTATGAGGAGGGGGCGGGGGAGAGTCTCCATGAGGCCCTAAGGGCTCGCCGCCACCTGAACGTGGCCCTCGTGGGCAATCCCAACTGCGGCAAGACGTCGCTCTTCAACTACGCCTCAGGGGCACATGCCCGCGTGGGCAACTATAGCGGCGTGACCGTCGACGCCACCGAGGCCGAGGCCCATTTCTACGGCTACGACTTCTCGCTGACCGACCTGCCCGGCACGTATTCGCTGACGTGCTACTCGCCCGAGGAACTCTACGTTCGCAAGCACCTGGCCGAGCAAATGCCCGATGTGGTCATCAACGTCATCGACGCCTCGAACCTGGAGCGCAACCTCTATCTGACGACGCAGCTCGTCGACATGAACATCCGCATGGTCTGTGCCCTGAATATGTACGACGAGTTTGAGCGGCGCGGCGACACGGTCGACCTGAAGACGCTCTCCACGCTCTTCGGCATGCCGATGGTGCCCACGTCGTTCAAGACGGGCATGGGCGTCAAGGAGCTGTTCAAGGCCGTCATCCAGGTGTATGAAAACACGCAGGGCGCCTCGCGCCACATCCATATCAACTACGGCCACGAGATTGAGGACGGTATCCGCGAGATACAGAAATTCCTGAAGGCCGACGAGCACATCCGCCAGCGCTACTCGACGCGCTACCTGGCCATCAAGCTGCTTGAGAACGACCCCAACATCACGCAGTACGTGGGCCAGCACCTGGCCGACGAGCACCGGGCCCATGACCGCAAACAGCTGCTGGCCGTGCGCAACCATGCTGCCGCCCGCGTGCTCGAAGAGACGGCCAGCGACTCCGAGACCGCCATCATGGACGCCAAGTACGGCTTCATCAACGGTGCGCTGCGCGAGGCTGGCTACCAGACGGGCACCAAGGAGAACATCTACCGCACGACGCACATGATTGACCGCGTGCTGTCGAACAGGTTCGTGGGCTTCCCCATCTTCTTCCTCATCCTGTTCGTCATGTTCCAGACCACCTTCGCCCTGGGCCAGTACCCGATGGACTGGATTGATGCGGGCGTAGAGTGGCTGGGCGAGTGGATAGGCTCGACGATGGCCGACGGGCCGCTGCGCTCGATGCTGGTCGACGGCGTCATCGGCGGCGTGGGCTCCGTCATCGTCTTCCTGCCTCAGATCCTGATACTCTACTTCTTCATCTCGCTCATGGAGGACTCGGGCTACATGGCGCGAGCCGCCTTCATCATGGACCGCCTGATGCACAAGATGGGGCTGCACGGCAAGTCGTTCATACCGCTGGTCATGGGCTTCGGCTGCAACGTGCCTGCCGTCATGGCCACGCGCACCGTCGAGAGCCGCCGCTCGCGGCTTATCACCATGCTCGTGCTGCCATTCATGTCGTGCTCGGCGCGCCTGCCCATCTACATTATGATAACGGGCATCTTCTTTGCCGGGCGCTATCAGTCGATGGTCATGATTTCGCTCTACGCCGTGGGCATACTGATGTCGGTCATCGTGAGCAACATCCTGTCGCGCTTCGTGCTCCGGGGCGAGGACACGCCGTTCGTGATGGAGCTGCCGCCCTACCGCTGGCCGACCGCCAAGGCCATCGGGCGCCACACGTGGGAGAAAGGCAAGGAGTATCTGAAGAAGATGGGTGGCATCATACTTGTGGCCAGCATCCTCGTCTGGGCGTTGGGCTACTTCGGCCCTATGGGAACGGCGCCGTCGCTGGCCGAGAGCTTCATAGGGCGCATGGGGCAGGCCATCGAGCCGCTGTTCGCGCCTCAGGGCTTCAACTGGCAGCTCGACGTCTCGCTGATAGCCGGCGTCGGTGCCAAGGAGATTGTGGCCTCGACCATCGGCGTCTTGGGCGGTCTCGACGCCATCACGCCGCTGGCAGCCTACGCCTATCTGCTCTTCGTGCTGCTCTACTTCCCCTGCATCGCCACCATCGTAGCCATCAAGAACGAGACGGGCACGTGGCGCTGGGCCGTCATCGCCGCCGTCTACACCACCCTCGTCGCCTGGATAGTCTCCGCCCTGGTCTATCAGGTCGGGCAGCTGGTGGCGTAGTTATAACAAAAGTCCCTCTGTTATAGTCCCTCTGTTATAACAAAAGAACCGTCCCTCTGTTATATTGAATACAAAACCGTAAAAAAAGAAGTATTATGAAACGAATTCTATTAATTGCAGTAGCTGCAGTAGTTTCGATGACTGCTTCGGCACAGGTGCGCCCGTTCATTCAGGCAGGAATTGGCGGCAGTGAGTTCTGGCTACAGAATGCCGAGGGTACAGAAGCGCGACTCGCTTACCATGCAGGGGTAGGAGTTGAAATTCCCGTTAAGAATCAATTTGGGGTTCAGCCCTCGTTGATGTTGGTATCGAAAGGTGCCAATGCACCAGCTTCGAAGAACGACAATATAGAGACCAACATCCACCTCGTATACTTGGAAATGCCACTGGATGTGACATACCGCGCTGCTATTAGTGACAATTGGCAGGTAAAGGTGGCTGCAGGCCCCTACTTTGCCTATGGCATCGGTGGTGACACAGAAGTGAAGACTACTCGCCGTCACACCACCAATGGCAGCTTTAGCGGGGAGAGCCCAATGAGGCGGTTCGATGCCGGACTGAATGTTCAAGTACTGTTCGAGTACAAGCGAGTGTTTATGGGTATGAACTGGGACATGGGCTTTATACCGATTCACAAGAAGGAACCCGCCCTTAACAATAAGACCTTTCCCTGCAACAGCACAGGAGCCCTAACAGTAGGTCTGATTATGTAACTCAATGAACTCCTCGTTTGCTCCGGGTAAACTACCCCTTTTGATCGGAGCAGGCGAGGAGTTTATTGCGACCAAACGCAAGCCGAGCGTTACAGTTACAGTTGTTACAATTAAAAAACGAGGGGTACATCCTCCTTTATAATCTTTATAACTAATTAATATATAGATAGTTATATATATAATAAAGGGAATGGATACCCTCAGAAAAACAACTGTAACAACTGTAACTGTAACAAACGACACTCAGAAATTCATCTAAAAAGCTGAAATACAATGAGATACGGCATTACATAACCAACAGCACTTAGGATGCCATACCTTGAAAAAGGGACAGAATGCATCAGAACCCTGCTCTTGAGGGTATCAAAAGACATGTATTCCCCCCTTTTTCCGACACTTTTCCCCTTACTTGGCGCACAAATTAGCGTCGAAGAAAAACAGCATTCCGACTCATTTGGAAGGTACTTTGTGGCCAAATGGCTAATCTCATGGTCGAAAATGGGGGTAACAAGGGCAAAAAAAGGCTTACTTTCCGTGCCAAAAACCTATATTGGCCGGGCCGGTTGGGGGGCTTATTGGTGCTCAGTATTAACCAGCCAGCTGATGATGGCAGCAACATCGCGGATGTCAATTCTCCCGTCGTTGTTCGTGTCGGCCGCATCTTCAATGAAGGTAGCGGTCTTGATGCCGATGATGTGGTGGGCGACGGCAATAGCATCGTCGATGTTGACGGTTCCGTCGTTATTGACGTCGCCGCAGGTAATGACCGGGCTGTCGAGGTCGATGCCGGGCGTTATGGGATTGGCCGGCAGCTCGTCCTGCGCTTTGGAAAGTGCTGCTGCCAGGCAGAGGACGGAGGCTAAAAGAAAACGTTGTCTCATCATGTCTATCCGAATAATGCGCGCAGGGCCTCTTCCACCTTCCGTACGGGATGGAGGCTGATGTGGAACTTCTTGCGGTCGAAGCCCTGCATGTTGTACTTTGGTATGATCATATCGCTGAACCCCAGCTTCTCAGCCTCGGCAATGCGCTGCTCGATGCGGTTCACGGGGCGCACCTCGCCGCTGAGTCCCACCTCGCCGGCCATGCACCATCCGCTCTCAATCGGCGTATCGACGTTCGACGAGAGCACGGCGGCAATGACGGAGAGGTCCATCGCCATGTCGGTGACGCGCAGGCCGCCTGCGATGTTGAGGAACACGTCCTTCTGCATCAGCTTGAAGCCCACGCGCTTCTCGAGCACGGCCAGGAGCATGTTCAGGCGCCGCTGGTCGAAGCCTGTGGCCGAGCGCTGTGGCGTGCCGTAGGCAGCCGTCGACACCAGGGCCTGCGTCTCGACGAGGAAGGGGCGTACGCCCTCGATGGCCGACGAGATGGCCACGCCCGAGAGTCCGTCGTGGTCTTCGGTCAGCAGCAGTTCCGAGGGGTTCGACACTTGCCGCAGTCCCGTCTGCTGCATCTCGTAGATGCCCAGTTCCGACGTGCTTCCGAAGCGGTTCTTCATGCTCCGCAGGATGCGGTACATATAGTGCTGGTCGCCCTCGAACTGTATGACGGCATCGACGATGTGCTCCAGAATCTTGGGACCTGCCAGCGAGCCCTCCTTGGTGATGTGGCCGATGAGTATGACGGGGACGCCCGAGGTCTTGGCAAAGCGCAGCAGGGCTGAGGCGCACTCGCGCACCTGAGCGATGCTGCCTGCCGACGACTCGACGTCCTCGGTGGCGATGGTCTGTATGGAGTCTATCACGACCAGCTGGGGCAGCGTCTCCTTGATGTGCTCGAAGATGGACTCCAGCGAGTTCTCGCAGAGAATCATGAAGTTGTCGTTCTCGGTGTGGGCTATGCGCTCGGCGCGCATCTTCAGCTGGTGGGCGCTCTCCTCGCCGCTGACGTAGAGCACGCGCATGCCGGTGAGCCGGAGCATGGTCTGCAGGGTCAGCGTCGACTTGCCGATGCCCGGCTCGCCGCCCAGCAGGATGATGGAGCCGGGAACCAATCCGCCGCCGAGGACGCGGTTCAGCTCGCCGTCGAGCATGTCGATGCGCGGGTCGTCCTGAGCCGAGATGTCGCGCAGGCGGAGCACTTTGGCGGCGCTGCTGCCCCTGGCTGAGACGGTGGCTGCCGACTTGCCCGGCTGTGTGGGAGCGGCACTCACCTTGATTTCCTTGAACGTGTTCCACCGTCCACAGGCGGGACACTTGCCAATCCACTTGGCCGACTCTTGTCCGCAGTTCTCGCAGACGTATGCTGTCTTGTCTTTCATCGTGTGGGATTATGTGGGGGGTATGGGCATGATGGGGGATATGGGTTATTTGGGTGACTGCAGCCAGTCGTCGAGCAGCATGCGGGCTATGGAGAGCTTCTCGGGGATGGTGGGCAGGTTGTCGCGCCGGAACCAGCCGCCCTTGGCTATCTCGCTGCGCTGGAGGTGGATCTCGCCTGAGACGTAGTCGGCGTGGAAGCCAACCATCAGGCCGCAGGGGTAGGGCCAGGGCTGCGAGGCGAAGTAGCGGATGTTGGTTATCGTGACGCCCGTTTCCTCCAGAGCCTCGCGGGCTACGGCCTCCTCGAGCGTCTCGCCCGTCTCGACGAAGCCTGCCACGAGGCCGTAGAAGTCGGTACGGAAGTTCCTGGCCCGTACGAGCAGCACCTCGTCGCCGCGATGGATGAGCACGATGACGGCGGTGGCCAGCTGGGGCCATATCTCCTTGCCGCACTCGGTACACTTCTTCGAGATGTCGGTGTCCATGCGCATCGGTGCTCCGCAGACGCCGCAGTAGCGGGTGTTCTGGTCCCAGTAGAGCAGCTCCTGGCACTTGCCGGCCTTCAGGTAGAGCTCGCGGGGCAGCTTGTAGTAGCTCTGGCGGAGGGGGAAGGGCTGCAGGGAGGGGGGCTGCGACGCTGTCGCAGCATAGCCGACAATAGGGGCGGCGGGAGTAACTGCAGGCGGGCTGTCAATGCGGTAGGCGGTGACGGGGGTGCCGTCGGGCATCGGGGTGATGTTCATCAGGTGTGTCCAGGGCTTCACCTCGGTGGGCGGCTCGTCCTGAAGCGGTATGGTGTAGCTGCCGTCAGCCAGCGGCTGCAGCAGCAGGTCGTCCTTGCAGAATACGAAATAGTATGTCTTCATCTTCCGAACAGTAAGAGGCTGTCGCGCTTCAGGGCGGGCCTGGCCCACGCCTCAGGCACGAAGCGCCAGTTGTGGTTTGGCTGGGGGTTGACAGTTCCCATGCGTTCAATCTCCTGCGTCAGGTAGTAGCGCTGGTCGAGGTCGGAGTGGAACAGCACGCGGCCCTCGAGCGAGTCCTTGGGTATGCCGGCTCCTCGGGTGAGCAGTTCGCCGCCGCCGTTGGCGCGGTAGCTGTTCATCACCACGCGATACCACCGCTTCTCGTCGAAGGGCTGTCCGTTCGTCATTCTGAGTATGCGCACCTTCTGGCCGTCGGGCTTGGTGAGGTCAACCTCGTAGTCGATGCCGCAGGCTGAGTCGAAGTTGAACGTATAGTATTGGAACCCTGTGCGTTGCTGGTCTTCCTTTGAGTCGTCGTTCAGGCGCAGCGCATGGTCGTCGGCCGTCTTCATGGTGTTGGTCCACATGTCGTAGCTGTACTCCAGGTGCTTGCGTATCTCCTCGCCCGTCATGCGGAGCACGAAGAGCAGGTTCTCGAAGCGGTAGAGCTTGAACATGTCGCCCTGGGTGACGTCGCCGGCGTTGATGACGGTGTTGAACGACAGGGGCGCGTTCAGCGAGATGTCGGCCTTCGAAATCTGCATTTGCAGGTTGTGGATGAGGTCGGTGAAGGCCGAGTTGCCGAAGAAACTCTCGCGTGTGTAGATGGCGTTCTCGAAGCGCCCGATGCGGCGGTCGACGTAGGTCTTGATGCGGTCGATGGTCGGCTGGAAGTGGCTGACCATCTGCTGGTCAATCTCCTCGTCGCGCACGCTGACAATCTGTCCCTTGATGTCCTTACTTGTCAGCCGTCCGTTGGCGTAGGTCAGCTCAATCTCGGCCTCGGCCACGTTGTTGACGTAGCAGCTGGGGTCGATGCAGAGCACGCGGTTGCCGTCGCGGCAGGTTATCCACTCGTTGTGGACCTGATGGTCGTGGCCGAAGAAAATGATGTCGAAGCCGGGCACCTCGCGGGCTACCGACTCGGTGGCGTTCTCCTCGTACTCGCCGGTCGTGATGCCGCCGCTGAGTCCTGAGTGGAACAGGCCGAAGATGAGGTCGGGGCGCTCAGTCTCCTTGATATACTTCACCCACTTGCGGGCGCAGCTGGTCATCTCCTCAAACTCGATGCCCTTCCAGACCGACTTGTTCAGCCAGTTGGGAATGGCGGGCGTCAGCATGCCCAGGACGACAATCTTCACGCCCTCCCGGTAGTGCACGGAGTAGGGCTTCAGGCCCGTGTAGATGCTCTGCGGACTGGCCTCGCCGCCCTTACACTCCTCCTTGACGATATTGGCGCCCAGCAGCGGACAGCGCACCTCGCGAATCCACTTGTCGTAGACCTTGTGGCCTGGCTCCACGTCGTGGTTACCCACGGTCTCGGCGTCGTACTTCATGTAGTTGATGACCTGAGCCGCCAGGTTCTCGTCGTCGGGCATGACGTAGTTCGACCAGTAGACGCAGGGCTGCCCCTGCAGGATGTCGCCGTTGTCGATGAGCAGCAGCCGGTCGCCGTAGGCCTGTCGCTGGCGGTTGATATACGTGCTGGCCCGCGAGAGCGTGCCCTTCAGCGGCTTCTTCTCCATGAAGTCGTAGGGGAAGAAGTGGCCGTGTACGTCGCTCGTCTCGATGACCTTCAGGCGGACGGTCTTCTGCGTCTGCGCTTGTGCTGTTAGTGTCAGGGTCATGATGGCAATGGCGGTCAGAAAGTGTCTCTTCATCTCGTTCTCTCTTTCGTTGTTTGCAAAGTTACTAAATAAATTGAACACGACATTCCTGCCGCTGAACTTTTACGTAACTTTAACGCTTCAAAATCGGCAGGTAACTACTCAGCACCCCCATGGCATGAGTACTTGTCTTACTGTTGTACGACAGCAAGAATCGCATTGAATTTGGAGTTTCCATTCTTCATGGCAGTTTCCGCTATGGAGTGTAGTTTGGCAAAGTCGTCTGCACCTTTG
>JAFPVW010000191.1 GCA_017395215.1 Prevotella sp. | reverse complement strand
CTGTTGATGCTGGAGTAGTGCTGCGTGAGTTCCTTCGACACGTCGTCGCCCGTGTTGTTGCCTTTATACAGCGTCATGTTCTGGCGACGCTTGGCGAAGTACATGCCCACGACCTCGGCAGTCCAAAGCGGGTTTTGGCCGATAACGGTCTGGCCGTCGTCCAACGGTCGGCTACCGATGTGCCAGCCGCCAGTCCACTGGATGCCGCCGCCCAGCATGGTGTTGACGGCGACCGTTCCCTTGGCCGAGTCTTTCAGCTTCAGGTTGATGGCCACGTCGTCGGTGAGTTCCTTGCCTTGCAGCATCTTTACGGGCTGGTGGTTCTCCAAGACCTGCACGGTGGCCACGTCCGAGGCGTTGATGTTGTTGGTGGCCAGTCCGTAGCGGCCTTGCAGCAAGTCCATCTCCTCGACGTAGAATTTCTTGATGCTCTTGCCGTTGTATTTGATGCCACCGTTGTCGGCCACCTCGATGCCGGGCATACGCTTCAGCACGTCGCCGATGACGCGGTCGCCCTGCTGCTGGTAGGCTCCTACGAGGTAGTTGAGCGTGTCACCGTTCTGCCGAATCTTCTGCGCACGGACGCTGACCTCCTTCAGCTGCACGGTCTTCTCCTTCACGCGGAAATCGACCCGCTGCGAACGGTTCGCTACGATTTTCACTTGGTTGCCGATGGCGAGGCCCGAGGCGGTGACGGTCACGGAGTCGGCCTGTGTGCTGAATTCTAATTTGTAGTGTCCTTTCGCATCGGTGTCGGCAAAGCCGAGAATATTGCCCGTTCCCTTTGGGGCAACGGTGACGTAGGCGTCCACCGACTTGCCCTGCGCGTCGAGCACGGTGCCCTCGATGACGGTCTTCTGGCCGTTGGCCGTCAATGCCACGAGGGCGAGGATGGTTGTGATGAGTGTTCTATACATATCGTAGTTCGTTTGTTTTGTTTCGCTGGAAACTGGAGGGAGCATCGCTGCGGCCTCCAGTGTAGCCCGGACTTACTACTCGTTTTACTAACTTTACTTGAATATATTCTGCTTGATGCTCTGCTGGATGTCGGCGGGGGTTTTCTTCAGCTTGCAGTAATCTACGATGTAGCGGACAACCTTTTCGGGCATGTTGGGCTGCTTCACCCAAGAGTCTGAACGGTTCTTCCAGCGTCCGCGGACGTGGGTCTTGTCGGTCAGCGTCAGGGTGGAGGCGGGACGGCCCATCTCACTATAGACACCGTTCTTGAAAGTGTAGGTGCCATACTCGTGGGGCATCACCACGACCGTGCCTTTGCGGGTCAGGACAATCTCAGCACAGGCATACTCGCCGTCGGGGCCGTAGTACTTGAACTGGGTGTAGCCCGTGGTCTTGCCGCCCATGATTTTCTTCTCGCCGTCGTACTGCATCCATTCCAGCGTCCATGCGCCGATGAGTTCACGGTCGGCCACTCGCGCCGTCTGGGCGTTGGCTTGCAGGGCGCACAGGAGGAGTGCTGCCAGGGTCAGGGTGATTTGTTTAATCTGTTTCATAATGTTTCGTATTTGGTGAATAAATGGAATTTCGGTTGCGAAATTACTGTTTTTGCGTTGCGCGGCAATGGATTTTTGCTCGCATTTACCTCGCATTTCACTTGCGAGCAGCTCGCACGAAGCTCGCATGAGGCTCGCAAGGGCTGTTTAGGTGCCGATGGAGAGGATGAAGTCGTCCCAGTCCTTGGCTCCGCCCTCGCGGTCGAACACTTTCTTGTAGAGTCGCTTGCGCAGGCTGCTGATGGTGTTGGCTTCGCGGGCCAGCACGGCGACGATGTCCTTCGTGGGGATGCGCAGCTTGATGAGCAGACAGGTGTGGTACTCCACATCGGACATGGGGTAGAGGCTCTGCAGCTGGGCGGTGAAGCCGGGATAGACGGTCTTCAGGCTGTGCTCCACCTGCTGCCACTCCTCTGCCTTCATCAGACTGCCGGTGGCCATGCGCCGCCCGAGGGCGGCATACTCGTCGGAGGCGAGGAAGGCGTCCTCGACCGACTTGGCGGCCTGGCGCACTGTCGGCGGACGGTTCTCCTGCACTTCCTGAATCTGCCGGAGCTGAAGCTGGAGCTGCTGGCGGCGGCGACGGTTGACGATGTGATTGGCCACGGCGAAGATGATGACGATGGCGATGAGGGTGACGAGCCAGTAGATGTAGTTGGCCAGTTGCCGCTCGCGGACGGAGAGCACGTATTTCTGGTCGTTGGCAGGATCAGGGCCGGCGGGCTGGCTGTCGATGATGTCGCGGATGTCGTCGCCCCACTCGCTGTAGAGGCCGTCGGCACTGGCGTATGTGTAGAGGATGCCCATGCGCTGGATGGTGATGGTGCTGTCAGTGACGCGGAGGGGATGCGGGTCGCCGTCCTCTAAGTATAGCCATTCGCCACCGCCCTTGTCAACGAGGGTGACGGTGGTAGCAGCTGTCGGCTTGACGAGCAGACCCGTGGGCGTGGTCGAGATGTTGCACGCGTAGAGCCGGTTCTCGTGGTCGTAGATGAGGCAGGACGTGCCGTCGCCCTGCATGGAATAGCCCTCCTCGGTGCCCGACGGGTACTCCACATGGCGCAGCACCCATGCCCCGGCGAGGTCTGAGCGGTCGCGGACTGGCTGCTGCCTGTGGGTGCAGGAGATGAGGGTGAGGGCGAGCAGGAGGCTGGGGATGAGGTGGGTGTGTTTCATACTATTGTCATTCTGTACTTTCAATTTTTTGATTGTAGATAGCAGTACATCGATGACATGCCTTTGGTGGGCATTCTTCTCCTCTAACGTGTAGATGAAGAAGAGGGAAATGCATACGAGCAATGCGATGACGGCAATGAGGATGCAGACGAGAGTCAATAGCGTGTTGTTGTCCATGAGAATGCGTTGTTTATTGTTTGCGATTGCAAAGTTACAATACAACCGAGGAATAAGCCACCGCTTTCACTTGGCATTACTTGGCATTTGACTTTAGGGCACAAAAAAAGAGTTTGCAAAACTTTGCAAACTCCAGTTAAGTCGTTGGTGCTCAAAGCGTCGCTATGAAGTCATCCCAATCGCGACTACCACCTTTCTTTTGGAACACTTTCTGGTATAATCGGCTTCGTATGCTGCTGATGGTGGTTGCATCTTTGCACATCACGGTGGAAATGTCCTTCAGCGGAATCCTCAGTTTCAGCAGTAGCGACACTTGGTATTCAACATCTGACAGGCGGAACGACCATAGCGTTGTAGCGAAGTCGGGATAGACGGGGCGCAGGGCTTCCTCCATCTTCTGCCATTCGTCGGTCGAGAGCCGTCCCGTGTCCTGTATGCGCTGCCTCAGCGTGACATAGTAATCGGAGTTGAAGAAATCAGCAGCCACCTCCGCCCGGGCATCGGCCACCTTCTTCGGCGTCAGTTGGTTTCGCTGCTCAATCTCATGCAGTCGCTGCTCTATCTCTTTCTTCTTCCTCCGCATCAGCCAGCCATAGACACCGAAGGAG
>JAFPVW010000190.1 GCA_017395215.1 Prevotella sp. | reverse complement strand
TATCGAGCCGGCATTATTGGAAAAAATTTAGATGCCCGGTCAGGCCGGGCATGACGCCCGGTGTCTAGCTGAGCAAAACGTGATATGAAAATAGCCGTTGCAGGAACCGGATATGTCGGCCTGAGCATCGCGACGCTGCTAGCGCAGCACAACGAGGTCGTGGCCCTCGACGTGATTCCGGAGAAGGTTGAGAAGATCAACCGCAAAGAGAGTCCGATTCAGGACGAGTACATCGAGAAATACCTGGCCGAGAAGCCATTGAACCTCAGGGCGACGCTCGACGGCACCGCGGCTTATAAAGACGCGGAGTTCGTCGTCATCGCGGCCCCCACGAACTACGACCCCCAGAAGAACTTCTTCGACACTTCCCACGTGGAAGAAGTCATCGACCTCGTGCTGAGCGTCAATCCCGACACCACGATGGTCATCAAATCGACCGTCCCTGTGGGCTATTCCCGCAGCCTTTACGTGAAATATGCTGCCAAGGGCATAAAGAAGTTCAACCTGCTCTTCTCGCCGGAGTTCCTCCGCGAAAGCAAGGCGCTCTACGACAACCTCTATCCGAGCCGCATCATCGTGGGCTATCCGAAGGCCATCGCGGGCTATGAGCAGGAGAACGCGGCCATCAAGGCCGTGGTGACGCAGGACCTGGAAGAGCGCGCACGGACCTTCGCGCACCTGCTGCAGGAAGGCGCCATCAAGGAAGACATCCCGACGCTGCTGATGGGAATGAAAGAGGCCGAGGCTGTGAAGCTGTTCGCCAATACCTACCTGGCGTTGCGTGTGAGCTACTTCAACGAACTCGACACCTATGCCGAAATTAAGGGCCTCGACACGCAGGCCATCATCGAGGGCGTCTGCCTCGACCCACGCATCGGCAGCCATTACAACAACCCGAGCTTCGGCTACGGCGGCTACTGCCTGCCGAAAGACACGAAACAGCTCCTGGCCAACTACGAAGACGTGCCCGAGAACCTCATCCAGGCCATCGTGGAGAGCAACCGCACGCGCAAGGATTACATCGCCGACCGTGTACTGGCCCGCGCCGGCTACTACACGGCCTCCAGCGACTACGACACCGCCCGCGAACGCGAACTGGTGATCGGCGTCTATCGCCTCACGATGAAGGCCAACTCCGACAACTTCCGCCAGAGCGCCATCCAGGGCATCATGAAGCGCATCAAGGCCAAAGGCGCCACAGTCATCGTCTATGAACCTACGCTGCCCGACGGCACCCGCTTCTTCGGCAGTCTCGTGGTCAACGACCTGGCCGAATTCAAACGCAAAAGCCAGGCTATCATCGCCAACCGCTACGACGCGGTGCTCGACGATGTGGCCGACAAAGTATATACAAGAGACATTTTCAAAAGAGATTAGATGCCCGGTCGAGCCGGGCATGACGCTCGGATCAACCAGGCTAGAAGTATAACCTAAAACCTAAGCTTTTATGTCAAAGAACCCTCCCCGGATCGTCCATAGGATCATTGCATTCTTCAAGGACACCTACCTCCGTGGCGAGTTGATTTTTGCCATCGATATCCTGCTCTCGCTGCTGGCCTCGCTGATCGCCATTTTCGGCGTCAAGGCCCTGGCGGGAACTTCGTTCTATTCCACACGCCTGCTGGCCGTCTATCTCACGGCAGCGGTCGTTTCTTCGGTGGCACTTTTCCTCCTGCTCAGGACATTCCGTATCATCATCAGGCACCTGGGCGCCCAGGACGTGGAACGTTTCGTGGGCGTGGTACTGGGTAAGGGCATCGTCGTGTTGCTTGCACTTGTGGTGTTCGGCCGCTATTCGAAATGGGCCCTTCTCATCGTGGTGCTCGATATGTTGCTTACGGTGGTGTTCCTGCTGGGCATACGTGTTACTATGATTCTCGCGTATGGACGGCTCAACAAGCAGATTCTCGACCTCTACAACAAGGAGCCGATCCTGGTCTATGATACCACCAATAAGAGTGTGGCCACGCCCACGCGCCTGCGCAACTCCACGCACTATGAGGTTGTGGGCTTCCTGACTCCCTATAAGGCGGAAGACCGGCTCATCATCGAGGGACTGCCGGTCTATAGTTTCGAGAAGCGGGAGCAATTCGAGAGAATCGTGAGCCGTTACGGTGTGAAGGCCATCCTTTTCGCCCGCGACAGCGATGCGCGGCAGGAGATCGACCGCCTGCTCCCGTACTGCTCGAGCCACGACATCAAGACGCTCATCGTGCCCAACGTCGATGAAATGGTGGAAGGGGAGCCGCTGATCCATCCGCGCCCCGTCAAGATCGAAGACCTGCTGGGCCGCCAGGAGATCGTCATCTCGCTCGACGAGATCAAGGCCAACTTCCGCGACAAAGTTGTGATGGTGACCGGTGCCGCCGGCTCCATCGGCTCGGAACTCGTGCGCCAGCTCGTTGGTTTCGGCATCAAGAAGCTCGTGCTCTACGACAACGGCGAGACGGCGATGCACAACCTCCGCCTTGAGTTGGAAGACAATTTCAAGGGCCTCGACTTCGTACCCCTCATCGGCGATGTGCGGCACCCCGAGCGGCTCGACTACGCGTTCCGCACGTGGCACCCGCAGATCGTCTTCCACGCCGCTGCCTACAAGCACGTGCCCCTGATGGAAGAAAACCCGTGCGAAGCCGTCCTCGTAAACGTCTATGGCACGCAGAACGTGGCCGACAAATGCGTGGAATACGGCGTAGAGAAAATGGTGATGATCTCCACCGACAAGGCCGTGAACCCCACCAGCATTATGGGATGCACCAAGCGCCTGGCCGAGATCTACGTCCAGAGCCTCGGCCTCGCCATCGAAAATGGCGAAAAAGAGGGCAAGACCAAGTTCGTGACCACGCGCTTCGGCAACGTCCTCGGCAGCAACGGCTCCGTGATCCCGCGCTTCCGCGAGCAGATCGCCAAAGGTGGTCCAGTGACCGTCACGCACCCCGAGATCAACCGTTTCTTTATGACCATCCCCGAGGCCTGCCGCCTCGTGATGGAAGCCGCCACGATGAGCACCGGCAACCAGATCTTCGCGTTCGATATGGGCGAACCCGTGAAGATCGACCAGCTCGCCCGACGGATGATTACCCTGGCCGGCTTCACGCCCGACAAAGACATCAAGATCGAATACACCGGCCTGAAGCCCGGCGAAAAACTCTACGAAGAAGTGCTTGCCACCGAAGAGAACACCTTGCCGGCTTTCCACGAGCGCATCCGCATCGCCAAAGTGCGTAAACACGAGCGCGCCGACGTGGAACGCGACACACGCCAGCTTGAGCGCCTCGCCCGCAACGTGAACATCCCCGAATTGGTCCGCCTGATGAAGCAGATCGTCCCCGAATTCATCAGCCAGAACTCCCGCTACCAGGAACTCGACAAAGAGTTGAGACAGTAAGCTATATGCAATTACATATCTATTCTCCCTATCGCGTGTGCCCGTTGGGCGCGCACGTTGACCATCAGCACGGTATTGTCACGGGCTTTGCCATCGACAAAGGCGTGGACCTGAGGTTTGACGTCGTCGAGAGCAGCCGGGTGACGCTGCGAAGCGAGACCTTCGCAGGTGACGTGGCCTTCGATATTGCCACGCCGACGCTGGTGAAGCAGGGCAACTGGGGCGACTATGCCCGTGGTGCCAAGTTCGCGCTCCAGAAGCGCTTCCAGTTGCGCCACGGCATCGACGGTGTCATCAAGGGCTCACTGCCGGTGGGTGGCCTGAGTTCCAGTGCTGCAGTCCTCGTTGCCTATGTGATGGCCTTCGCCAAAGCCAATAACATTACGTTGGCACCGTTCGAGGTGATGAAGATCGCCTCCGAGGCGGAGCGGGAATACATCGGGCTCAACAACGGCCTGTTGGACCAGGCCTGCATTGCCCTGGGCAAGAAAGACCATCTGCTGATGCTCGACTGCGAGAGTAACGAATACCGGCTCATTCCCAAGGCCGACAATATGCCCGACTTCGAACTGGGCATCTTCTTCAGCGGCCTTACCCGCAGCCTGATGAGCAGCGACTACAACCTCCGCGTGACCGAGTGCAAGACGGCCGCGTGGATCGTCCAGGCATACGAGAACATTCCGCTGCGCACCCACGACAAGACTTTCTTGCGCGACGTGCCCGAATCGATGTACAAGCGGCATCGCGATGAAATGCCGCCACGTTTTTCCCGCCGGGCCGAACACTTCTATGGCGAGCATAAACGCGTCCGCGAAGGCATCACGGCCTGGGAGACGGGCAATCTGGAGTGGTTCGGCTCGCTCTCAAAAGCCTCGTGCGAAAGTTCCATTCATTGCTACGAATGCGGCTCGCCCGAGCTCATCGCCATCTACGAGGCGATGCTCACTACCGACGGCATCTACGGCGGCCGCTTCTCTGGCGCCGGCTTCAAGGGCGCCTGCATCGCCCTGGTCGATCCGTCGAAGAAAGACTCCATCGCCCAAGCTATCACGGAGAAATACCTCGCCCGCTTTCCGCAATATAAAGACTCCTTCCAGGTCTTCTTCTGCAAGTCCGACGACGGAGCGAGATTCGTTTAACGTCATGCCCGACCTGATCGGGCATCTGCCATGAAATCGATCGTCCTGGCCGCCGGCTACGCCACCCGGCTCTACCCCTTGACCGAGAACTTCCCGAAACCCCTTCTGGAAATCGGGAACAACACCATCCTCGGCCGCCTGCTCGATGACATCGACACCATCCCCGAAGTCACCGAACACATCATCGTCACCAATGGCAAGTTCGCCGGCATCTTTGAGGAGTGGGCTCAACGTCATGCCCGGCCTGCGACTCGTCATGCCCGGCCAGCCGATCGTCATGCCCGGCCTGACCGGGCATCTCTTCCTGTGAAGGTCTTGTCCGACCAGACTTTCACCAACGAAACCCGTCTCGGCGCTGTCCGCGACCTGATCCTGGCCATCGACACCTTCTGCCTCGACGAAGACCTGCTGGTCGTCGCGGCCGACAATATCCTCGACTTCAGCTTCCGCGGCTTCGTGGAAGCGTTCAAGGAAAAAGGCACCTCGATGATTATGTGCCACCACGAGCCTGAGATCTACAAACTCCAAAGGACCGGCGTCATCGAAGTCGACGCCGATTTTCGCGTCCTCCAAATGCAGGAAAAGCCGGAAGTCCCGGTCTCCCACTGGGCCGTCCCGCCCTTCTACATCTACCGCCGCGAAGACCTGCCCCTCATCAAAGGCGCCATCGCCGACGGCTGCAGTTTCGACGCCCCGGGCAACCTTGCCCACTACCTGGTCGACCGGACGGTTATACATGCCTGGCCGATGCCGGGGGAACGGTTTGATATCGGTAGCCTTGATACTTATGAGGAAGCTAAAGTAAAATACGCCTGAACCTTTTTAAATATAAACTAAGTCGTGAAGTGAAGTCGGTCAAGTTTTTACACATTCTTCTTTATCAGCTATCAATAACAGTTATGCTTTGATAGATAAATAATCATCTATGGCACGGGAATTAAATAAACAGATTCAAACTGCTACCAAGTGGTCGGCTATGACAGAAATCGCCGCCAAGTTGGTAATTCCCATCACTTCTATGGTGTTGGCGCGGTTGCTCACGCCCGAGGCTTTCGGTGTGGTGACTACGCTGACGATGATTATCACTTTTGCGGAAATCTTTACTGATGCCGGCTTCCAAAAGTACCTTGTACAACATGAGTTCTGTGATGCGCAAGACCGCGATGAAAGCACTAATGTTGCCTTTTGGAGCAATTTAGTGATGTCGCTTGTCATTTGGGGTATTATCGCCATCTTTGCGGATCCGTTGGCCGCTCTCGTTGGCAACCCGGGCTTAGGCCATGTGCTTATCATAGCATGTGTATCCATCCCTTTAGAGGCATTCAGTAGCATTCAGACGGCACTCTATAATCGCGATCTTGATTTCAAGACACTTTTCAAGGTACGCATCATATCTACATTGGTGCCTCTAATTGTGACCATTCCCTTGGCTCTTTGGCTGCGTAGTTATTGGGCATTGGTCATTGGCACTATCGCAGTTAATGTGGTCAATGCGGTGCTTCTTACCGCTTTTTCCAACTGGAAACCGAGGTGGTTCTATAGCTTTACCAAACTGAAGGAAATGTTTTCATTTACTGTTTGGAGTATGGTGGAGGCTATCAGTATATGGCTGACGGGATATGTTAATGTGTTCATCGTAGGAAAGATGCTGAGCCAGTATTATTTAGGATTGTATAAAACCTCTTCTACATTAGTAGGACAAATAATGGGTCTTGTTACATCAATTACTACCCCAGTTTTGTTCTCTGCGTTGTCACGTTTACAGAACGATGAGAAATTTTTTCAGACCCTTTTTTTCCGTTTTCAGAAACTCGTTGGTTTGTTGGTCATTCCATTAGGAATGGGTATCTTTCTTTTTAGCGATCTTGCCACAGAATTGATTCTTGGCAGCCAATGGACAGAGGCAAGTGGTTTTGTCGGCCTTTGGGGATTGACAAGTACTATTACCATAGTATTGAGTCATTATAGTAGCGAGGTGTACCGTGCTAAGGGTAAACCAAAGTTATCTGTCTTGGCGCAAGTGTTACATATTGTAGTGCTTTGGCCCACGGTATTGATTGCAGTGAAATATGGCTTTGAGACCTTATACATTGCTCGCTCGCTTGTAAGGCTTGAAGGTATAGCTGTAAATATTTGCATTATGGGTTGGGTGATACAGATGCCCGTGGGAAGAATGTTTACTAATATCCTGCCATCTTGCATCGCTGCCGCATGTATGTCGGTTGTTCTCTTTTTGCCATCTACTGAGAGTTTATGGCTGAACCTTGTTTATGTATTGTTAGCATCTATAGTTTATGTAATCATTATTATGATGTTTCCTGAAGAGAGGAAGATGAT
>JAFPVW010000014.1 GCA_017395215.1 Prevotella sp. | reverse complement strand
TGCTCATTGAGCAGGGACTGGAGAAGAATCCCGACCTGCTGAACGCCGCCCTGAACGTGCAGATGGTGAACGAGGGACTGAAGGTGGCCCGACTGGCCTTCCTGCCCTCGGTGGCACTGTCGCCGCAGGGAACCATCGCCACACTGAAGACCGACCCCTCGGTGACGACGAAGTCATACCAGGTGCCCCTCAGCGCCTCGTGGAACGTCGACCTCTTCGGCAACCTGCTGAACGCCAAGCGGTCGGCACAGATGCAGCTCATCGCCACCCAGGACTACCAGACGGTGGTGAAGTGCAACATCGTCTCGGGCATTGCCAACCTGTACTACACGCTGCTGATGCTCGACCGTCAGGTGGAGATTGTCAGCGACATGGAGCAGCTGACCAAGGAGACGTGGGAGAAGATGCAGTTTATGCACGAGAACCGCGTGGGCTACCGCTCCACCGCCGTGCAGTCGGCTGAGGCTGCCTACTACTCCGTGCAGGCACAGAAGGTTGACCTGATGCGCCAGACGCGCGAGATGGAGAACTCGCTCTCGCTGCTCATCGGACAGCCCGCCCAGGCCATCAAGCGCGGCAAGCTGGCCGACCAGTCGCTGCCCTCGACGTTTGCTACGGGCGTCAGCATCGGCCTGTTGAACAACCGCGCCGACGTCCACGCCGCCGAGATGTCGCTGGCACAGTGCTTCTACGACGTGCAGCAGGCCCGCTCGCGCTTCTATCCCAGCATCACCATCACGGGCACGGGTGCCTTCACCAACAACAACGGTATGGTGAACCCCGGCAAGCTGCTGCTGTCGGCTGTCGGCTCGCTGGTGCAGCCCATCTTCCAGCACGGCCAGATCGTGGCCGGCCTGAAGGTGGCCAAGATGCAGTATGAGCAGAAGTACAACACGTGGCAGAACACCGTGCTGAAGGCCGGCAACGAGGTGAGCAATGCTCTCGTCAGCTACAACGCCTCGGCCGAGAAGGGCGACCTCGACTCGAAGCGCGTCGAAGTGCTGAAGAAGAACGTCGAGGACACCAAGAAGCTGATGGAGTCGAGCTCGAACACCACCTACCTCGAGGTCATCTCTGCCCAGAGCAACCTGCTTAACGCCGAGATCTCGGAAGTGACCGACCAGTTCAACAAGATGCAAGCCGTCGTGAACCTGTATCAGGCACTTGGCGGAGGAGCTAAATGAAGCCCCCTCCAACCTCCCCCTGATGGGGAGGCTTATTAGTCACATAGGCCCTCGCCCCTGTTGCGGCCTCCCCCCTCGGGGGGATAAGAGAGGGGCTTAAACTATGGCAAGCGAAATATCCCCCAAAGCCGAGATATCGCCAAAGGCGAAAATCGGCGACAACTGTAAGATATTCCCGTTCGCGTATATCGAGGACGACGTGGTGATAGGCGATGGCTGCATCATCTTCCCCTTCGTCAGTATTTGTAGCGGTACGCGCATGGGCAAGCTCAACAAGGTGCACCAGGGAAGCGTCATCGGCGCCCTGCCGCAGGACTTCGATTTCCGCGGCGAACGGTCGGAGTGCATCATTGGCGACGGCAACATCTTCCGCGAGAACGTCGTCATCAACCGTGCCACCCACACCGGCGGCCAGACCGTCATCGGCAACGGGAACGTGCTGATGGAGGGTGCCCACATCTCGCACGACACGAAGGTCGGCAACCAATGCGTCTTCGGCTACGGCACGAAGATTGCCGGCGACTGCGAGATTGAGGACAGCGTCATCTTCTCGAGCTCGGTCATCGAGAATGCCAAGACGCGCGTCGGCAAAGGCTCGATGGTGCAGGCCGGCACCACCTTCTCGCGCGACATTCCGCCCTACATCGTGGCTACGAAGAGAAACACCTACGGCGGCGTGAACTTCGCCGTAGGCCGCCAGCACGGGGTCGACGAGAAGACGCTGAAGCACATTGCCAACGCCTACCGGCTGGTGTTCAATGGCGGTACGTCGCTCTTCGACGCCGTCAACCAGATCGTGGAGCAGGTGCCCGACGGTCCGGAAATCCGTCATATCATCGAGTTCCTGCGCGCCACGAAGCTTGGCATCATTTCAAGGAAGTAGACCACGCTGACTGGGCCTTATGAGGAATTGGCCGAGGAAACGTACTGGACTGCTAATCATCGTGCTGGCAGCGGTGCTGTTGGAGATTCTTTCCGCAGCACAATATTACTCTACGGACATCCTGATGGAAGAGCAGCTGGAGAAGCGCGCTGAGAGCGAACTGACGCTGAAAGCCATTCTGATTAAGAGCAGGCTCAACTCAGCCGAGGACGACCTGAAGAACCACGTCTGGGACATCTGCGAAAACCTGACGCATCCCGACTCTGCGGCGCAGTCCATCGGGCGCATGATTCACCTCAGCCGTTTCCTGCAGGGTGGAGCACTGGCATTTGTGCCCGATTACTACCCAGCCAAGGGCCGGCTGTACGAACCGTATGCCTAGAAGAGTGGCGACAGCATCGTGAAGCGCCAGATAGGCGGCCCCGACCACGACTACACGACAAGCGTTTTCTACCAACAGGCCATCGCTGCCAACGATGCTTTGTGGATAGATCCTTACGAGGACACTGCGGGAGCGCAGACATCGGTCATTTCCTACACCAAGCCTATTTATGACAAGCGTCGGGAACTGGCCGGCGTGGTGTGTGTCGACGTGGCATTGAACTGGCTGAGAGACACCATCGACCGCCGCCACATCTATCCGTCGTCGTTCGTCATACTGCTTACTGAAGACGGCCGGCCGATTATCCGCCCTTCCGAGAGCCGTATCAGCATGGAGGAGTCGGATGCCATCATCAGACTTATCAACGACAGTACGGTGGCCCGCGAGAAAAGTAGCAACGGACGGACTACGAAGATATACTTCGACACCGACAAGCGCGACGGTACAATCTTCTACGCTAATCTGAAAGGCAAGCCCCACTGGCTGCTGGCCGTTGTGTGCTACGATGACGAGGTCTACGGTCCGTTTCTGCAGCTGCGCCTCCGCCTGCTGCTGCTCTCTTTGTTGGCCTTTGGCATTCTGCTGTACATGATTTACAGTTTTGCCCGCAACGAGAAGAAGCTGATGAAGCAGTCGCTGGAGCAGGAGCGGATAGGCAGTGAACTGCGCATAGCAAGTGAGATACAGACACAGATGCTGCCTCGGGAGAACAGCGTCACACGCGACGATGTCGACATCTATGGGTTGCTGGCACCGTGTGGACGGCAAGAACATCCTCACGCTGAAAAAGACAATCCAAAACAATTAACTATACCATTATGAAGACTACAATTGAAGAACTTAACGGCAAGCTGATTGCCACGTTGGAAGGAGAAATGGACACCGCCGCTGCCTTAGAGGCGGAAAAGGCGCTGCTGCCGCTGTATAAGAGCGACGGGCGCGACGTTGTTATTGAGTGCGAGGGACTGGAGTATATCGCCTCCAGTGGTCTGCGCATCCTGCTCGGCATCCTGAAAGGTGCCAAGGCCGGCGGCAGTAAGGTGACGCTGCGCAACGTGAACGACGATATCAAGAACGTGTTCAAGCTGACGGGATTCATCGACCTTTTTGACTTTGAGTAGTCTCCTCCGCCATCAACAACCTCCTGCAGCGCAATACTCGAGTACACTGCCGAGACCGTTCACGCCCTGCGCATCTTCGCCCTCAGCTTCATCCCGTTCTGCTACATCTACGTGATGATGATTGTCTATAAGCTCTACAAGCACCACAGCATGGCGCTGTTCATCTCGTTCGCACTCTCGCTGACCGTCATCCCCGTTTTGTGGGTGATGGCCCGCTATGCCCCCGTTTATCTCTGGTACAGTTATCTCATAGCCTATATCATAGAGCTTCTGGTCATAGCAGGTCTTCACTTCCTGCGTCTTGCCCGATAAGTTGATAGGAAAAAGAAAAAACAACCGACACTTCCTACACCTTGTGCTTAACTTGCTGTGAATCAGTGCATGTTCAGGTGCAGGTTGCCAAATTAACCGACACCTGAACCGACACTTGATATCTGGATAAATATACAATCGGAAAAGCGCGGCACTTTTTGTCCAAAAGGCGCCGGGTTTTGACTGAAAAGCGCCGGGTTTTGGGCAAAAGGCGCCGCCTTTTGGCGACGCCTTACAGCGATTGCATAAACATTCGCCAAATGTATGAATATGCGGTTAGGTGTTGGGAGTGTAGGAAGTGTAGGATGAAAAGTGCGAATGACAATTAGTGAAACAAAAAAGCCCCCAGTGCTTCACAGCATGGGGGACTCTTGATTTGTTTCTAATATTAGTCAGTAGTTGTTTTTAATGTGTTCGTCTTAACGCGGCAGGTTGAACGCCACGGTCATTTCCTTCATCTGCTCGTCGCTCATGCCTTCGGGCTCGAAGCCCATGCAGCGGGAGTTGATGTATATCTTGGCCGACTTCGACAGCACGTCAATCTGGTCGAAGGCATCCATCACGTCCTTACCCTTGGCAAAGACGCCATGCTTCTCCCACATCACCACATCGTAGTCTTCGAGCTCCTTCAAGGTGGCGTCGGCCAGCTCGTTGCTGCCGGGCAGCGTGTAGGGCACGATGCCGAGGCCCAGCGGACAGAAGGCCTTCGTCTCGGGAATCATCGACCAGAGGATGCGCGTCAGCACGTCCTTGCCGAGGAACTCGCGGTTGTGGCTCATGGCCACCAGTTCGATGGGGTGGGTGTGGACGGTGGCCTTGTATCCGCTGCCCGTCTCAATCTGGCGGGCGTGGACGGTCAGGTGGCTGGGCAGCTCGGATGTGGGCATTACCGGTTCGTCGGCAATGATGACATACGATGCGCAGTCGTCGAGGATGCGGATGATAGAGCCGTTCTGCATCGGCCAGCGGGCCAGGTCGCGCATGCGCTTGCCCGTACCTTTACAATAGAAATAGCAGCCCTTCAGTGCCGGCAGCGTCACACCAATCTGCTTGACGTCGCTGATGGCGGGCAGCTGGCGGATTTCGTCGTCTGCATATTCTGTAACGTTCACCGTGATATTGCCGCCGTTGCGCTCGGCCCAGCCGTTCTGCCACAGGTAGCCTGCAACTTCGGCCACTTTCTCAATCTCCGCCTTCAGGGCGGGGCGTCCTTCCAGTATACTTTTCATCTGTTTCTTAAGCATTAAATTTACGGCTGCAAAGGTACGGCTAAAAAGAGAAATCAGCCCTCGATTTCTGATTTAAGCACTGCAATTTATGACCGCGATATTGATTTATGTCAATTTCACTGACGCCTGTGGAACACACGCTCCTCAATGGTCTGGAAGATGACGAACAGCGCAGGGACGATGAACAGCAGGGCTACGGTGCCGATGAGCATACCGCCGATGACGCCCACGCCGAGCGAGCGGTTGCCGTTGGCACCCACGCCCGTGGCCAGGGCCAGGGGCAGCAGACCGAAGACCATCGTCAGCGAGGTCATCAGGATGGGACGCAGTCGGACGGCTGCGGCATCGAGGGCTGCGGCGACGATGCTCATGCCCTGACGGCGGCGCTCGGAGGCGTACTCCGTGAGCAGGATGGCCGTCTTCGACAGCAGTCCGATAAGCATGATGAGTCCCGTCTGCATGTAGATGTTGTTCTCAAGTCCCCACAACTGGGCGAAGAGGAACGAGCCGGCCAGTCCGAAGGGCACGCTCAGGATGACGGCCAGCGGTATGAACAGGCTCTCGTAGAGGGCACAGAGGATGAGGTAGATGAAGACGATGCAGACGACGAAGACCAGGGCAGTGGTGTTCTGGGCCGAGGCCTCCTCGCGGGCCATGCCGCCGAACTCGTAGCCGTAGCCCTCGGGCAGCACCTCGGCAGCCGTCTCGCGGATAGCGTCGAGTGCCTGTCCGCTGCTGTAGCCTGCCTCGGCCGTTCCGCCCACCTGGATGGAGGGGAAGAGGTTGAAGCGCGAGAGCGTCTCGGAGCCGTAGATGCGCGTCAGCCGCAGGTACTGGCCGACGGGCGACATCTCGCCCTGGGCGTTGCGCACGAAGATGTTGTTGAGCGACTCCGTGTCGAGACGGTACTCGGGCGAGGCCTGCACCATGACTCGGTAGAGCTTGGTGAAGCGCACGAAGTTGGAGGCGTAGGAGCCGCCGATGTAGCCGCTGAGGGCCGCGAGCACGTCGCTGGGCGACACGCCGCGCCGCTTGCAGAGGGCGGCGTCGACCTCGACGCGGTACTGCGGGTACTTCAGCGAGAAGTTGGTGAAGGCGCGGCTGATCTCGGGGCGCTCGTTCAGCGCGGCTATGAGGCGGTTGGTCTGGGCGAGCAGCTCGTCGATGGTGCCGCCGTGCTTGTCCTGCACGTGCAGCTCGAAGCCGTTCAGTCGGCCGAAGCCCGGCAGCATGTTCTGCGTGTTCACCTGTATCTTGGCGTTGGCAATGTCGGCGGTGCGGCGGTAGATTTCGTCGACGACGCTCTGCACGTCGTCGCCCTTGGCGGTGCGCTCGTCCCACTTCTTGAGCTTGAGGGTGAAGTTGCCGTTCGACGACGACTGCTCGAAGTTGTTGCTGTTGCCGGCGATGAGCGAGTAGATGCGCAGCTGCGGCAGGTCCTTGATGCGCTCCTCCACCTCTTTTAATATATGGTAGGTCTGCTGCAGGCTGCTGCCCGGCGAGGCCTGGACATTGATGAAGACGGTGCCCATGTCCTCGTTGGGCACGAGACCGGTCTTCGTCGTGCGCATCAACCAGCCCAAAAGGGCGATGGCCGCCACGACGGCAACAACGGCCAGGCGGGGGTGGTGCAGCGTCGACGTCACCGAATGCTTGTAGTGGCTGACAAGGGCCGCGAAGCCGGCGTTGAATTTAGCAGCGAAACCGGAATGCCCATTCTGCCCACTTTGCCCATTATCCCCATTCCCCGGCTTCATAATCAGCGCGCAGAGCGCCGGCGAGAGCGTCAGGGCGTTGAAGAGCGAGATGCCGACGGCGATGGCCATCGTCAGGCCGAACTGGGTGTAGAACGTGCCGGTGACGCCACCGATGAAGCAGACGGGCACGAAGACGGCCATGAAGACGAGGGTCGTCGTGACGAGGGCCGACGTGATGTTGTGCATGGCGGCGGCAACCAGCCCCGCAGACCCTCCCCCGACCCCTCCCTGTAAGGGAGGGGAGTAGTTACTTTTACTGTCAGTCATTTTATCGAAAGAGGTATCTACTCCCCTCCCTATAGGGAGGGGCTGGGGGTGGGTCTTTGCTTCTACGGCCTCGACCACGACGATGGCGTCGTCGACGACGGTACCGATGACGAGCACGAGGGCGAAGAGCGTCAGCATGTTGAGCGAGAAGCCGATGGCATAGATGACGGCCAGCGTGGCCACGAGCGAGACGACGATGGCTATGGCGGGGATGATGGTGGCGCGCCAGCTCTGCAGGAAGACGAACACCACGAGGATGACCAGCAGGAGGGCCTCTGCCAAGGTCTCGAGAACGCTGGCAATGGAGGCGTCGAGGAAGTCCTTCTTCGACTCAATGTCCTCGATGACGACGCCCGGCGGCAGCGACTGGCGGATGTCCTCCACCTCGCGGTCAATCTGCTTGATAATCTCGTTGGCATTTGAGCCTGCCACCTGGTTGATGCTGATGTTCACGCCCGGGCGGCCGTTGGTCTCGCCGATGATGTTATAGTTCTGTGAGCCGAGTTCCACGCGGGCGATGTCGCCGATGCGCAGCACGTTGCCGTCGGGCAGTGAGCGGACGACGAGGTTTCGGTAGCCCTCCTCGTCCTCGTAGCGGCCGCGGTACTTCAGCACATACTGGAACGTGTTCTGGCTCTCGGCACCGAGGGTGCCCGTGGCCACCTCGACGTTCTGCTCGCTGAGCACCTGGGTGATGTCGGCGGGGGTCAGCCCGTAGCGCGCCATCTTCAGCGGGTCGAGCCAGATGCGCATGGAGTAGTCGGCACCCATGACGTTCACCTCGCCGACGCCGGGTATGCGGCTCAGGCGCGGCTCGATGTTAATCTTCGTATAGTTGGCCAGGAACGAGCGGTCGAAGGTCGAGTCGGGACTGTAGACGCTGAGCTGCTTGATGTTCGACGTCTGGCGCTTGCGCACCGTCAGTCCGCTCTTCACCACGTCGCTCGGCAGGCGGCCCTGGACGGTGGCGGCGCGGTTCTGCACGTTGACCATCGCCATGTCGGGGTCGGTGCCCTGCCGGAAGAAGATGCCGATGGAGGCTGTGCCGTTGTTTGAGGCTGAGGACGTCATATACATCATGCCCTCGACGCCGTTGATGGCCTCCTCGAGTGGCACGATGACGCTCTTCTGCACCGTCTCGGCATTGGCGCCGGTATAGCTGGCCATGATGCGCACCGTCGGCGGCGCTATCTCCGGGAACTGCTCCAGGGCGAGCTGACTCAGTCCGATGATGCCTACCAGCACCATCAGCACACTTATCACACCGGACAATATCGGCCTGTCTATGAATGTCTTGACGTTCACCTCTTTGTTATTTTCGATGTTTCGAAGTTTCGGTATTTCGATGTTCCGGTTTCTCGTTTTCGCTCTTGACCTCAATGCCGTCCTTTAGCAGACCGGCACCCTCGGCTATGATGACGTCGCCCTTCGTCAAGCCCTTGTCTATGACGTACTCGCGGCCGTTGTTCAGCCGGAATGTCTCAACCGGCGTGGCCTTTGTCTTGCCGTCGACGACCTTGTAGACAAAAGTCCGGTTCTGCAGTTCGTAGGTAGCCTCCTGAGGCACGACGATACAGTCCTTGCGGTGGGTGGAGACGATGACCTTGCCGCTGCCGCCGTTGTGGAGCAGGTGGCCGTCGTTGGGGAAGGTGGCGCGTATCTCGACGGCACCTGTTGAGGCATCAATGGTTCCGCTGACGGCATCGATGCGCCCCTTGCGCGGATATTCCGAGCCGTTGCTCAGCAGGAGTCCGACGCCGGGGGCCTGGCGGATGAACTCATCCATTGAGCCGTACTGGCTGATCAGGTCGATGGCCTGGTTCTCGCTGATGCTGAAGTAGGCATACATCTCGTGGTCGTCGGCCACGGTGACGAGCGGTTCGCTGATACTGCTGCTGACGAGTGAGCCGACATGCCAGGGAATCATCGAGGCGACACCGCTGACGGGACTTTTCACCTCGGTGTACGACAGCTGCCAGCGGGCGTTGCGCTCCTGGGCACGGGCCTGAGCCAGGGCAGCCTCTGCTTCGAGCAGGGCATTGCGCATGGTCTGTACCGACACGTCGCCCACGACCAGGCCTTCCTGCAGGCGCTGCTCGTTTTCGTAGTTCATGCGTGCCGTGGCGAGTTTGGCTTCGGCGCTCCGGCGGGCGGCAACGGCCACCTCTAAGGCGGCGCGGTAGGGCACTTGGTCAATGATGAACAGCGTCTGTCCCCGCTTGACGGCATCGCCCTCGCGGATACAGATGCGCGTGATGTTTCCGGTCACTTGCGGCCTTACCTCTACAATCTGCCGTCCGGTCAGCCGTGCACTGTATTGCTGGCTGAGTGTGACGTCCTGCGTAGTGACGGTCATTGTAGGGTAGTGCGCAGCATCACCCCGTGCCTTCTTCTGTTCGCTGGCGCAGGAAACAGACAATAGGCACAACAAGGCGGTGCCTATAGTGCATAATTTAGTTTTCATATCTGCTTGTTTGACCTTTGGCGGTGGTGAAAGTAAATAATGGTGGCGGCGATTTATGTTTTATTAACCTTCTCAGGGCGTCTTTTTTAACCTTTTTGCATTACCTTTGCACTATGAAGCAAAAACTACTGGCAACTCTCTACGCATTGCTGCTCCTGCCCATCTTTGTGCTGGCGCAGGAACACGTTGACCTGGATTCACGCTTCCGGCAGATTGACGAGGCCATTGCCGAGTCGCCCCGCTTCGTAGCCCAGCGTGAGGCAAAGATTGCGTCAGCCCGCCATGCCTTCGAGCAGACCAGCGGTCAGCAGAAATACGAAGAGGGCTTCCGGCTATACGAACTCTACCGTCCCTTTGTGAGCGACTCTGCCATCTTCTTTCTGCGGCAGTGCATCACGTTAGCCGAGCAGCAGGGAGACCATGCCGCCTCCGTGCGCTGCCGCTCGCTGCTGGCCATCCGCTGCTCGAACATCGGCCTCTACGATGAGGCGCTGAACATCCTCGACTCCATCCGTCTGGGAAACGGGCTCGACAAGACGGTGCTTGGCACCTACTATGAGGCATATAATAATGTATATGGCGAACTGAGCTACTACACCCGTCTCGACGACATGCGGCGGAACTATCAGGAGAAGGAACAGCACTACAAGCAGCTGATGTTCGACAACCTGCCGCCGACGAGCGAGTCGTGTCTGCTTCGTCGTGAACAGACGGCACAGGCTGAAGGCAGGCTCGACGAGGCAATGGCCATCAACGACGAATGGATGAAAACCGTGGAGCCGGGCAGCCATCCCTACGCCCTGACAGCCCTCTACCGCTATATCGAGTACAAGCTACAGGGCGACACCACGCAGATGATGTACTGGCTGACGGAATCGGTGCTGGCCGACATCCGCAATGCCGCCATGGACCAAGGCTCGATGTGGGAGCTGGCCAATGAGCTGATGATCAGCGGCGATGTTGACCGGGCTTCGCATTACATCAGCTATACCAGCGACTGTGCCAACCGTTACGGCTCACGACAGCGCAACTGGCAGATAACGCCGCTGTTGTCGCACATTGCCACTGAATACAAGGCGCAGAGCGAGCGCACCACCTCGCAGCTGTGGCTGACGCTGGCCGTCATCAGCATACTGGCGCTCCTGCTGCTGGGCGCACTCTTCTTCGTACACCGTCGCAACACCCAGTTGCACGCTGCCCGAAACGACCTGAAGGCTTCGAACGCCCAGCTCTCGACGCTCAACTCGCAACTCTCAACCCAGAAAGACGAACTCGCCGCGCTGAACTCCCAACTGTCAACCCTGAATGCCCAGCTGACTGAGAGCAACCGCGTGAAGGAGGAGTACATCGGCCGCTTCATGAGCCTTTGTGCCCAGTATATAGACAAGCTGGACAACTATCGCAAGATGGTGAACAAGAAGATGAAGAACAAAGAACTTGACGAACTGTTCCAGATATCGAAGTCGACGGAGCTGAAGGAGAAGGAGCTGGAGGAACTCTATGAGAACTTCGATACCGTGTTCCTGCATCTTTTCCCCAATTTCATTGACGGCTTCAACGCCCTCTTGCTGCCCGAGATGCGCATACACCCCAAGGAGGAGAACAGGCTGACCACTGATATCCGTATCTTCGCACTGATACGCCTGGGCTTTGAGGACTCGTCGAAGATTGCCGAGTTCCTGCACTATTCCGTCAACACCATCTACAACTACCGCGCTCGCATCAAGAACGGTGCCCTGGGCAACCGCGAACAGTTTGAAAAGCAGGTGAAAACCCTGTAAAAAGACGATAAATGTAAAAACTACACCTCTATATATCGTCCACTCTTTTTGAGGCCAAGGAAAAATACAAACATCTGATTCTTAGGTAAATACATAACCGAAAGGCTGAAAAGCGTCCACTTTTTCAGCCTTTCGCCGTCAGGCGACTGTATTTTTCCTTAACTTTGCACTCGGAAACCAAAAACGGGAACAATCTAACTTTAATAATAATCACCTAACAAAAGAAGTATGAAAAAAAGCAGGTATCTACTGTTGTTATTGGCACTCATCGTGTCAATGGCTACGAAAGCCCAAGGCATCTTGGGAACTGTGACAGACGACCTTGGTGAACCGGTCATCGGAGCATCTGTCGTCGAGAAAGGAAACCCTCAGAATGGCACCATCACCGACTTCAATGGTAACTTCACCATTAAGGTCAGCCAGGGTACACCTATTATTATTAGTTATATTGGCTACGTCTCTCAGGAGGTGAACGCCAGCAACAACATGAATGTCACACTGAAGGAAGACGCCCAGACACTGCAGGACGTGGTCGTCATCGGCTACGGCGTGCAGAAGAAGAGTGTCGTGACGGCCTCCATCGCGAAGGTCAGTGCCGACGACCTCAGCGGCAAGACGCGTCTGCGCGCCGAAGATGCCCTGAAGGGTATGGCCGCCGGTGTGAACGTCACCTCGGCCTCTGGCCAGCCGGGCGCCAAGTCGATGATCCGCATCCGTGGTATCGGAACCATCAACAGCTCCGAGCCCCTCTACATCATCGACGGTATGCCTACCGACCAGAATGGTATGGAGAGCGTCAATCCCGGCGATATTGAGTCGATTGAGGTGCTGAAGGACGCTGCCTCTGGCGCCATCTACGGTGCCCGGGCCGCCAACGGCGTCATCCTCGTAACGACCAAGAAGGGCAAGGTGGGCAAGGCCCAGATCAACTACAGCTTCTCGCAGGGCTGGCAGAGCGCCTGGAAGAAGCGCGACGTGACAGGAGCCACCGACTACGCCATCCTGCAGAACGAGCGCCGCGTCCAGAACGGAATGGCGCCCCTCTACATGGACCCCTATAACCTGAAGGATGCCAACGGCGATGCCATCAATGGCTTCGGTACTAACTGGCAGGACCTGCTCTTCAACGACAACGCCCCCATCCAGCAGCACGACCTCAGCGTCAGCGGTGCTTCTGAGAAGGTGAACTACTACCTCTCCTTAGGCTACTTCGACCAGGAGGGTATCGTAGGCGGCAACTACGGCCAGTCGAACTACGACCGTCTGACCATCCGCTCGAACAACCAGTTCAACCTGCTCGACGCTACCAAGGAGCGCAACTTCCTGAACAAGCTCGACCTGGGTGCGAACCTCTCTTATATGCGTGTACACAGCACCGGCGTGAGCGACAACTCCACCTGGGGCTCACCCCTCGGCTCGGCCCTCTACCTCGCTCCCACGCTGCCCGTCACGCTGACTCAGCTGGGCTATGAGGACAACGGCGACCCGCGCTATGGTCAGGCAATGATTGACCGTTACAGCGCCTACGATCTCTACTACGATGGCAACGGTCATCCTTATACCATCCCCGGCTACGTAGGCAGCTACCAGGAGCAGAACAACCCCATCGCCATGATGCAGGGCAACCCCAACAAGAACTGGAGTCACAAGTTCATGCCGAAGTTCTCGCTCGACCTGCAGCTGTGGGACGAGCTGAAATACCACTTCAGCTACAGTGCCGAACTCTCGTTCTGGGGCTATGAGGGCGCCACGCTGCAGAAGTACTACTTCTCGGGCAACAGCAACAGCGACCACACGCAGGCCACCGCCTACAAAGGCAACAACTCGACCTGGCAGATTGAGAATACGCTGACTTATGACAAACAGTTCGGCAAGCACACCATCGGCGTGGTGCTCGGACAGAGTGCCCTGAAGACAAAGGGCGACGAGCTGGGCGGCTCGCACTGGAACCTTGTCAACCCCGACAAACCCAGCATCAACTACACCATTGGCGGCGACCTGGAACTCTCTACCGATGCCGACGGCAAGGTGACGGGTGCCAAGAGCCTGGTCGGCGTATGGGGCGGCCCCTACACGCAGCACCGTCTGGCTTCGCTCTTTGCCCGACTGAGCTATAACTTCGACGAGAAATATATGGTGCAGGCCACCATACGCCGTGACGGCAGCAGCCGCTTCGGTTCGAACAAGAAATACGGTACGTTCCCCTCGTTCTCCGTCGGTTGGAACGTCATGAACGAGCAGTTCATGGAGCAGACCCGCGATTGGCTCACTAACCTGAAACTGCGCGGCAGCTGGGGTAAGAACGGTAACGACAACATCGGCGACTTCGCCTACACGACGCTGACGGCTACCGGCGGCAGCAGCAACTACTACTACGGACAGACCGCCTCGATGACCTACGGCTCGAAGGCTAACCGACTGGCCAACGAAGACCTGAAGTGGGAGGAGAGCGAGCAGACGAACATCGGCGTGGACTTCGGTTTCTGGAACAACCAGCTGACTTTCAGTGTAGACTACTTTCTGAAGAAGACCAACGGCATGATTATCGATATGCCCATACCCAGCTACGTCGGCGAGCAGCGCCCGCTGGCCAACGTCGGCGACATGAAGAACAGCGGCTGGGAGTTTGAATTAGGCTATAAGTGGAACATCAGCGACGCCCGCTTCGCCGTGAAGGCCAATGCCGCCTATCTGAAGAATGAACTGACCAACCTGGGCAACGACACCGGCTTCCTGAACTACGGCATCAGCCAGTTTGCTGATGGCGGTACCCGTGCCGAGAACGGCCAGCCCTTCCCCTTCTTCTATGGATACAAGACCAACGGCATCCTGCAGAACAAGGCCGAGGCCGATGCCTATAACGCACAATACGGCACCAGTTCGATGCCCGGCGACTTCCGCTTCGTTGATACCAACAACGATAATAAGATTACCTCAGACGACCGCACGAACATCGGCAATGGCGTTCCCGACTGGAGCTTCGGCCTGAATTTCGATGCCGAGTGGAAGGGAATCGACTTAGGCGTATTCTTCCAGGGTGTCAGCGGCGTCGATGTGTTCGATGCTACCTACCGTCAGGACATCGCCTCGGGTAACTATCCCACCTGGGTGCTCCAGCGCTGGACGGGCGAAGGCTCCTCGAATACCGTGCCCACACTGGGCGACTCTAAGAACTGGGTGGTCAGCGACATGTATGTCCGCGACGGCAGCTACCTGCGCCTGAAGAACATCACCCTGGGCTACACGCTGCCCCGCGAGTTGACCAACAAGATCGGCATCAGCCGACTGCGCATCTACGGCCGGGCCGAGAACCTCTTCACCTGGACCAAGTACTGGGGCTTCGACCCGGAAATCGGTGCCGGATGGGATAACGATTCACAGAAGCACAACACGCAGTTTACGGGCGTTGACTACGGTGTCTACCCGCAGGCCCGTACCTACACTATCGGATTTAACATCTCGCTGTAGTAAATTGAAGAAATGAAGAATTGAAAAAATGAAGATTATGATTACCACAAACATAAAGAACTTTGCCGCCAGCTGTCTGGTATGCTGCGGCGTCGCCGCAGCTTTTACGGCCTGCTCCGAAGACTTCCTTGAGGTTACCAAACCCGACGGCGAGCCGTTAGAGGAGTATTACACCACCGAAGAACGCCTCAACGAGGCCCTTACTTCAGCATACGCACCCCTGCACTGGCCCGACTGGGACAACAAAGCCTATAACGACCTGACCGTCGACGGCGAAATCATGGGCGACGACTTCTGGGTGGGCGGCTCCGACAATACCGACAACCAGCACTGGCACCGGCTGTTCAATTTCGAGGCCGACGGCAACAACACGCTCGGCACCCTCTGGGGCGACTTCTACAGCGGCATCAAGCGCTGCAACGACGCCATCAAGTATGCCGGCTGGGAAAGCAAGACCAGCGCCAGCTTCCGTAAGTCGATGGAGATGCAGGCCCGTCTCTTGCGCGTGTACTATTATAATATATTGTGGCACTACTACGGCAACGTGCCCTTCTACTTGGAGAACCTCTCGCTGCCCTACACGGCTCCGCAGATTTCGGCCGACGAGATATACAACCGACTGCTGCCCGAGCTTGAGGATATCATCGCCTCAGGCGTGCTGCCCATGCGCTGGGCTAATGCCGAGAGCGGACGCGTGAGCCAGGCGTTTGCTTACATGCTCTATGCCGAGATGGTGATGTACCAGAACGACACGGCACGCTATCCGCAGGCACTGGCCTTCATGAAGCAGATCATCGGCGACAACAGCTACGCACTGAACCCCGACTTCGCTGCCCTGTGGCAGGAGAACGGCGAATGGTGCCAGGAGAGCATCTTCGAGATTAACTACAACGACGACCAGGCACAGCGCGACTGGGGCGACGCCGCCCTCAACGCCGGCGGCACCGTGTTCCCCACGCTCTGCTCGCCCAACGGCTGGAGCGGCGGTGAAGGCTGGGACGGCGGCAACGACGGATGGGGATTCCTGCCCATGAAGGTTGAGACCTACAATATGTATGCTGAGAACGACCTGCGGCGTGATGTCACCTGCTGGGACGTTCGTGGCTACAGCTACACCGAGCGCTATCAGGACACACACATCTGGCACGGCAAATACCGTCCGAAGTCGGACAACAACAAGGACTGCCCCACGTCGAAGAACCTGAACTATAACAACAACAAGCGCATCTACCGCTACGCCGAGACCCTGCTCAACGCTGCCGAGCTGCTGTTGCAGACGGGTGGCAGTGCCGCCGAGGCTACGGGCTATGTGAACCAAGTACGCATACGTGCCGGACTGGCTGCACTCTCTAATGTCACCATCGACGACATCCTGACCGAGCGCCACCTGGAGTTCTGCGGCGAGGGCAAGCGCTACTTCGACCTCGTCCGCGCCGAGGGCATCAGCGGTGCCACGCAGAAAGCCTCTACGGTGCTCGTGCCCGACAGCTACGGCTACCGCACCAACTCCTGGACGGCCAGCAAGAAGCACATCCCCCTGGCCCAGAGCGAGCTCGACGCCGACCCCACGCTGAAGCAGAACAATTATTAAAAAGGACTACGAATTTAACGAATATAACGAATTATGAAAACAAAGATATATAACCTATTCCACGCATGTTTGCTGTGCTGCGGCGCCGCCGCAGCCCTCACCGCCTGCTCCGCCGACGAATTCAACGGCGCCGACGCCAACGGCCTGCCCACGGTCAGCGGTGTTGACTTCAACATCAGCGTCGATCAGGAGACCAATCAGATGGTGGCCAACTATACGCCGCAGGCCGGAACCTATCCCGTCTGGATCCTTGACGGCACAAGCTACTCCACGCTGAACGAGGTGGGCTACAAGAACGACGAGGCCGGTACGCACACCGTCGAACTGAGAATTGCCAACCGCAACGGCATCAGCCATGCCAGCGTGAAGAAGGAGTACACCTTCAACGAGACGAAGATTGACTACTCGGCCGACTTCCGACGCATCACCGGCAAGGAGTGGCGTATAGACAACAAGGAGGTGGCACACATGGGCTGCGGCGAGGCCGGCACCGACGCCACCTCATGGTGGAAAGCCAATGCCGACGACAAGAAGGCCTTCGGCGTCTACGACGACCGCATCACCTTCACCGCCGATACCCGCAAGGGCGGCAGCTTCACCTACAGTGCCGGTGCCGACGGCATGACCTACGTCAACAAAGAGACGAAGTGGGCCAACGGTGCCACTGAGGATGTGGACGTGGCTCTGGGCAACCAGACGGCCACCTGGAACTTCGAGGAACTCGACTGGAAAGACATCGACGGCAACGTCACCAAGCAACGCTATATCCGCCTAGCGGCCAACACGCTCTTCCCGTACGTCAGCAGCGATGCACAGTATGAAGACCCGCTGTTCCGCGTTGAGCAGCTGACGGCCAATAAGCTGGTGCTCGTCTACGACAAGCCCGACCGCAGCATCGCCTGGCGCTTCGTCTTCACAAGCAAGGAGGGCGAGAAGGCGTTTACGGGATTCGACGCCAACAGCCAGTTCAACATGTGGAAGGGCATCACCCCGACGATGGAGTTCTGGTATGCTCCCGGCTGGAGCCAGATTGCCGACCCGGGCTTCAAAGATGATGGCAACGACTACACCATCACGCTGCCAGAGGCCACAACCGACCAGTGGCAGGCACAGGTGAAATTCCACACCGACCTGACCACCAACGCTGCAACAAACTACGACTTCTCGGCCATATTCAACAGCGACAAGGACTTGACCGGTGCTACTGTGAAGCTGGTGCTCGACGGCGACGACGGCGTGTTCTACTTCACCGACCGCATCGACCTGAAGGCTGGCGAGGACTATATCTTCTGGAAGAGCAACATGCCCGGCATCGACATGCCCAAGGTAATGCTTGTGCTCGACTTCGGCGGCTGCCAGGCTGGTACGACCGTCAATGTTTCGAGCATCGTGCTGAAGAACCACGCCGATGATGACGGCACTGTGCCTCCCAACGACGACAAGCCTGACACGCCCGATAATCCCGATGCCCCCACGATGGACTGGGACTACGAGAGTGGTGCCAACCTTTGGAAGGCTGTTGACGACGGTACACTGTTCGACGCCTTCGGCTACTGGTTTGCTGACAATAGTTGGACTGCACTTGGCACTCAGCCCGAAGCTACTCACAGCGGCGACACCTACGAGATTACTCTGCCTGAAGGTATGGGCGGCTCGCAGTGGCAGGGGCAGTTCCACATTGACACCAAGCTCACGGCACTTGCTTCGAAGACCTACAACTTCTACTTCGTGATGGAGGCTGACAACGATTGTCCTCAGGTGACTGTCAAGCTCACCGACTCAGGCGATACCAACTTCTTCTGCGAGGGACGCCACGACATTAAGGCTGACGAACCCTTCATCTTCAAACTGACGGGAGCAAGCCTGAAAGAAGGTACTGATGCTTCAGCTATCCGTCTGTTCTTCGACTTCGGCGGCTCGCCTGCCGGCACTCATATCAAGATCAGCAAGATTTACTTCGAGGAGAATGTCTCCATGAGCTACGACGATGCCAACAACTTGTGGAAAGCCGTAGACAGTGGCGATGCCTTCATCAGCGTCACACCGTGGTTTGCCAACGACGGCTGGACGCAGATAGGTGACCCCGTGTGGAAGCATGAAGCAGGCAAATGGAGCCTCACTATCCCCGAGGGCATGGGCGGCTCGCAGTGGCAGGGACAGTTCCCCATCAACACCACGCTGACCGCAGCCCAGGTCGATGCCTACAACTTCTCGTGTACCATCTTAGCTGACAACGACTGCCCGGGCGTGACCATCAAACTGACGGAGACTAACGATGCCGACGGCACCAAGCACGATGGCAACTTCTTCTTTGCCGACCGCCACAACGTGAACGCCGACGAGCCGTTTGTCTATCAGGTGACAGGCGTCAAGCTGTCGCAGAACGATGCGCACGCCCTGTCGCTGTTCTTTGACTTCGGCGGCACGCCTATCGGCACCAACATTATTATCAGTGACATCATCTTTGAAAAGGCTCAATAAATGAAACGTCTCATGCTTAATTCATTCATGCTCTCTCTCGCCGTGGCCCTCTGGGGCTGCGGGGGGAGCGACAACGACGACCCGCAGCCCACGGCCGTCAGCATCACCGTCTCGCAGGAGAGCATCAGCGTGCCGGCCGACGGCGGTACATATACCGTCAGCGTCACGACGACGGGCAAGGAGTGGGGGGCCTACGCCGACCAGGACTTCATCACGGTGAACACGAACAACACGGTAGCCCAGGCGGGCACGCTGACGGTCACGGTTCCTGCTAATCCGACGACCAGTGCCCGCACGGGCTCCGTCATCGTCATGTCGGGGACTGCCCGTAAGACCGTCAGCGTAGCGCAGGCGGCGGCAGCACAGTCGGCCTACAATGCACCCGAAGGCTACTCACTCGTCTGGCAGGATGAGTTCGACAAGGGTTCGGAACTGAACCCCGACGACTGGACCCACGAGGTGAAGGGCAGCGGATGGGTAAACCACGAACTGCAGAACTACGTCAACCACAAGACGCCCGAGGGGCAGCTCGTCACCGAGGTGCGGGGCGGCAAGCTGCGCATCACGGCGCTGAAGGAGAACGGCAAGGTCTACTCAGGGCGCGTCTATGCCAAGGTGAAGCAGGGGTGGCAGTACGGCTACATCGAGGCGAGCATCAAGCTGCCGAAGGGCAAGGGCACGTGGCCCGCCTTCTGGATGATGCCCGTGAACTTCCGCTCATGGCCGGCCGACGGCGAGATTGACATCATGGAGGAGGTGGGCTACCATCCCAACTACGTCTCGTCGAGTCTGCACGCCAATGCCCACGTCCACTCAAACGGCACGCAGGTCACCCACGAGATGTTCTGCCAGGGTGCCGAGGACGAGTTCCACACCTACGCCATCCTATGGACAGCCAACAACATCACAACCTACGTTGACGGCAAGCAGCAGCTGAGCTACGACAACCGGGGCAAGGGGCGCGACGACTGGCCCTACGACGACCCGTTCTACGTCATCTTCAACCTCGCCTGGGGCGGCGACTGGGGCGGTGCACAGGGAGTCGACGAGAGTGCCCTGCCTGCCGTGATGGAGGTTGACTACATCCGCGTGTTCCAAAAAAGATAAAACATGAAACAAGTTGTATTGACAATAGTAGCGGGCTTGGTAAGCCTGAGTCCGCTACAAGCACAGACTGTGCCCGTCTATCTCGACGAGTCAAAACCCATTGAGCAGCGCATCGACGACGCTTTGCAGCGTATGACGCTCGATGAGAAGATTGCCGTCATCCATGCGCAGTCGAAGTTCTCAAGCCCCGGCGTGAAGCGCCTCGGCTTCCCTGACCTTTGGACCGACGACGGCCCACACGGTGTCCGGCCCGACGTGCTCTGGGACGAGTGGGAGCAGGCCGGACAGACCAACGACTCGTGCGTGGCCTTCCCGGCACTCACCTGCCTGGCCGCCACGTGGAATCCCGCGATGGCACGCCTCTACGGCGAGAGCCTCGGCGAGGAGGCCCTCTATCGCGGCAAGAACGTCATTCTGGGACCTGGTGTGAACATCTATCGCACGCCACTCGGAGGCCGTAACTTCGAGTACATGGGCGAAGACCCGTTGCTGGCCTCGCGCATGGTCGTTCCCTATGTGCAGGGGCTGCAGTCGAAGGGGGTGGCCGCCTGCGTCAAGCACTACGCCCTGAACAACGACGAGGAATACCGCCACCAGGTGAACGTCAAGGTGAGCGACCGCGCCCTCCACGAAATCTACCTGCCCGCCTTCCGTGCGGCTGTGCAGGAGGGTGGTGCCTGGGCCATCATGGGGGCCTACAACCTATACAACAACCAGCACAATTGCCATAACGAGGTGATGCTCAACAAGATTCTGAAACAGGACTGGGGATTCGACGGCGTGGTCATCAGCGACTGGGGCGGATGTCACAGCACCGACGAGGCCGTCAGCAACGGTCTCGACCTGGAGTTCGGCACGTGGACCGACGGACTGACGATGGGCAAAACCAACGCCTACGACGCCTACTACCTGGCCGACGCCTACAAGCAGGGAATCCGTGAGGGCCGCTACACGACGAAGGAGCTCGACGACAAGGTGCGCCGCGTGCTGCGACTGTTCTACCGCACCACCATGCGCTGCAACAAGCCCGTCGGCTTCCTCTGCTCCGACGCCCACTACGAAGCAGCCCTGAAGATTGCCCAGGAGGGCATCGTGCTGCTGAAGAATAGCCCCACCCCCAGCCCCTCCCCCGTAGGGAGGGGAGCAGATGCGCGGAAAGCCTCCCCTACGGGGGGAGGTTGGGAGGGGGCTTTGCTGCCCATTGACCGCTCTAAGACCAAGCGTATCCTTGTGGTGGGCGAGAACGCCATCAAGATGATGACCGTCGGCGGCGGCTCCTCTTCGCTCAAAGCTCAGCGCGAAATTCTACCTTTAGATGGTATTTCGCGTGCTGTTACCGGCCGTGACTATCTACTCCCCTCTCCAGTCGGAGAGGGGCAGGGGGTGAGGCTTTCTTTCGCCCGTGGCTATGTCGGCGATACCGTTCAGAGCTACAACGGCGTCACCGTCGGCCGCTCCCTCTATGAGACGCGCTCACAGGCCGAACTCACCGCTGAGGCTGTGGAAAAGGCCCGCCAGGCCGATGTCGTCATCTTCATTGGCGGCCTCAACAAGAGCGACTATCAGGACTGTGAGGGGCACGACCGCAAGACCTACGACATGCCCTACGCGCAGAACGAAGTGGTCGAGGCCATTCTGAAGGTGAATCCCCGTCTGGTGTTCGTCAACATCTCCGGCAACGGCATTGCCCTGCCCTGGCTCTCGAAGGTACCTGCCGTCGTTCAGGCCTGGTTCATCGGCTCCGAGGCTGGCGAGGCCATTGCCAGCGTGCTCTTCGGCGATGTCAATCCTTCGGGCAAGCTGCCCTTCACCTGGTATGCCTCGCTCGACCAGTGTGGTGCCCACGCCCTGAATACTTATCCAGGCACATGGCGTAATAGTTCCCCCTCTACGGGAGGGGGCCAGGGGGAGGCTGTGATAGACGAAGAATACAAAGAAGACATCTTCGTAGGCTACCGCTGGGTTGACCGCTTAAAAGTAAAAAAGGAAAAAGGTAAAAAGGTAAAACAGTCAGCTCCCCTGTTCCCCTTCGGCCACGGTTTGAGCTACACGACGTTCAGGCTTGGCAAGGCTTCGGCTGACAAGACGGTAATGACTGCCGACGAGACGATTACCTTCACCGTCCCCGTGACGAATACTGGCTCAATGGCCGGTGCCGAGACCGTCCAGCTCTACATCAGCGACAAGCACTCAAAGGCAGAGCGCCCCGTGAAGGAACTGAAAGCCTTCCAGAAAGTCTTCCTCCAGCCCGGCGAGACGCAGAACGTCAGCCTGACCATCGACAAGCGTGCCCTCAGCTACTACGACGGCCGCAGCAGCCAATGGACAGCCGAACCCGGCGACTTCGAGGCTCTCATCGGTACCTCATCATCGGCCATCGTGAGCACATGCGGGTTCAGGCTGAAGGAAGGTCAGTAAGAAGCCGTGCAGGGGATGCCGGCGGCGATGACCTTGTCGCGGATGGCGTCGAGCTGTTGGCGTGAGACCTTGCGCAGCGAACGGTAGGGCGTTTCGCGGTCAACGGTGTAAACCATCACCTGCTGGGGCTTGATGTCGCAGACAGCCTGTAGCCACGGATCCACGTATCGTGGGGTGGTGTTGTCGAGGTCTGGACCGCAGAGGAACATGGTCTGGATGATGACGTGACCGTTGAAGGTCTTCAGATGCTCGACGACGGCATTGACATCGTAGGCGCCAGTGGGACGGTCGACGCGGTTGATGAACTCTGGGTCGATGGTGTCGAGCTTCTGGATGTTGTTGTCTACCAGCATCAGCGCGTCATGGACGGCAGGACGGTGAATCTGGGTGCCATTCGACAGTACCGACACCTTGGCCGTAGGACAGAAGCGGTCGCGCAGCTGGATGGCATCGCCGATGATGGCGGCGAAGTCGGGGTGGCACGTGGGCTCGCCGTTGCCGGCAAAGGTCAGCACGTCGGGCCGCTGCCCCTGCTCAGCCATCTGGCGCAGCTTGTGCCCCAGGGCGAGTCCTACATCCTGGCGCGTAGGTAGCGGCAGGGTAGGGCGGTTCTCGCTGTTGAGGCCACACTCACAGTAGATGCAGTCGAAGGTACACACTTTGCCGTCGGCAGGCAACAGGTTGATGCCTAACGACAGCCCTAAGCGGCGGCTCTTGACAGGGCCGAAGATGGGTGACGGATAGATAATTGTACTCATAACGGGCGCAAAATTACGAAAAAAGTTTGTTTTCCCCAAAATTATTTGTATCTTTGCATCCGAATTTGAATTTTACGTACGTAAAGTTAATGGGAAAAAGAAGAAAAACGACCCGGCGCCGTCATGGTATGCAGGTAGTTACACTGTGTATCAGCACGACGATGGTGCTGATATTGCTTGGACTTGTGGTACTCTCGGTGCTGACAGCCCAAAACCTCTCGAACTATGTAAAGGAGAACCTGACGGTGACCGTCATGCTGGGCGACACTGTGTCAGTGAACGATGCCCACCGGCTGTGCCGTGACCTGTACCACCGACCCTATGCCCGCAATATCGACTATGTGAGTAAGGAGCAGGCACTGAAGGATCAGACCGAGGCCATGGGCAGCGACCCGTCAGAGTTTCTCGGCATGAACCCTTTTGTGGCCACCCTTGAGCTGCAGCTGAAGTCGGAGTATGCCAACCGCGACTCACTGGTGTGGATAGCCAAGGAATTGTCGGCAAATCCTAAGGTGACCGACGTGGCCTATCAGGAAGACCTCATGGACAAGGTGAACAAGAACCTTCAGAAGGTGAGTCTGGTGCTGCTGATACTGGCCGTGCTGCTGACGTTCATCAGCTACTCGCTAATCAGTAATACGGTGCGGCTGAGGGTCTATTCCCAGCGTTTCCTCATCCACACCATGAAGCTCGTGGGAGCATCGTGGGGCTTTATTCGCCGGCCCTTTATGCGCGATGGTTTGGCGGTGGGCATTCTGGCCGCGCTGCTGGCCTGTCTCGTCCTGGGCGTGGGCATCTGGTGGCTGTACAAGTATGAGCCGAACCTGACGGATATCATCACGTGGCAGGTGCTGGCCATCACCGGTGCAGCAGTGTTCCTGTTCGGACTGATTATCACGTCGCTGTGCTCGTATATCTCGGTGAACCGCTTCCTGCGGATGCGGGCGCATGACCTTTATAAGATTTAAAGGTAAGAAAGTAAATAAGGTAAAAAAAGAATAAGATATGATGGACAAGAGAGATTTTGCATTTAGCCGCATGAACTTCATCCTGCTTGCCGTGGGCATGCTGGTGGTTGTCGTCGGCTTTATCCTGATGAGTGGCGGCAGTTCGTCGGAAGAGGCTTACAACCCCGACATCTTCAGTACGCGCCGCATCGTGGTGGCTCCCATCGTCTGCCTGCTGGGCTTTGTGTCGATGATTTACGCTGTGGTGCATAAACCGAAGGACGAAGCGCAGAAGGAGGTGACGGAATGACCTGGATAGAGACCGTCATTATTGCCATCGTAGAGGGAATCACCGAGTTCCTGCCCGTCTCGTCGACGGGGCACATGATTATCACCCAGAACCTGTTGGGCATTGAGCAGGGCGATCCTTTCGTCCATGCCTTTACGTTCATCATCCAGTTTGGTGCCATCCTGTCGGTGGTGTGTCTCTACTGGAAGCGGTTCTTCAAGTTCGACAATACGCCTGCTCCCGAAGGAAGCTCGGCGTGGCAGCAGCTGAAGCATAAGTACTACTTCTACTGGCTGCTTTTTGTTGGCGTGCTGCCGGCAGTCATCATCGGCCTGCTGGCTAAGAAGTCGGGTGTGCTCGACTGGCTCCTCGACAGCGTCGAGGTGGTGGCTGTGATGCTGGTCGTTGGTGGAATCTTCATGCTGTTCTGCGACAAGTTGTTCAACAAGGGCAGCGACGAGAAGAAGGTCAACGAGAAACGGGCATTCAACATCGGCCTCTACCAGTGCATATCGGTCATTCCCGGAGTGTCGCGCTCGATGGCTACCATCGTGGGCGGCATGACGCAGGGACTGACCCGTAAGCGTGCCGCCGAGTTCTCGTTCTTCCTGGCCGTGCCCACAATGGCCGGTGCCACGCTGCTCGACCTGCTCGATCTCGTGAAGGAGGATGCTGTCTGGGCTACGTCTCACAACATCATGATGCTGCTTTTAGGCTGTGCCGTGGCGTTCGTCGTGGCACTCTTAGCCATGAAGTGGTTCGTGGCCTTCCTCACCAAGTACGGCTTCAAGGCCTTTGGTATCTATCGCATCATCGTCGGCACCATCATCATCGTGCTGCTGCTGACAGGTCACTCACTTGCAATGGTCGACTAAATGGACTTCAACGAAGGCGCATTCATATACATCAACAAACCCTATGGCATGTCGTCGTTCGGCGCATTGGCCCACATCCGCTACCTCATCTCAAAGAAGATGCACGTCAAGCGGGTGAAGACGGGGCATGCCGGTACGCTCGACCCCTTGGCAACGGGCGTGCTGATACTCTGCACGGGCAAGGCCACGAAGCAGATAGAGACGCTCCAGCTGCACGACAAGGAGTACACCGCCACCCTGCAGCTTGGGGCCACCACGCCCTCGTTCGACCGTGAGCATACCGTTGACATGACCTATCCCACGCGCCACATCACCCGTGAACTCATCCTTCGCGTGCTCGCCGGTTTCGTCGGCGAGATTCAGCAGGTGCCGCCGCTGTTCTCGGCCGTCATGGTCGATGGCCACCGTGCCTATAAGCTGGCCCGCAAGGGTGCCGACGTCGAACTGCAGGCCAAGCCCGTCCGCATCGACGAGCTGGAGCTGACGGCCTTCGACCCTGAAAAGATGCAGATAAGCATCCGCGTGGTCTGCGGCAAGGGTACCTACATACGCTCACTGGCCCGCGACATCGGCTGCGCCTTGGGTAGCGGTGCCTTCCTGACGGCTCTCTGCCGAACCCGTCTTGGCGATGTTCGCATTGAGGACTGCCAGACCTTCGACTCGTTCCCCCAATGGCTCGACGAGGCCTTATCGAAATAACGGAATAACAAAATAGTAACATAGATGAAACTATCACAATTCAGATTCCAGCTGCCAGAGGAGCAGGTAGCGCTGTTCCCGCCACACCGCACCTTCGAAAACGAAGATGGCACGGTAGAACGTATCTATAGCCGCGACCAGTCGCGCCTGATGGTGATTCACCGCAAGCGCCAGACCATCGAGATGTACAAGAAGGATTCCGACGGTAACGATACCGACCAGTTCCTGTCGTTTCGTGATCTCGTTGACTACTTCGACGAGGGCGACACCTTTGTCTTCAACGACACGAAGGTTTTCCCGGCACGGCTGTTCGGAACCAAGGAGAAGACCGACGCCCAGATAGAGGTGTTCCTGCTGCGTGAGCTGAACGCTGAGCTGCGCCTGTGGGACGTGCTGGTAGAACCGGCCCGCAAGATACGCATTGGCAATAAGCTGTTCTTCGAGGAAGACGGACCGATGGTTGCCGAGGTTATCGACAATACCACCAGCCGTGGCCGCACGCTGAGGTTCCTCTACGACTGCGACCACGACGAGTTCAAGCGCGAGCTCTTTGCCTTGGGGGCTGCCCCGCTGCCGCGCTACATCGTCGACCGCCGGGCAACGGTGCCTGAGGATATGGAGAACTTCCAGACCATCTATGCCAAGAACGAGGGGGCGGTGACGGCACCTGCCACTGGACTGCACTTCAGCCGCCAGCTGATGAAGATGATGGAGATTCGCGGCTTCAACTTTGCCTACCTGACCGTTCACTGCGGCCTTGGCTGTTTCGACAGCATTGAGGTGGAGGACTTGACGAAGCACAAGATGAGCTCGGAACAGATGATTATCGGCGAGGCTTGCTGCCAGTTGGTGAACGACACCAAGCAGGCCGGCCACCGCGTCTGCACAGTGGGTGTCAGCACGACCCGCGCCACGGAGACCGCCGTGGGTACCGACGGACTGTTGAAGCCTTTCGACGGCTGGACCAACAAGTTCATCTTTCCGCCTTATGACTTCGGACTCGCCAATGCAATGATAGCCAACTTCTATCACCCGGAGTCGACGATGATGATGCTGACGGCGGCCTTCGGTGGCTACGACATCGTCTACGAGGCTTACGAGCAGGCAGTCGAGAAGGGATATCAGTTCGGATGCTTCGGCGATGCGCTGCTGATTCTCGACGATTAGACTGATGTGACGGTTAGACGGTTAGACTATATTGGCGGTTAGACTCATGCATAAGGTATATTTGGGGTTAGGAAGTAATCTGGGCAATCGGCAGCAGAATATTGAAGATGCTGTACGACTTGTGCAGGAAAAGGTGGGACAGGTTGTTCGCCAGTCGTCGCTCATGGAGTCCGAGCCGTGGGGCTTTGAGTCCTGCCATAACTTCCTCAATGCCGTTATCCTGTGCCAGACAACAAAGACACCACGTGAGGTGCTGACGCTGACCCAGCAGATAGAGCGTGACTTGGGCCGGAAAAAAAAGTCTACCCGTCTAACCGTCAGCCAAAAGTCGTCTGACCGTCAGTACGCTGACAGACCCATCGACATCGACATCCTGCTCTACGACGACCTGACGGTAGACGAGCCCGACCTGAAGATACCGCATCCGCTGATGCATAAGCGCGACTTCGTGATGAAACCACTACGCGAGATATACCAACCAGACTAACATAGCTTACAATCCATAACTAATAACTCTAACAAAAATGAAGCGAACTACCTTACTAATTTTGAGCCTTGTCTCGTTCTGTGCTGTGAACGCTCAGAACAAGTATAAACAGTACACCGACAACCTGCCGTTCAAGATGGCAGAGGTGCAGGCCCCTGCCATTCCCGACCGCCGGGTGGTGTTGACAGACTTCTATGCTGTAGGCACGGGCGAGACACTCTGTACTGACGCTTTCGCCAAGGGCATCAGCTATCTGAAGCGCAACGGCGGCGGCCACCTCATCGTGCCCCGTGGCGTGTGGTTGACAGGTCCCATCGTCCTGGAGTCGAACATCGACCTGCACTTGGAGGCCGGTGCCGTCATCCAGTTTGCTGCCGACGAAAATCTCTACCCGCTCATCAAGACCTCGTTCGAAGGACTTGACACCCGTCGCTGCCAGTCGCCGCTGAGTGCCAACGGTGCCACAAACATCTCCGTAACGGGCCAGGGCGTCATCGATGGCAATGGCCAATACTGGCGCCCGGTAAAGCGGGCGAAAATGACAGATGCCCAGTGGAAGGAAGTCCTGGCGCGCCCCGGTGGCCGCGAGATGAAGAAGGACTACTGGGTGCCCTCCGAGGGTTACGAGAAGGGCGAAAAGGGCGCCAACATGAACGTGCCCGCTGCTACGACCGAGGAGGAGTGGCAGCAGGTGAAGCGGTTCCTGCGCCCGGTGTTGGTCAGTCTTGTGGGCTGCAAGAACGTGCTGCTTGAGGGCGTCATCTTCCAGAACTCACCGGCGTGGAATATCCATCCGCTGATGTGCGAGAATATTATTATAGATAATGTACTCGCGCGTAACCCCGCCTTCGCCCAGAACGGCGACGCCCTCGACCTGGAGTCGTGTACCAACGCCCTGATTGTCAATTCTAAGTTTGATGCCGGTGACGACGGCATCTGCCTGAAGAGCGGCAAGGATGCCGACGGGCGCCGGCGCGGCGTGCCCTGCTCGAATGTCGTCGTCGACGGCTGCACCGTCTTTGCCGGACATGGCGGCTTCGTCGTGGGCTCTGAGATGAGCGGCGGCGTTAGAAACATCAGCGTCAGGAACTGCCAGTTCCTCGGCACCGACGTCGGCCTGCGCTTCAAGTCGACCCGTGGCCGTGGCGGCGTGGTCGAGAACATCTTCATCGACGGAATCTCGATGACCGACATCAAGACTTACGCCCTGACCTTCAACATGTACTACGGCGGCAAGTCGGTGGCCGAGGTGCTGGCCGAAGGCGGTCAGCAGCCGGAGGCGAAGCCCGTGCCCGTCACCGAGGAGACACCCGTCTTCCGCAACATCGACATCCGCAATGTTATCTGCCACGGTGCCGGCTATGCCATGGAGTTCAACGGACTGCCTGAGATGCCCATCGACCGCATTACCCTGCGTAACATTGACATCAGCGCCAAGCACGATGCGACGTTCCAGCATTGCCAGAATATCATCCGCGACAATGTCCGAATTAAGGTGGAATAAAAAAGAAACGAGGAATGGCGACTTGTCCATTCCTTGTTTCTACTTGATGTTTACTTGCCAATCCTTCTGACCGGCTTGTCGGCTGCCAGTCCGCGTGTCTCGCGCGACCAGTAGTAGTCGTCATACCAGGCGTCGTAACCCCAGCGATAGCTGTTCCAGTTGGGCGACGATACGTGATAGAGGCTGAACTCCACGTCATTGCCGTGCTCGGCAATGTAGCCCGTGAAGCGGTTGTCGCTCAGCCGGTAGTCATGGATCTCCAATTCCGTCCCCTCCTCAATGAAGTAGACCCTGATCCTGCCGTAGTTCACCGTCCAGCGTATGTGGTTGGCCACATAGTCCCATGGTGCCCTGGAGTAGTAGTCCACCTAGTAGCCGTCGCCGCTGGAGTAGCGGTAGGGGTCGCGTAGGAATGTGATTTCCGTAGCTGTGGCATAATAGGTGTTGCCGTCGTAGTAGGTGTTAACATACATGTTTCCCTTCCATGTGCCCTCTAAGGTGTAGGCGATGGCATCGTCGTCATCCCAGTCGCAGGAGCTGAAGGTCGAGCCTGCCATCATGGTCAGCAGCATTGCCAAGAGTGTGTATATCTTCTTCATCGTCGTTAAGTTTTAAAAGGTGAATAACTCAGTTTGTTGGTGCAAAGTTACGCTTTTTTCCTGGATTGTCAAGAGGGAAAAACATAAAACCGCATAGGGGAATCCCTACGCGGCTTTTTACCTTTAGGCCTTTTTGCTGTTTTTGCCTTTACTTACTTACGCAGGCCGAGCGTCTTGATGATAGCACGGTAGCGGTTGATGTCGTTGACATAGAGGTACTTCAGCAGCTTGCGGCGACGGCCTACCAGCATGGTCAGCGAGCGGGCGGTAGCGAAGTCCTTGTGGTTCTTCTTCAGGTGCTCCGTCAGGTGCTTGATGCGATAGGTGAACAGGGCAATCTGAGCTTCGGGAGAACCCGTGTCGGTTGCCGACTTGCCATACTGGCTGAAAATCTCTACTTTCTTTTCTTTGTCTAAGTACATGTTGTTGATGAATTGAATTTGTTAATACTAAACATCCTTCAAAAGTCCTTTCCGCCTTCATCACCGACGGGGGCTTCGTCAAATGCGGCTGCAAAGGTACTACTTTTTCTCCGTTCCTACAAGTTTTTCCCACTTCTTTTTCTCTCTTTCGTTAATAATGCTTAATTTGCGGATCTTCTTGTCTGCTTTTAGTTATAATGTTAGGATTTTTTATTAGCTTTGCAGTAAATATATATAGTTAATATGTCTAACAACTAAACAAATGTTATTATGAAGAGATTGATTGTTATGGCAGTAGTCGCCTTAATGGCTACAATGAGTGCAAATGCTCAGGGGATGTTTCTCAAGCCAATGGTTGGTGGAACGCTGACTACTTTCACAGGTGATGTTCATGACAACAAGATGAAGGTCGGTCTCGTTGCTGGTGCTGAGTTTGGGTATAATTTTACAGAGAATATGGGTGTGACAGCAGGTTTGCTGTATTCTATGCAAGGTTCAGCGATTAAAGATGTGGATGAGAAGTACAAATTGGATTATCTGAACATCCCTGTGCTGTTTAACTATTACATTGTTCCTGGATTGGCAGTGAAGGCTGGTGTTCAGCCTGGTTTCCTGATGAACGCAAAGTTTGATGACACTGATATTAAGGATTATATGGAGAGTTTTGACTTTTCAATTCCCATGGGCCTGTCTTATGAAATCAGTGACTTCGTGATTGATGCTCGCTACAACCTGGGTGTCTCCAATATTCTCAAGGACAAGGCAGGTTTTGTTTGGCACGGCAAAGGTCACAACAGCGTTATCATGCTGACCTTAGGCTACAAGATTCCGTTCTAATAGTAAGTGTCCTGATTGACATAGGTGAGAAATTTGCTTCCGCGAGCAAAAAAAGGCGTGCGGAAGCAAATTTCTCACTATTTCTTTGTACCTTTGCAGCCGATTTCAAGAAAGTGACTTATGCAGGACATCAGAAACATAGCAATTATTGCACACGTTGACCACGGCAAGACGACGCTCGTGGACAAGATGATGCTGGCCGGAAACCTCTTCCGCGAAGGGCAGAACCTCAGCAGCCAAGTACTCGACGCCAACGACCTCGAGCGTGAACGAGGCATCACCATTCTGTCGAAGAACGTCAGCATCAACTGGAAGGGCGTGAAGATCAACATCATCGACACCCCGGGACACTCCGACTTCGGCGGCGAGGTGGAGCGCGTGCTCAACATGGCCGACGGCTGTCTGCTGCTCGTCGACGCCTTCGAAGGGCCGATGCCGCAGACGCGCTTCGTGCTGCAAAAGGCCCTGCAGATTGGTCTGAAACCCATTGTCGTGGTGAACAAGGTCGACAAGCCCAACTGCCGCCCCGAGGAGGTCTACGAGATGGTGTTCGACCTGATGTTCTCGCTCAATGCCACCGAGGACCAGCTCGACTTCCCCGTGGTCTACGGTTCGGCCAAGAACGGCTGGATGGGCGAGGACTACAACAAGCCCACCACCGACATCACCTATTTATTAGATAAGATCATTGAGGTGATTCCCGCCCCGAAGCAGTTGGAAGGTACGCCCCAGATGCTCATCACCTCGCTCGACTATAGCTCTTACACGGGCCGCATCGCCGTGGGCCGCGTCCACCGTGGCTCGCTCCGCGACGGTCAGCAGATAACCATTGCCCACCGCGACGGTTCGTTGGAGAAGACCAAGATCAAGGAGCTGCACACCTTCGACGGCATGGGCCACTCGCGCACCGACAAGGTTGACTGCGGCGACATCTGCGCCGTCATCGGTTTAGAGAAGTTCGAGATTGGCGACACCATCTGCGATCTGGAGAACCCGGAGCCGCTGCCGCCCATCGCCATCGACGAGCCGACCATGTCGATGCTCTTCACCATCAACGACTCGCCGTTCTTCGGCCGCGAGGGCAAGTTTGTCACCTCGCGCCACATCAACGACCGCCTGGAGCGCGAGCTCGAGAAGAACCTCGCCCTGCGCGTCGAGCAGTTTGAGGACTCCACCGACAAGTGGGTGGTCTCCGGCCGTGGTGTGCTCCACCTCTCGGTGCTCATCGAGACCATGCGCCGCGAGGGCTACGAGCTGCAGGTTGGTCAGCCACAGGTCATCTACAAAGAGATCGACGGCCAGAAGTGCGAGCCTATTGAGGAACTCACCATCACCGTGCCTGAGGAGTTTGCCTCGAAGATGATTGACATGGTGACGCGCCGCAAGGGCGAGATGACCAGCATGGAGTCACAAGGTGAGCGCACCAATATTGAGTTCAATATCCCCTCGCGCGGCATCATCGGTCTG
>JAFPVW010000189.1 GCA_017395215.1 Prevotella sp. | reverse complement strand
TCTTGCGGTTGAACTTCTCGGGCACGACGAACAGCTCGCTCTCCTCGCGTTTCTGTCCGAGCTCCTCCCATCGTTCGTCCTTGTTGTCCTTGCCAGTCTTGACGAAGGGCACATAGCGTAGCCAGCCGCCCGACTGCTTCTTCTTGTTCTTGCCGCTCAGCTCGTCGAGGTCTTTCTCGCCCAGCAGGACAGTCTTCTCGCCCAGTGCCTGGAAGAAATCCTCGCGGTGGCGGAACTCGTGGTACTCGGTCAGCTGGTCGGCCACGGCGATGGTGTACTCACGGTCGTGCTTCTTCAGCCAGTCAGCGAGCAGCTCCTCGCCCCGCTTCTGCACCTCACGCCCCGCACGGCGCAGTATGGCCTGTATCTTGCCCTTGGCCTTGGCGGTGCTGACGAACTCAATCCATGCGGGCTGCACGTGCTGGGCCTTCGAGGTGAGAATCTCCACCTGGTCGCCGCTCTGCAGCTTGTGGCTCAGGGGCACCAGCTTGTGGTTTACCTTGGCACCGATGCAGTGGCTGCCGAGGAAGGTGTGGATGGAGAAGGCGAAGTCGAGGGCGGTACAGCCGGCGGGCATGGTCTTGATTTCGCCCTTGGGCGTGAATACGAATATCTCGGAGGCGAAGAGGTTGAGCTTGATGGCGTCGAGGAAGTCCATGGCGTCGGGCTGCGGGTCGTCGAGGATTTCCTTGATGGTGCGCAGCCACTCGTTGAGCTCGGCCTCGTCCTCGGTGTACTCCTCTTCGTCGTCGCCCTCCTTGTATTTCCAGTGGGCGGCGAGTCCCTGCTCGGCCACCTCGTCCATGCGGTCGGAGCGTATCTGCACCTCTATCCAGTGTCCCTGCTTTGACATGAGCGTGACGTGCAGGGCCTGGTAGCCGTTGGTCTTGGGGTGGTTGAGCCAGTCGCGCAGCCGGTCGGGGTGGCTCTTGTAAATCTTCGATATGGCGACGTAGATTTTGAAGCACTCGTTGACCTCCTCCTCGCGTGAGCGTGGGGTGAAGATGATGCGCACGGCGAGGATGTCGTAGATCTCCTCGAACGTGACGTGCTTGTTCTGCATCTTGGTCCAGATGGAGTAGGGTGTCTTGACACGCTCCTTGATGGTGTACTGTAGGCCCATCTTCTGCAGTTCGACCTCGATGGGCACGATGAACTCGTCGAAGAGCTCGTGGCGCTTGGCCTCGGTAGAAGCCAGCTTCGACTTGATGCTGGCAAACTCCTCAGGATGCTCGAAGCGGAAGCTGAGGTTCTCGAGTTCGGACTTGATCTTGTAGAGACCTAAGCGGTGGGCGAGTGGCGCGTAGATGTAGAGCGTCTCGCCGGCAATCTTGTACTGCTTGTTGGCGGGCTGCGACTCCAGGGTGCGCATGTTGTGCAGGCGGTCGGCAATCTTGATGAGGATGACGCGTATGTCGTCGCTCATGGTGAGCAGCAGCTTCTTGAAGTTCTCGGCCTGTGCCGAGGCCTGCTCGCCGAAGATGCCGCCCGAGATTTTGGTCAGGCCGTCGACAATCTGGGCTATCTTCGGGCCGAAGATGTTCTCGATGTCCTCGACGGTGTAGTCGGTATCCTCGACGACGTCGTGGAGCAGTGCCGAGCAGATGCTGGTAGAGCCGAGCCCTATCTCCGAGCACGCTATCTGTGCCACGGCGATGGGGTGCATGATGTAAGGCTCTCCCGACAGTCGCCGCACGCCCTTGTGAGCCTGCCGGGCGAAGTTGAAGGCTTTGGTGATAAGGTCAACTTTCTTGCGGTGGCGCGAGGCCAGGTAGCTGTTCAGCAGTTCCTGGAATGCTCCGTTTATCAGTTCATCGTCGGCTTGTATTTGTTTTCTCTCTTCATCGTCCATATTTGTTCCTCCTTGTCTGGCATGTGCCTGAAAAATGTCATTTCCTTTTGCGTGAGCGGCTTTTTGCCTTTGCCTTCGGCTTTGCCTTGGCCTTTGCTTTGGCTTTCGGCTTGGCCTTTGCCTTGGCAGCTGCCTTCCGCGTCTTTGCGCTTGTCTTCCTGCTCTTTCTGGCAGTGGCCTTCGTCGTCTTGGCCTTCCTGCCCTTGCGGACGGTGGCCTTGCGCCCCTTCTTCGCCTTCTTGTAAGTGGTGAAGGTGGGCTGGTCGTCGGGAACGGCCACCTCGTCGCGCTTGCTCAGAAGTTCGCTGGCGTTATAGTTGTAGATAGAGTCCTGGTTGTCGATGAAGCGTGTGACGTCGTTTATCGCCAGCTTGATGGCTGAGGGCTTGGTGAGTCCTGGCACGACGTCGCGGCGGTACTCAGGGTTGAGCGTGCGCAGCATGTCGATGTCGATGCCGAGCACGGCAGCAACTTGCTGCAGGTGAACGTTCCGGCTGACGACGACGGTGTCGGTCTTCATCGGCAGACGGGTGCGCAGCGGGCAGATGTTGTGTGCCGAGTAGTAGGTCATGATGTAGTTGGCAGCGATGAATGCCGGCACGTAGCCACGGGTCTCGCGGGGCAGGTAGGGGTAGATCTGCCAGTAGTCCTTCACGCCTCCGGCGCGGTGGATGGCCTTGTTGATGTTGCCCGGTCCGCAGTTGTAGGAGGCGATGACCAGGCTCCAGTCGCCGAACACCTTGTAGAGGTCGCTCAGATAGTGGGCGGCGGCGTAGCTGGCCTTGACGGGGTCGCGGCGCTCGTCGACGAGCGAGTTCACCTCGAGTCCGTACTGCTTGCCGGTGGTCAGCATGAACTGCCATAGTCCGGTGGCCCCGACGCGCGACACGGCCTTCGGGTTGAGGGCCGACTCGATGACGGGCAGGTATTTCAGCTCCAGTGGCAGGCCGTAGGCTTCGAGAGCCTCCTCGAAGATGGGCATGTAGAAGTTGCAGGCGCCCAGCATGTAGCTCACCGAGTGGCGCAGTCGGCCGCTGTAGCGGTCGAGGAACTTCTGGACGACGTCATTGTAAGGCATCTCCATGATGGTCGGCATGCGCTTGAGGCGTTCCAGGTAGGTGTCGCGGTCGAAGGTGGGGTTCTCCTCGGTCGTGCGGCAGTCTGCATCCTCGCTGAGGTAGGTCTTCGACATGTAGAGGTTCATGAGCGAGTCCAGGTCGTAGGTCATGGCCTCGGGGAAGTCGATGATTTCCTCGTTGCCCTCCTGGTCGGTCACCATGACCTCGTCTTCAGTCATTTCAATCTCTTCTTCCTCTTCCTCGTCTTCGTCGTCGAGGTCGAAGACGTCCTGTGCCATCATGGCACTGGCAGAGGCAAGCATCATTGCAAGCAGTAACAGGTATTTCTTCATAATTCAGTCGTGTTAAAAGTTAAGGCTGCAGTTCACCCCGAGCGACGAGGCATAGATGGGGTTGTCAGCCAGCGGGTTGCCGATGACGGTGGGCTGTACCTTCAGGCTCAGGTCCTTCGAGATGTCGAAAACCGACAGCTCGGCGTCGACGTAGGCGTCGATGACGCTGACGGCGTAGATGCCCACCATCACGAAGAAGCTCAGGTCGCGCCAGCGGCGGTATTTGTCCTTACGCTTCTTGAAGAGCGTCTTGTAGCGCTCTAAGTTCTGGTCGTTGATGACGCGGCCCAGGTGCATGAACTTCATGTAGCTGGCCGTGGCGGGGTCGTCGTCGGAGATGTCGATGAAAGCCTGCGAGTAGTCCTTGTACATGGTGTTGTTCCACGTCAGGGCGTAGATACAGCCCATGAACCCTCCGTAGACGATGGGCAGCTTCCAGTACTTGCGGTTGTAGATCTGTCCGCCGCCGGGAATCACCAGGGCCAGCCACAGTGCCCGCTGCGGGCTGGGCACCCAGGTGGCCCAGTCGCGCTTCTGCTTCTTTTTCGGCGTCAGGGTGGAGTCGGGCAGCGGCAGCCTCATTTCCAGCTGCTTGACCTCTTGCTCCACAATGGTGTCGAGCGGCGCCAGGTCCTGCAGCAGTGCGGAATCGCTGCTGATGACAAAGATGGAGTCGCTGCCGACAGGCTCATACCGCGTGGAGTCCGTCTGGGCCAGACAGCCCATACAGCACAGCATCATCAGTATGGCTAAAACGGTCGTCTTCATTTCACTTCTTTCCGTCCAACACGTTCATGATACGCTCCAGCTCTTCCTCATTCTCGAAGGCAATACTGATCTTCCCCTTGCCCTTCGGCGAGCAGGTCATCTGCACCTTGGCCTGGAAGAAGTCGGCCAGACGCTGGCGCAGGGCGTTGTACTCGGCGGGCAGCTGGCTTTTTGGCGTGCCGTCCTTTCTGGCGCCCGGCATTTCCTCGCCATTCTTTATCTGCTGCACCATCTCCTCTACCTTGCGCACGGAGTAGCCTTGCTTCTGCACGTCCTTGAACAGCTTGATCTGCTGGCTGGGACTGTCGAGCGACAGCAGGGCGCGGGCGTGGCCCATGTCGATCTCCTTGTCCTTCAGCGCCATCTGTACCTGTGCGGGGAGCTTCAGCAGGCGCATGTAGTTGGTGACGGCAGCACGGCTCTTGCCGACGCGCTCCGAAATCTTGGCCTGCGTCATGCCCGTCGTCTCAGCCAGATGCTGATAGGCCAGGGCAATCTCAATGGCGTTCAGGTCCTCGCGCTGGATGTTCTCAACCAGTGCCATCTCCATCACGTTCTCGTCCTCGACGGTGCGGATGTAGGCCGGTATTGACGTCAGTCCAGCCATCTGCGAGGCGCGCCAGCGTCGCTCGCCGGCAATGATCTGATAGCGGCCCTCGCTGACCTTGCGCAGCGTGATAGGAGCGATGATGCCCAGTGCCTTGATGCTTCCGGCCAGCTCCTGCATGGCTTCCGGGTCGAACTCCCGGCGCGGCTGGTCGGGGTTCGGCTCTATCTGGTCGATGGGAATCTCGTTGAGGTTCGACGAGCCGCCAGTCTTCACGTCCGATGTGTCGATCAAGGCATCTAAGCCGCGGCCGCTGCCTATGTCGTCCAGCCCGCGCCCCAGGACGCTGCTGTTTGCGTATTTCTTCTTTACAGCCATTACTTATTCTTGTTTATAATTTCCTTGGCCAGGGCCAGGTGGTTCTTTGAACCAGTCGAGTCGGCATCGTAGAGGATGACGGGCAGACCGTGGCTGGGACTCTCCGACAGCTTGACGTTGCGCTGAATGACGGTCTTGAACACCAGTTCCTGGAAGTGGCGCTTCACCTCGTCGTAAATCTGGTTGGCCAGGCGCAGGCGCGAGTCGTACATCGTCAGCAGGAAGCCCTCGATCTCGAGTTTCGGGTTCAGTCGCGACTTGATGATCTTGATGGTGTTCAGCAGCTTCGAGATGCCCTCCAGGGCAAAGTACTCGCACTGCACGGGGATGATGACCGAGTCGGCGGCCGTCAAGGCGTTCACGGTGATGAGACCCAGCGACGGCGAGCAGTCAATCAGTATGTAGTCGTATTCGTTCTCAATAGGTGCCAGAATCTGCTTGATGACGCGCTCGCGGTCGTTCAGGTTCAGCATCTCAATCTCAGCGCCCACCAGGTCGATGTGGCTCGGAATGATGTCCAGCCCCTCAATGTCGGTGGTGTAGATGGCGTCGTGGACGTCGGCCTTGTCGATGATACATTCGTAGATGGAGCAGTCTACCTCCTGAATGTTCACGCCCAGTCCGCTTGAGGCGTTGGCCTGCGGGTCGGCGTCGATGACCAGCACCGTTTTCTCTAGCGTAGCCAGCGAGGCGGCCAGGTTAATGGTCGTCGTTGTCTTTCCCACGCCGCCTTTCTGGTTGGCTAATGCTATGATTTTTCCCATTTTCAATCCTTTTTTACCTTATTTTAAGCAATACAGACTGCAAAGATACATAATATTTATGAGACGCAACACACTTTCGGCGTAAATTTAGCATTTTTCGACACATTATAACAATCGGGGCGCCGCCTTTTCCGCAAAACCCGCCGCCTTTTGCTCGTAACCCGCCGCCTTTTCCGCAAAACCCGCCGCCTTTTGCTCGTAACCCGCCGCCTTTTCAGCAAAAGGCGCCGGTTTACGTCAGGGTGTCGGTTCAGGTGTCGGTTCCTGCCTCCGAAGGGCGATGCAAGGCACTGTTTTGCCGATTATTCCGGCCTTTTCTGCTATTATAGTTGCCATTCGCACTTTATATCCTACACTTCCTACACTCCCTACACCTAAAAAAGTTCAACAGGTGTAGGAAGTGTTGGAAGTGTAGCTTGTTTCCTGTGATTCACAATCAGTGGGGCTGAAATACCGCGACCTGCGCAATCCACGACATTTCTGTTATTGTCTCATGTCCGGTTGGACCCGCGTTCAGACAAAATCTTACCGTCAATATGCGGACATTTCACAAAAACAGCAAAATTATTTGGGCAAAAATACGAGGAATTGGCAGCTTTTTACTAACTTTGTGCCCGATTTGCAGATACAATAAAGCGATTGCAATATGGAAAAACAAGGAGAACGCCCACTAATACTTATCTCGAATGACGACGGCTATCAGGCCAAAGGCATCAATGAGCTGGTTGACATGCTGCGGCCGCTGGCCGACATCGTTGTCTGCGCCCCCGACGGGCCACGGTCGGGCTACTCGTGCGCCTTCTCGGCTGAGATCCCGCTGCGGCTGAATCTGCAGCGGCGGGAAGATGGGCTCGAGGTGTGGTCGTCGAACGGCACGCCCGTAGACTGTGTCAAGCTGGCCTTGGCACGTATCCTGGACCGTCGGCCCGACCTGGTTATCGGCGGCATCAACCACGGGGATAACGGCTCGGTGAACAGCCACTACAGCGGGACGATGGGCGTGGTGATGGAGGGCTGCATGAAGTATATTCCCTCGGTGGCCTTCTCGCTCTGCGACCATAAGCCTGATGCCGACTTCGAGCCGTTGCGGCCCTACGTCGTGAAGTACACCCGACATGTGCTTGAGAACGGACTCCCGAAGGGCGTCTGCCTGAACATCAACTTCCCGTTGTTGGAGGAGGACGAATATCGGGGCGTGAAGGTCTGTCGCATGGCGCAAGGGTCGTGGTGCAACGAAATCACCACCTGCCATCACCCACGGGGCTACGACTACCACTGGATGGTGGGATACTACCAAAACGATGAGCCAGAGGCTGACGACACCGACAACTGGGCACTCACCCACGGCTATGTGGCCATTACGCCGACCACATTCGACGTTACTGCCTACGAGGCAATGGAACAGATTCGGAACTGGGAAACATGAAATACTACCTGATAGCCGGCGAGGCCAGCGGCGACCTGCATGCCTCGCGACTGATGCGGTCGCTGAAGGAAAAGGACGAGGAGGCGGAGTTCCGCTTCTTCGGCGGCGACCTGATGGCGGCGGAGGGCGGTACGCTCGTCAAGCACTACCGTGAGCTGGCCTACATGGGCTTCGTGCCCGTGCTGATGCATCTACCAACGATTCTGAAGGGTATGAGGCAGTGCAAGCAGGACATCCGCGAGTGGCAGCCCGACGTGCTCATTCTCGTAGACTATCCGGGCTTCAACCTCGGCATAGCCAAGTACGTGAAGGCCAGCAAGATATGTCCCGTATACTACTACATATCTCCGAAGATCTGGGCGTGGAAGGAGTATCGCATCAAGGCAATCAAGCGCGATGTCGACGAGCTGTTCTCCATCCTTCCCTTTGAGGTGGAGTTCTTTGAGCAGAAGCATCACTATCCCATACACTATGTGGGCAATCCTACGGCTCAGGAAGTACGGGAGTTCCTGAAAGCCCCCACCACACCTCCCCCCGTAGGGGAGGCTAACGTTACACCCCCTCTACGGGAGGGGGCAGGGGGGAGGCTTATTGCCCTCCTCGCCGGTTCGCGCAAGCAGGAAATCAAGGACAACCTGCCCGCCATGATTGAGGCCACGCGCCATCTGGCCGGCCAGTATGACGTAGTATTGGCAGGAGCACCGTCCATTGAACGGGCGTATTACGAACCGTTTATCGAGGGTACGCACGTGAAGCTGGTGATGAACGAGACCTACCAGTTGCTGAACCGTGCTACCGCCGCACTGGTTACCAGCGGAACAGCGACGCTGGAAACCTGTATGTTCCGCGTGCCGCAGGTGGTGTGTTATGAGACGCCATTGCCCCGGCTCATCGGCTGGTTACGCAAGAAGGTGCTGAGCGTGAAGTACGTCTCGCTGGTCAATCTGATAGCTGACCGCGAGGTGGTCAGGGAGTTGGTGGCCGAGTCGTTCAGTGTCGACAACATCCGGCATGAGCTGGAGCGCATACTGCCTGGTGGGCCTGACCGCCAGCGCATGCTCGACGACTACGAAGAGGTGCACCGCCGACTGGGCGAGAGCGACGCTCCCGACCGTGCGGCAGGAATCATGGTGCGGCTTTTAAATGAGCGTTAGCGTGTAGAGATAGACCACTGCGGCGGGGACGGCCATCAGCGTAGAGTCGAAGCGGTCGAGCATACCGCCGTGCCCGGGCAACACGTTGCCGGAGTCCTTGATGCCGAGGGTGCGCTTGAAGAGCGACTCAATCAGATCGCCCCACGTGCCGAAGATGACCACTACCAGCCCAAGGCCAGCCCATTCGTAGGCTGTCAGCCCGAGGTCGTTGACGTCGTAGAAGTCAGTGTAATACCAGATAAGCACGGCAGCAGCCACTACTAACACGGCACCGCCGATGCTGCCCTCCCACGACTTGCCCGGCGATATGCGGGGAAACAGCTTGTGGCGGCCCAGGAGCGAGCCGACGCAGTAGGCACCCGCGTCGTTTATCCATAGGAACACAAAGACGGAGAGCGGCATGAGGTAGGTGTACTGTATGTCGTAGCCGTTCGAGCGGAAGGCCAGCACGTTGAGCAGCGACAGGGGCAGGGCGATGTAGAGCTGCGACAGCATGGTGTAGGCCCAGTTGTTGATGGGGTCCTTGGCCTTGAGGTAGAGTTCGGCCACCATGAGGTAGATAATGCTGACCAGATAGGGTATGAACACCGTTGCCGGTGTCAGTCCGCTGTTGTAGCCCGACATGGCGAGGAACAGGTAGACACCGCTGACAGTGCAGATAAACCGGTTGATGGAGATAAACGGCCGGTCGTTGACCAGTCCGGCAAACTCCCAGATGGTCATTCCGGTGACGATGCCGAACAGCAAAGTCATAGCCCGTGGGTTGAGGAAACTTGTCACAATAGCTGCGACGAAGAATACGCTGGTGATGGTGCGGACGATGAAATTCTTCATGCTTTTTCCTCCTTTTCCTTTGCTTCAAGTTCGAGTTGCTTCGCACGCTCCTCGGCCATGCGCTCGGCATCGGCACGCATCTGAGCCTCAAGGAGTTCCTCGGCGCGACTGGTCCAGGGACGCTTGCCGAAGATTCGCTCGACATCCTCTGCAAAGATGACCTCGCGCTCTACCAGGAGCTGGGCGAGCTGGGCGTGGCCCTCGGCGTGCTCGGTGAGAATGCGCTTGGCTCGGTCGTACTGCTCGTTGACCATCTTCAGCACCTCGTCGTCCATCAGCTTGGCCGTGGCTTCCGAATAGGGGCGCTGGAACTGGTATTCCTGGTTGTTGTAATAGCACACGTTGGGCAGCTTGTCCGACATACCGGCATAGGCTATCATGCCATAGGCCTGCTTCGTGGTGCGCTCCAGGTCGTTCATGGCACCCGTAGAGATGTGGCCGATGAACAGCTCCTCGGCGGCACGGCCGCCAAGCAGCGAGCACATCTCGTCGAGCATGGCCTCCTTGGTCTGGAGCACGCGCTCCTCAGGCAGATACCAGGCGGCACCCAAAGCCTGACCACGCGGCACAATGGAGACCTTGACAAGCGGGTTGGCAAACTCGGTGAACCACGAAATGGTGGCGTGACCAGCCTCGTGGATGGCGATGGAGCGCTTCTCCGACTCGGTCATCACCTTCGTCTTCTTCTCCAGACCGCCGATAATGCGGTCGACGGCGTCGAGGAAGTCCTGTCGCCCCACCTTCTCGCGGTTGAAGCGGGCTGCTATCAGGGCGGCCTCGTTGCAGACGTTGGCTATGTCGGCACCCGAGAAGCCCGGCGTCTGTCGGGCCAGGAAGTCCACATCAACGTCGTCGGCCAGTTTCAGCGGCTTCAGATGAACATGGAATACCTCTTTGCGCTCGTTCAGGTCGGGCAGGTCGACGTGTATCTGACGGTCGAAGCGACCAGCACGCAGCAGGGCCGAGTCGAGCATGTCGGCACGGTTGGTGGCGGCCAGGGTGATGATACCGCTGTTCGTGCCGAAGCCGTCCATCTCGGTCAGCAGGGCGTTCAGCGTATTCTCACGCTCGTCGTTACCGCCCATGGCGGGATTCTTAGAGCGGGCTCGGCCCACGGCGTCAATCTCGTCGATGAATATGATACACGGCGCCTTCTGCTTGGCCTGCTCAAACAGGTCGCGCACACGACTGGCTCCCACGCCGACGAACATCTCGACAAAGTCAGAACCCGACATTGAGAAGAACGGTACGCCGGCCTCACCGGCCACGGCCTTGGCCAACAGCGTCTTACCCGTTCCCGGAGGACCGACGAGCAGGGCGCCTTTGGGAATCTTGCCGCCCAGTTCCGTATATTTCTGTGGATTCTTCAGGAAGTCCACAATTTCCTGCATCTCCTGCTTGGCACCGGCCTGTCCGGCCACGTCCTTGAACGTGATGCCTAACTCACCGCCCTTCTCGTACATCTTCGCCTTCGACTTGCCGACTGAGAACATGCCGCCGCCAAAGCCGCCACCACCGCCCATACGGCGGAAGAAGAACATCCACACACCGATGAGAAGCAGGAGCGGCAGCAAGCTGTAGAAAATGTCGCCGATGACACTGCCGCCCGACTTGTTCTCGTAGCTCAGCTTGCCTTTGAACTTTCCTTCATCCTTCATCTTCTCGACAAACTGCTCTACCTGGTCTACCGAGCCTATCTCGACATCGACGTAGGGCGAGGTGCCCGTCTGCTTGTGACCCTGCTTGAACACGTCGCGGATGTGGTCGGCCGTGACATACATCTTCAGCGTGTTCTGGGTCTTGTTCACAACAATCTTGTCGGCATAGCCGCGCTCAACGAACGCCTTGAAGTCGCTGTACGTCGACTCCGTGTGAGCCTGTACGGCAGCAACGCCATCGCCTGAGTTGGTCATGTAGAGCATGATCAGCGTCAGGATGGCCACGAAGTATATCCAGTTCATGTTGAACTTGGGCATGTTCATCTTCGGCCCGTTGTTGTTATTATTCGTCTTTTTCTGTTCCATGTTTCCTTTAATCCAAATCAGGTATATATGTCAGCTTCGCATCGTCCCAAAGGTGCTCCAGGTCGTAGTACTCACGGACGTCGGGCAGGAAGACGTGAACCAGCACGTCTGTATAGTCCATGGCCACCCACTGGGCGTTCTCCAGACCGACGACATGGGCCGGCCGCTCGTCAAGCTCTTTGCGGGCAAAGTCGCCCACCGACTCGGTAATGGCCTCCACCTGCGACGGTGAGTTGCCTTGACAAATCACGAAATAGTGGCAGATGGTACCGTCGATGCCGCTGAGGTCGGCTACCACGATGCCCGTGCCTTTCTTCTCTTGAATTCCTTTGGTAATGGTTTCTACTAATTCCTTTGTTTGCTCCATTTAATAAATGATATGTGAAATATTCTGCAAAGATAGTGCTTTTTCTTCGTTTCTGCCACATAAAGGGAGAAAAATTGAGTATTTTTAAAAAAATCTGCCAAAAAGTTTTGGTAGTTTCAGAAAAAGTAGTACCTTTGCACCCGCAATTCGGAACAAGGTTGTTCTGCTTTGCAAACGACATTGGGGTATGGTGTAATGGTAACACTACAGATTCTGGTCCTGTCATTCTTGGTTCGAGTCCGAGTACCCCAACTGAAAGAGCTGCCAAGTAGTTGAGTTTCAACACTTGGCAGTTCTCTTTTTTTATTCCATGCTGACGGTGCGCGAGCCGTCAGGCTGCTCGGCGATGGTGACGCGGACGGCATCGTCGGGCAAGAGTTCCTCAATCAGCTCCGGCCACTCGATGAAGCAGATGGAGCCCGAGTAGAAGTAGTCCTCGTAGCCCATGTCGTAGACCTCCTCCAACCGTTTGATGCGGTAGAAGTCGAAGTGGAAGATGGGCCGGTCGTTGGTCTCGTACTCGTTGACAATGGCAAAGGTGGGCGAGGTGATGACGTCCTCGACACCCAACTGCTCGCAGATGGCCTTGATGAAGGTGGTCTTGCCGGCGCCCATGCTGCCGTAGAAGGCAAATACGCGGTGGTCGCCGATGACGTCGACAAACTGGCGGGCTGCGTCGCCGATGTGCTCAATATCCGTTATTGTAATCTCCATAAATCGTTAATCGAAAATCTGTAAATTGTAATAGCTCTATCTTTTCTTTCCTGTCAGTGTGACGATGGGAATAATCATCTCCTCCATCGAGATGCCGCCGTGCTGGAAGGTGTCGCGATAATAGGAGACGTAGTAGTTGTAGTTGTTGGGGTAGGCGAAGAAGGCGTCGCCAGTGGCGAAGACATAGCTCGTCGACAGGTTGGGGGAGGGCAGCTGCGCCTTCTGCGGCTCGCGGATGACGTAGACGTCCTTATCGTTGTAGCTCAGGTTCTTGCCCAGCTTGTAGCGCAGGTTGGTGTTGGTGTTGCGGTCGCCGACAATCTTGACAGGCCTCGTGCAGCGTATGGAGCCGTGGTCAGTCGTGACGATGACCTTGTAGTCGGTCTGTGCCAGCTGTCGGAAGAAGTCGGCGATGACCGAGTGGCGGAACCAGGAGAGGGTGATGCTGCGGTAGGCACTTTCGTTGTTGGCCAGCTCGCGCACCATGCGGCTCTCTGTGCGTGCGTGGCTGAGCATGTCGATGAAGTTGAAGACGACGACGTTGAGGTCGTTCTTCTTCAGCTGGTTCAGCTGCTGCATCAGTCGGTCGGCATCCTGCGAGTTGTTCACCTTATTATAAGAAAAGGTGTCGTGGCGGCGGTAGCGCTCTATCTGCGTCTGTATGAGCGGCGCCTCGTTCAGGTTCTTGCCCTCCTCCTCGTCCTCGTCGACCCACAGGTCGGGGAACATACGGGCTATCTGGTCGGGCATGAGTCCCGAGAAAATGGCATTGCGCGCATATTGCGTGGCGGTTGGCAGGATGGAGCAGTAAAGGTCTTCGTCGATGTCGAACTGGTCGCCTAACTCCTGTGCCAGCATGCGCCACTGGTCGTAGCGGAAGTTGTCGAGCACGACGAGGAAGACCTTCTGCTTGGCGTTGAGCAGGGGGAACAGCCGCTCCTTGAAGACGCGGTGCGACATGAGAGGGGCGTTCTTACCGTCGACCCACGTCATGTAGTTCTTCTTCACGAACTTGGCGAAGCCGAGGTTGGCCTCCTCCTTCTGCATCTGCAGCATTTCGGTCATCGAACTGTCGGTCGACGAGAGCTGCAGTTCCCAGTGGACGAGCCGGCGGTAGACCTCGGTCCAGTCCTGCCACGTCTGGCAGTCCATGATCTGCATGGCAATCTGCTGGAAGTCCTGCTGATACTGGCTCTGCGTGACCTCGGTCACAATCTCGCGGCGGTGGATGTTCTTCTTCAGCGTCAGCAGTATCTGGTTGGGGTTGACGGGCTTGATGAGGTAGTCGGCTATCTGCTGGCCGATGGCCTGCTCCATGATGTTCTCCTCCTCACTCTTGGTCACCATCACCACGGGCAGCGCCGGCTGCAGCTGCTTGATGCGCTGCAGTGTCTCCAGTCCGCTGAGTCCCGGCATCTGCTCGTCGAGCAGCACGAGGTCGAACGACCGCTCTTGGCATTGGTCGATGGCATCGGTGCCGTTCGAGACGGTCACCACCTCATAACCTTTCTTCTCGAGAAACAGCAGGTGTGCCCTCAGCTGTTCAATCTCGTCGTCGACCCAAAGTAATACTCCGTTTGTCATATTTCCATTTGTTGATTCAATTGCAAAAGTACCTGCTCGGCCTTGGCGCTGACGGCCTTCAGGACATATGTTACCAGAAGTCCTCGCCGAAGTCGAGGTCGCTCTTTTGAGGTGCAGCCTCTTCATCGTTGCCGTCGCCGTCGTCGCCGACGGGAACTTCGTCGTCATCGTCAGACTGCTCGACGGTCTCGGGGATGTTGAGCAGCTGCTCGCCGCTGACCTCCATCGGCGTGAACGTCTTCTCGTAGAACTGCAGGTAGTCGCCGTAGCTGTAGTGGGCACCGATGAGGGCGAGGTTCTGCTGGCTGATGATGATGCTGTGGCAGCGGCTCAGTATGGAGGTCATGGCTTCTGTGGCATGCAGCTTGCGGGCATACTGCAGCACTTCGTCGTAATTGAGGAAGCCGCTGACGAGCATGCGGTGGAAGGTGTACTCCTGCTCGATGCTCAGGTCGAAATTGCGCACCAGGAAGTTGGTGAAGTTGTAGCGTGCCATCTCGAAGAGCAGCTGGTTCTCGTTGACGGAGTCGGGCTCATAGACGAGGAGGAACAGGAAGTTGGTGTTGCGCTCGGCCGACAGGGTGTCGGTACCCGTGGAGTCGTTGGAGACCATTGTAACGTCGCGTCGCGACCAGATGTCGCCCAGGTCGAACTTGCCGCCGTGGAGCGGGCGCCCCTCCTGCACGCCCTTCACAATCATTCCGGCAATCTCGCTGACCTCGCTCTTGGGATATTTCTCCACCACTTGTTTCAGCAATTCCATACAGCCGTTGCCGTCGCCCTCGTTAAGCTTGCTCAGACCGCTGATGAAGAGGAACTTAGGCTGGTTTTGACCTAAAGGGAAACGCTCGATGGCGAGATTGGCGTTGGCCTGCGCTTCCTGATAGCGGCTGGCCTTGAACGCATCGTAGGTGGCGGCATAGAGCGAGTCCTCGATATGAATGCCGAAGCGGGCGTTCTCAACAAAGTTGGGGTCAGCAAGCAGGATGGTCCACTGGCTCTCCGGGTAATCGGCCTTCAGGCGGTTGAGGCAGTCGTCGGCCTTGTCGGTCTGTCCCTGCAGCGAGTAGAGCAGGAATAGATGGTAGAAGGCCTCGTCGGTCTGCTCGAAGTCAGTGTAGCTGTTGGTGAGCCTCAGCAGGCTGCGCTCGCTCAGTGTCAGGTTGCCGAGCTTGTCCTTGAAGATGATGCCGGCATGGAACAGTCCGTCCTTGATGATGTCGTTCGAAGCGGCCACCTGCTCCTCGGTGAAGGGTATCTGGGCCAGATAGTATTCGCGGTTGTGCGGATCGTTGGCTAAGGTGTCGGAGGCCACGGAGTCGCTGGGCAGGGCGCTGTCGGACAAGTCGCCTCCTCCTCCTGGCTGTGTACCGCCGCTGATGCTGTCGTTGCCTTCCGGGGTGTCCTGAGCATCCTGGTTTGCCGCCAGGTTGACCACCGTCTGGTTTATGCGTTGCCAGTTGTCAACGTTCTCGCGCTTGCCCCACTGCCGCTGGAACGTCTGCTTGCCCTGATTCACGGCCGTCGGGTTGTAGAAGTACCACTGGCCGTTGCCCTGTTGGGCGACGGCGGGCGTCGCCTGACGGTTGGGGGTGTTGGTGCGGTTGCCTGTTGCTCCACGCTGCTGCAGTGTTTTCTCCACCTCGGCCTCCAGGGCCTTGTCGCGTTCCTCCTTTTCTTTCTTCTTGAGCGCCTCAATCACGCGGTCGATGGCTTCAAGTCGCTCTTTCTCAGGCATCTTGGCCAGTTCCTGAAGCGAGTCCTGCAGGTGGACGGCCTCGGTGAAGGGCACCAGTTCGTCGAGCATCTTCGAGCGGTTCGACAGTTCCTCGTAGTCGGGGCGGTCCTTGTCCAACAGTCCGATAGCCTCGCCGTAACAGCGCTGGGCGTCAGCATATTTCTCCAGGTCCCAGTACAGTCCGCCGAGGCGCAGCAGCAGCACACCCTTCTCAATGCCGCTGCGGGTGGCCTTTTCGTTACCTTTCTCGTAGGCACCGATGGCCTGGGCGGTGTCGCCCTGCAGCAGGTAGATGTTGCCGATGGCGTAGTAAACCTGGTCAAGGTAGTCCTTGTTGTTGTCGTTGCGGGCCATGCGCTTCAGGCGGCTGATCATGCCGCGGCTGTTGGTGGCGGCCATCACCTCCGTCTGGGCGATGCGGGCGTTGAACTCCATCTCGTAGGGCGGACTCTGGCGCACCACATGCTTGTAAGCTTTGTATGCTTCAGTAGAATTACCCAAGGCCGCCTGGATCTGGCCCATCAGGAACCACTCACGGGCTTTCTGCACCTTGCGGCGTTCGTGCTTGATAACCTTTCTCAGGTAGGGAACGGCCCGCTCCAGCTCGCCTGTGCGCAGGTAGTAGTTGGCATAGGTGTAGTCCCAGTCCTTCGCCGAGCGGTAGTGTATGGAGTCGCGGCTCATGTTGCGGATGACATCTTCGGCATCGTAGAGCCAGTCCAGTTCAGTATAGCACTTGGCCAGCCAAGCCCGGGCAATGGCGTTCTGCATGGGTTGTGTCTGGTAGAGGCGCCCCATGTAGGCAAAGGTGGCCGCAGCCTCGTCAAAGGCTCCCTCCTGGAACTGGGCCTTGCCCATCAGCAGCCAGGCTTTCCATAGGAACGGGTTGTATTCGCTGCGTCCAAGCCACTCACGGTCTTTGGCCGTCTTGCGTCCCGACTTGTTCCACTCGGGCTTGGCCTTGATGCTGTGCAGCTTGATGGTCTTCTCCATCTTCTCGACGCAGCGGTCGAACTGCCCTTTGCCTATCTCGCGGCTCTTCTTGTTGCCAACAGCGTAGAGGGGCAGCATCTCGGTGTAGTTGTCCTTGTTGCCTTTCTCCTTTTCCAAGGTTCCGTCGATGAAAGCCTGCGAGCCATTGTAGAAGGTGTTGTAACGTGCGGTGAACGAGTGCCACATCCTGGTCTGCGAAGTATTCTTCTTCGTAGAGCAGCCCACCGCCAGCAGCATTGTGGCAGCTATTATAAAGAGGTATGTGGTTCTGCGCATTCTTTTTCCTTCCTCTCTTCCATCAGGCAGTGCAGCTTACATGAACCTTCGCTGGCCGACGTGCATGAGCTGCAGTCGTGTCCTGTCGTTACCGCGTCGTCTCCGCCTTGAAAGTAGGAGGCTATGGCAGCCACGATGCCCAAAATGGCAAGAGCACTTATACAAAGAACGGCAAAACTCATGTTTTATTATGTTTCGACAATATCAAAGCCCGCTTTTTTCATATCCTCCCAGTAATGTGGGTATGACTTCGTCACAACCTGAGGCTGGCTGATGGTGACAGGCTGGCGCAGGCTGAGCGGGGCAAACGAGAGGGCCATGCGGTGGTCTTCGTAGGTGCCGATGACGGCTTGCGGCAAGGGCTGGCAGCGGGTACCGTCCCACTTCAGCTCACTGCCGTTTAAGTCCTGAAGCACATAACCCAACTTCAGCATTTCACGCTTCATGGCATCTATGCGGTCTGTTTCCTTGATCTTCAGCGTAGACAGTCCCTTGAAGTGGAAGGGCACCCCTAAGCCGCAACACGTTGCGATGACGGTCTGGGCAAGGTCGGGCGAATTGACGAAGTCGTACTCCAGCCGGGGCACGCAGCGGCCGCTCTTCTTAAGCGTTACCGTCTGAAGTTGCCCCTCTTTCTTCGACTGGAAGATGGTCTTTACGCCCAACAGGCTGAAGATGTACTTCACCACGGAGTCGCCCTGTTTGGAGCCGTCCATCAGTCCCGACAGCTGTACCGTCGCATCGCGGTCCTTCGACAAAGCCACCATCTCGTACCAGTAGCCGGCTCCGCTCCAGTCGTTCTCTATGAAATAGGCAATGTTCTTGTATGGCTGAGGCTTCACGCTGATGGTGTCGCCGCCACTCCACTCGGCGTCGGCGCCAAACTCGCGCATCATCCAAAGCGTCAGGTCGATGTATGGCCGCGAGATGATGTCGCCCGTCAGGTGCAGCTCCAAGCCCTCCTTCAGAACAGCCCCTATCATCAGCACTGCCGAGATATACTGCGAGCTGATATTGCCGGGAATCTCCAGGACTCCGCCTGTCAGCGTGTTGCCGGTAATGCGCAGCGGGGGGAATCCTTCTTCTCCTTCGTACGAGATTTCCGCTCCCAGTCTGCGCAGCGCGTCGACAAGTACGCCGATGGGGCGGTGCTTCATGCGCTCCGTCCCTGTAATGACGTGGGTGCCGCGCATCACGCTCAGGTAGGCCGTCATGAAACGCATGGCAGTTCCGGCCGCCCTGATATCGATGATGTCGGGCATGTAACGTATAGCATTGATGATGACGTTCGTGTCGTCGCAGTCGCTGAGGTTCTGCGGCAGCCTGCTTCCCCCGCTCAAGGCGTATATAATGAGTGCACGATTAGAGATACTTTTCGAGGCAGGCAACGAAATGTTTGTGTTCAGTTTAGTGGGTGCTTTTATCGTATATTGCATGGTTTTGCGCTTAATTTGCGTGCAAAGTTACAAGAATAACAAGAAAAAACAAAAAAAGTTCCCATAAAATTTGCAAATGTCGAAAAAAGTCCGTACTTTTGCACCCGCATTCGACAAGAAAGGTCAGATGCCAAGCTAAAAAGGATCGGGATTTAGCGCAGTTGGTAGCGCACACGTCTGGGGGGCGCGAGGTCGCTGGTTCGAGTCCAGTAATCCCGACAGAAAGAATCGCTAAGAGGCTTCAAAAGCACTTAGCGGTTTTTTCTTTTAGTACATAATAAAGCAGACAATGAAAACAATAATTCGAGAGCAAGACGGTAACATTGTTGCCATTCTAGAGGGCAGTCTCGACACTGCTGCTGCCCCCGAAGCTGAAAAGGCTTTGAGTCCACTGAATGATGTGGAGGGAAAGGACATCATTATAGATTGCACAGGCCTTGAATACATTTCGTCGGCAGGGCTGCGCATCTTCCTTGGCATTCTGCAAAATGCCCAGGAGAAGGGCGGGCACGTCTATATCAAGAACGTCAATGACAAAGTCCGCACCATCTTTGCCATCACAGGCTTCAGCAATATCTTCGAGTTAGTGTAAATGGCAAACAGACCGTTAGATACCGAACTGCTGGACCGCGCCATCATTTTCGCTGTCCGCGCCCATGCCGGGACAGAGCGGCGCGGCAAGGGGGTTCCCTATATCGTTCATCCCTTAGAGGCCGTCGGAATCGTAGCCACGATGACTTCCGACCAGGAACTGCTGGCAGCTGCCGCCCTGCACGACATTGTGGAGGATACCAGCGTCAGCATCGAGCAGCTGCGCGTGGAGTTCGGCGACCGTGTTGCCTCACTGGTAGCCTCTGAGACTGACACCTTCCAGGAGGGCGTGAGCGAGGAGGACAGGTGGCATGCCCGCAAGCAGGCCGCCATCGACCGTCTGGCTCGTGCCTCGCGCGATGCCAAGATTGTGGCCCTGGGCGACAAGCTCTCCAATATGCGGGCCATTGCCCGTGACTATGCCGTGCAGGGCGATGCTCTCTGGAACCTCTTCCGTACCAGCGACCCCCGCGAGCATGAGTGGCACTATCGGGGACTGGCCGATGCCCTTCGTGAGCTTCACGACACAGTTGCCTACAAGGAGTTTGAAGAACTCGTCAACCGGGTGTTTACAAAGAAATCACAGAAAAGACCATGAAACAGATAATTGAGAGTTTTACCAACAACCTCATCGTGGAGGACCGTTACAGAATGATTCTCGACGGTCTTCAGGTTACGCTGCTCATCACCCTCTGCGCTGTGCTGTTAGGCACGGTGCTGGGTGGTCTGGTGTGCTGGATGCGCATGAACCGGCGGAAGTGGCTCCGGCGTGTTGCCAGTGTCTATATCGACCTGATGCGCGGAACGCCCGTGCTGGTGCTGCTCATGCTGATGTACTATGTCGTGATGGCTCCGCTCGACGCTACGGGCATTGTGGTGGCCATCGTCACCTTTGCCATGAACACGGCAGCCTATATCAGCGAGATGCTGCGCACCACCATCCAGGGCATCGAGCGCGGACAGACCGAGGCGGGCCTCGCCTTAGGCTTCACGCAGCGGCAGACGTTCTTCAAGATCGTGATGCCGCAGGTCGTCAGGGCCGTCATGCCCGTCTATCAGGGCGAGGTGGTGAGCCTGCTGAAGGGTACCAGCATCGTGGGCTACATTGCCGTGGCCGACATGACGCGCGCCTCCGACCTGATACGCTCGCGCACCTTCGACGCCTTCTTCCCCCTTCTCGTGACGGCCATCATCTATTTCCTCGTGGCGTGGCTCATCGGACTGCTGCTGATGTCACTGGTGCAGCGGCAGCGTGCGAAGGCCGTAGTTGCAGCTCTCGCGTTGATGCTTCTCGGTGTGGCGGGCTACGTGCCAGCGCTGGTGTCAGGCGGTGAGACTGGCCCGGCGGCTGACGCTGCTGCCCGACAGTCATCGACGCCTCCCGTCTTCAAGGCTCTGTCGGGCAAGAATGTCGGCGTCATCATCGGTAGCATACAGGACATTGCCGTCACCGATATGTCGCCCGATGCCAATATTCTGCGCGTGGCCTCCACCACCGACTTGCTGGCCGCCTTAGAGACCGGCAAGGTTGATGTGGCGGGCAGCGAAAGCCTGACGCTGATATTCAGCAAGGAGATAGCAGCAAAGGTCGACTCGGTAGGCACCGGGCTGACACCTATTCCGATAGGCGCCTGCTTCCGGCCCGACAATACCCAGCTGCAGCAGGACTTTAACAGTTTCCTGGCCGACATCCGGCGCGACGGCACCTACCAGCAGATACTTGACCGCTGGACTAATGCCGAAAGCCCTTCGGAAATGGCCGTTCCCCAGCAGCACGGCACGGGGCGCACGGTGCGCATAGCCACCTATCCGGCCATGCCTCCCTTCAACTTCATCAGCTCTGGGAAACCGTCAGGACTGGAAATCGACATCATGACCGAGTGGGCCAACCGGCGCAACTGGCAATTGGAGTACCTCGTGATGGACTTCGCCTCGCAGATACCAGCCGTGCAGACGGGTAAGGCCGACATGGCCATGGGCGCTATCAGCATCACCGAGGAGCGACAGAAGCAAGTGCTCTTCTCCGACGGATATATTGACTCCCACATAGTGCTCATCACGCGGAAAGGCGAAGCGGGGCTACTTACGCAGGATACTCACTCCCAGCCCCTGCCTGAGGGTGAGGGGAGTGGTATGCTCCGCGGGGCCGTGGTTCTCCTTCTTATTTTAATAGGTAGCGGCGCCTGGTTCATACTGCGTCGCAAACGCCGCCCAACGTCACAACCCAACCTTACCACCGCTGGGGCGGGGCAGGGGACCGACCTCATACGCATATCACATCTGAAGAAGAGCTTCGACACGTTCGATGTGCTGCGCGACATCAACCTCGACGTACACCGGGGTGAGGTCATCTCCATTATCGGGCCTTCAGGCACCGGTAAGAGCACCTTCCTGCGCTGCCTGAACCTGTTGGAGCATCCCACCAGCGGCAGTATCCTCATCGACGGACAGGACATTCTGGCTCCCGATGCCGACGTGCCCCTGCTTCGTCGGCACATGGGCATGGTATTCCAGTCGTTCAACCTGTTCAATGGTATGTCGGTGCTCGACAACATCACCTTCTCGCCCATGCAGCTGCTTGGCAAGAGCCGTGAGGAGGCCGAGCAGAAGGCGCGCCAGCTGCTCGACATGGTGGGACTGGCCGAGCGTGCCGATGCCATGCCCGACCAGCTCTCCGGCGGACAGAAGCAGCGCGTCGCCATTGCCCGTGCCCTCGCCATGGAACCTGAGATTCTGCTCTTCGACGAGCCGACCTCCGCCCTCGACCCCACGATGGTGAGCGAGGTGTTAGGCGTGATGACGCGGCTGGCCCGGAAGGGCATGACCATGATTGTCGTCACCCACGAGATGCGCTTTGCCCGTCAGGTGAGCAGCCGTGTACTGTTCTTCGCCGATGGCGTGGTCTACGAGGACGGCACGCCCGACCAGCTCTTCGACCATCCGCAGCGCGAACGCACCCAGAAGTTCATCAGGCAGATCCACGAGACGACGTTCCTCATCGAGAGCGAGCATTTCGATTGGTTTGCTATGGTGGCGCAGATGGAGCAGTTCTGCCAGCACTACAACCTGTCGCGCCAGCAGATTGACAGCGTCTGTCATGTCATTGACGAGTCGCTGACCATCCTCGGCACGGCCTCTGGCACCCGCCTCACGCTGGCCTACGCTGAGCAGGATGACATGCTGCAGATGACCGTCAACAGTCCGCAGCCCATCAATCCTGATGCGTTCAATGCCGACGACCAGAACATTGCCGCCACCATCCTGCGCAACTATAGCCGCGACATCACCATCGATGGCGACACCCTCCGGATTGTTATTGACGAAAAAAGGTAGGCGTTTCGAAGTTTATTCTATTTTATTTTGTTCTCTGATTGTTTTTTCGTACCTTTGCACCGATAACCAATATTGCGTAATCATGACAGTAGTATCAACAACCGACTTCCGTGCCAACATGACAAAGTTCTTCGCCTTGGCTGACAGCGGCGAGCACGTCGTCGTGCGGTCGCGCCAAGGCAGCTACAGCCTGAAGCCAGTAAAGACCGCCGAAAAGAAAGGCGCCAAGCCCCGGCGCAACGTGACCGAAGAGGTGTGCCGCGCCTTGAAGGACTGGAAAGAGTATCTTGAGAGAGGGAAATCTGACAAGTTTCGACCCGCAGAAGAACTAATCGATGAGTTACGAAATATCCAGGCATAGTGAGTTTGACAGGTCTATCAAACGGCTTGCCAAACGCTACCGTAGCATAGCCGACGATTACGAAGACTTCCTTGAAAGTCTCCAAAAGAATCCCTACCAGGGAGCCGAACTCTGCCCCGGCATCCGCAAGATCCGTATGGCCATCGCTTCGAAGGGTCGTGGCAAGTCGGGTAGTGCTCGCGTCATTACCGCCATGGCCATCGTTGACGAAAGTAACGGGCGCATAGCCCTGCTCACAATCTACGACAAGCAGGATGCCGACACCGTCGACCTGAGCGTCATCCGCAAGATGGCGCAGGAGTTGGGGTTTGCTGTTGAATCAATAGATTAAGAAAGAAAAAATCCGTCATTCCGTCACTTTCCTCCTATCGTACTCATAATAAGACGGTTACGGGGTGACGGATATGGGTGACGGGTGACGGATGGCCTTTGCCGGCTTCGGTCATGATGAGAGCTGGCTGGTTGACGTGGCTACTCACATACATTCACGGGCGGTGAACAATTGTTCACCGCCCGTGAATGTATCCGTCACCCGTCACCTTCATCCGTCACCCCGCATCTGTCTGGCTGTCAGGCTTTTCCAGCGAAGTGACGGATGTGACGGATTAAAAAACAGTTTGAGATGACTACAGTTCCAGGTCGCCGTCGTGGATCTCGTGCCAGGGAAGTCCCTGCTTGTTGAGCTGCTCCATGAAGGGATCGGGGTCGAACTCCTCGACGTTGTAGACGCCGGGCTTGCGCCACAGCCCCTTGCAGAACATCATGGCACCGATCATGGCCGGCACGCCGGTGGTGTAGCTGACGCCCTGCATACCCGTCTCCTCGTAGGCGGCGCGGTGCGAGCAGTTGTTATATACATAATAGGTGTGCTCCTGGCCGTCGTTGCCGATACCGCGTATGCGGCAGCCGATTGAGGTCTCGCCCTCGTAGTTCTCGCCGAGGTCCTGCGGGTTAGGCAGCACGGCCTTGAGGAACTGTAGCGGGACGATCTTCACCTTGGCTATGCCCGAGCCGTCGGCCAGCGGGGCCTCATAGACCACCTCGTCGATGCGGCTCATGCCGATGTTCTGAATCACCTCGAGATGTTTCAGATACTGCTGTCCGAAGGTCATCCAGAAGCGGGCACGGCGGATGGTCGGGTAGTTGATGACCAGCGACTCGATCTCCTCGTGGTGGAGCAGGTAGCTGTCGCGCGGCCCGATGTTGGGATAAGTCAGGTCCTTGTGTATTTCCAGCGGCTCGGTCTCCACCCACTTGCCGTCTTCCCAGTAGAGACCCTTCTGGGTAATCTCGCGGATGTTGATTTCGGGGTTGAAGTTGGTGGCGAAGGCCTTGTGGTGGTCGCCGGCGTTGCAGTCGACGATGTCGAGATACTGCATCTCCTGGAAGTGGTGCTTGGCAGCGTAGGCGGTGAAGATGCTCGTCACGCCCGGGTCGAAGCCGCAGCCGAGTATGGCCGTCAGCCCGGCCTCGCGGAAGCGGTCGCGGTAGGCCCACTGCCACGAATACTCGAAGTGTGCCTCGTCCTTCGGCTCGTAGTTGGCCGTGTCGAGATACGAGCAGCCGCAGGCCAGACAGGCATCCATGATAGTCAGGTCCTGATAGGGCAGGGCGAGGTTGATGACCAGTTCGGGCTTGTAGTCCGCGAAGAGCGCCTTCAGCTGCTCCACGTCGTCGGCATCCACCTGTGCCGTCTGGATGGGCAGCGTGTAGCCCTTGCGGTGGATGGCCTCCACAATCTGGTCGCACTTCACCTTGCGGCGGCTTGCAATCATAAACTCAGTAAACACGTCGGCGTTCTGCGCTATCTTGAACGCAGCCACCGTAGCGACGCCTCCGGCGCCAATCATTAGTACTCTTGCCATATTTCGTTTATTTGTTTGTTTTGTTACTTACACAATCTGATTTCACTGATGCGCGGCGTCTGTCGTCCCTGCTCGGAGCCGATGGCGAGCGTGACGGTGCCCCCGATTCCGGCGGGCAGTTCAGCCGTGGCGATGCCCTGACGGTTGAAGCGCAGGGTGCCGAGCGGTTTGTCGGCAATGGTCACGACGAAGCCCTCACGTTCGGCAAAGCCTTTCAGACGGAGCGTCTTGGCGCCGTCGGCCTTCACCTTGTAGGTGAACTGGCTGCGGGTACGGCGCCAGTGGATGCCCTCGTCGGAGCCGTTCCACGAGCCGTTGCCACTGAAGAAGTGGTCGCTCTCCGACTGCTGCTCGCCGCAGAACACCTTGTCGACCGTCTGGGCCTCCAGGGCCATGCGTGCCTGCTCCTTGGCAGCCATCTCCTGCTGGCGGGCCGTCCACTCCTGCTGCGTGTAGAGCGGGAAGTAAATCTGGTAGCGGCACTCGTAGAGCTCGTAGAACGGCTGGAGCGTCATGCCCTCGAACGAGGGGATGGTAAGGCCGCTGAGCTTGAAGTTCAGGGGCTTGCCGTCGACAGGGGCGAGATGGGTGAGGACCTCATCGGCAGAACCGATGAGCGCAGGCATCTGGGTGAGCGGAATCTTCGGACCGTTGGCGATGTGGCCGCCACGGCTGTCGTCGGCATACATACCGTCCTGACGGTCGGTGCCCGTCTTGGCAGCGAGCACGATGGGACCGTAGAGGAATGAGTACTGGGCCTTCTTGTCGGGCGTAGTCTCGGCGGTCAGGTGCATGGGAATATCCACATGTATGCGGTCGCCGTCCTGCCATTTCCGCTCGATAACGAGGTAGCCTCCGCGCTCAGTGCGGTCAACGGTTTCCCCGTTGATAGTGGCCTTCATTCCCTCCGCCCATTTCGGCACACGTATCTTCAGGGCAAACTTCTGGGCTTTCTTCATCTTTAGTGCCAAGTCGGTGGAAGGCTCCTGTGGGAAGCGGTTCTCCTGAATGACGGTCAGGTCATTCCACGTCAGCGTCGACGGGATGAAGAGGTTCACCAGCAGGTCGCTGCCCTCGTGGGCATAGATCATCTCGCCATAGCGGGCGGGGTTCTCGATGCCGGTTCCCACGCAGCACCACATCGATGTCTGTGGCTGTGAGTAGACGCGGTAGTGGCCCGAGCGCATCGGCGTGAAATAGACGAAGCCGCCCTGCACGGGGTTGAAAATCGATAGGATGTGGTTGTAGAGTGCGCGCTCGTAGTAGTCAATGTAGCTCTTGTCGGCCGAGGTCTGGTAGAGCATCTTCGTCAGGCGCAGCATGTTGTAGGTGTTGCAGCTCTCAGGTCCCTGCTCTGAGGCCAACAGTCCGCTGAAGTCGTCGGTGGGATTGAAGTGCTCGCGCAAGGAGTTGCCGCCGATGCTGACGCTGCGCTGGCCGATGACCACGTCCCAGAAGAAGCGGGCGGCGCGGTCCCAGTCGTCCAGGCCTTCGAGGTCGGCAATGCGCTTGTAGCCGATGACCTTCGGAATCTGCGTGTTGGCGTGCTTGCCCGTCAGGTTGTCCTCGCCCTTCAGCAGCGGCTGCAGCATGCGCTGGTCGCTGAACTGGTGAGCCAGCCGCAGGTACTTCTGGTCGCCGGTGATGCCATAGACGTCGGCAAAGGTTTCGTTCAGTCCGCCCTGCTCGCTGATGAGCATCTGCTGTATCTGCTCGTCGCTGAGCTGGCTCACCTCCTGAATCATCCAGTCGGTAAGCTTCACCAGCATCTCGCGGGCTTCCTTGCGTCCGGCAATAAGGTAGGCATCGCGCAGACCGGCGTAAATCTTGTGAATATTATAAAGAGGTACCCAGCGGTCGTTCAGTCCGAAGGAGTTGGCGCGGATGTCGCCCCGTGCCAGCTCGCCCCATATCTGTTTCGGATTGGGCACACCGCTCAGGTAGCCGTCGCCGCTGGCCTCCTGACAGCGCCGCAGTTCGCTCAGAAAGTAGTCCATGCGGGCCTCAACCTCCTTGTTGCCCGTGGCTGCATACATATAGCTCAGTGCCGACAGGTAGTGGCCGCCGATGTGGCCGTCGAGTCCGGTGTTCTCCCAGTTGGTGTAGTTCTCGGCCTTGGGTGTCAGCCCGGCTCCCTTCAGATAGGGCGCCAACAGGCGGTCGGCATCGAGTCCGAGCAGGTAGTGGATGTCGGCCTGCTGGTTCTTGAGGAACTGGCTGTCGCCCAGGCGGACGCTGCTGATGGGGAATGTCTCAACCCGCGTGGGCAGGGCTGCCGTAGCGCTCAGTGCAATAAAGGCTGCGCAGAACAGAAAGTGTCGTTTCATCATCTTGGTGGTAATGGTTTGTGGTTACAGTAATTTAAATTCGTCGACGTCGATGTAGCCGCCGGCCTTCTTGGTGGCGTAGTTGAAGATGGCAAACTTCGAGCCCATGAAGAAGCGGCGGTAGTCGAAGTTGCAGCGGTAGTTCTTCGACCCTATCTGCTTCCACTCCTGTCCGTCGAGGCTGTAGTAGAAGTTGGCAGCGTCGTTATGGCCGGGCTGGAAGTCGCCGTCGATGCGCAGCCAGACCTGCTTGGCCTTTGGTGCCAGCTTCGTCAGCGACACGCCTTCAATCATCTTGTCGTCGACGTTGGTGACGGCCTTCTCGCGGTCGGAGAGGCTGACCTTCTGCTCGCTCATCTCGAGGAAGACGGTCTTGCCGTTCTTCTTCAGGGTGAGCACGCCCGAGTCGCCGTTGAAGGCACAGAAGCCGGCGCAGTCGCCGTCCTTCATCTTCGAGAAGTCGATGCAGACCACACCACTGCACGTCGGGCCGAACATACGCTGGGTCAGCGTGTTGGGAGCCAGGTAGAGGTTAGGCACCACGCGGTTGGTCTTCAGACGCAGGAATCCGGGGCGCTCACTGAGGCTCCACGCCGCGTCGATGGGGTTGTGGTTCCACTGCCAGTGCAGGCCGAGCTTCGTGTTACTGAAATCGTCGGCGCAGACGATTTCCTTCTTGGGCTGACCGCTGCGGTAGGGGCGCACCACGTCGGGCACCTTGCCGCGCTCGTCGCCAAGCATTGGCCAGCCGTCAATCCAGCGCACGGGCGACAGCGTCAACACACGGCCCACGCCGCCACGGTCCTGGAACATGATGCCGTACCAGTCGCCGTCCTCGGTATCGACGATGGTGCCCTGAGCCAGATAAGAGAAGCCGCCGAAATCGCTCTCGAGAATGACGTTCTTCTCCCACGTGCCCTTCAGGTCCTTCGTGCGGTAGCACACCTCGCGGCGGTGACGGCCGGGCGCATAGACGTGGCTGATGAGCTGGGCATAGTAGGTGCCGTTATGCTTGATGACGCGGGTTCCTTCAAGCAGACCGCGCTCGTCGGCCTCGCGCTGGAAGTAGTGACGGAGCGAGCCCTCGACGACGCCCTTCAGGTCGCGCGTCAGCTGGCACATCTCGCCCGTTCCGAAGAATACGTAGGGCGTGCCGTCGTCGTCGAAGAAGAGCGTGGCGTCGTGGAAGTGGCGCAGACGGGCGTGGATGGTCCACGGTCCCTCAGCCTTCGGGGCGGTAAAGATATAGGTGTCGCCCATGGGGCCGCCCTCGTTGGGGGCCAGGAGTGCCCAGAACTTGCCGTCGTGATACTTCAGCGACGTGGCCCACTGGCCGCGGCCGTAGACCGTACCCTCCTGCAGGTCGTACTTCGGCGAGTCGGTCAGCCGGTCGAAGATATAGCCCACGGTCTCCCAGTTTTTCAGGTCCTTCGAGGCCATCACCGGTGCACCGGGCATGAGGTGCATCGTGGTGGTGACCAAGTAGAAGGTGTCGCCGACGCGGATGACGTCGGGGTCGGGAGTGTCGGCCCAGAGCATCGGGTTGTGGATCATTGTGCTGTCTTGGGCCGTTGCGGCCGTCGGTGCTGTCAGGGCCAGCGCCATTGTCAATGCTAATGCTGTTCTTTTCATCTTATGAATAGTTTGATTGGTTTTCCTTCTTTATTGCGGCTGATGACCAGTCCTTTGGTCTGCGGGCTGACACGGCGTCCCGTCAGGTCGTACGCGTCGTTAAGGTTAAGGTTAGCGTTAGGGTTAAGGTTAACGTTAACTATGCCGTTGGGCTCTAAGCCGATGGGAACAAAGGCACCGTCGTGGTCAGGACGGGCATAGACGCCGAACGGCTGCAGCGTGGAGGCAGCTTCTAAGCGGCGCAGCCCTATTTGGCCATCCTGGCTTTCGAGCACGAAGTCGCCGGCAAACAGCGGCGCACTGGAGTATGTGCCACGAAGCACATCGTCGAGCGGACTGACTGCGTAGGACACCTCGCCCTGACCGGTAAAGGTCACTTCGCCCTGCGCCTCGATGAGTACGGGCTGGTGGGCTGGCACGGAGCGCATCTCAACCAGTGAAAGTTCATGGTCGATAGTATATATCCTGACGCCCTCAGGCGCATTGGCCGAGAAGGGCAGCATCAGCAGGCGGTAGCCGTCGACAGTGCAGGTGAACGTGGCCTTGTCAGCCGTGAAGGCCTTGGCGGGACGGAAGTCGCCGCCGTCGGCCCGCAGCACAAGACTGCGGCAGGTGGTTCCCGTCACGATGTTGTCGCCCGTCAGCGGACTGTCCTCGGCAGCGAAGACCACGCGGTTGGTGCCTGCAAGCCACGGCAGCTGGGTCGGCAGGTCGGTGACGCCGCTCACGTCGATGCTGGTGCAGGCTGCGTCGCCGCTGTAGTCCATCACGTTCGAGTCGTCGGCCACGTAGGCGCCGCTGAGCTTACCGGCATAGTCGTTGCCGAAGTAGACATCGCCGAAGGTGATGCTCAGGTGCGACTGGGTGTTGTCGCAGGTCAGCGACAGCAGACCGATGCAGCCGTCCTCAAGGGTGGCGGGCGAGAGGTCGAAGACGAGATCGAAGTCCTGGGCCTGGCTCAGGTCCAGCCGGCCGTAGTCGTGGGTGGCCACCTGTCCCTTGGCGTTGACATAGAGCAGTTTGGTGCCGCCGGCGGTCAGTCCGCTGGTCGTCGTCACCTTCTTGATGTGCATGACTAACTGCGAATAGCGGTCGCTGAGTGCCACGTAGCCGTAGTTGGTGTTCTTACGGCTGGATATGAGCGGGTTGCTGCTGTCGAAGGTCTTGTTCTTTCCCGACAGCTTATAGGTCGTGCCGAAGTTCGTCTTGGTGATTGCCATGTCGTCGATGCGGTCGAAGCGGGTGGCCGTGCCCTTCATGTTCGAAGGCTGGCGGTCGCGGCTGCGGATGGTGTAGACGGTGGCTACGCTCTGCGCCGGGATGGTGACGACGGGGCGGCAGGTCTCCTCGTCGAGCGATGATTGCTTGGCAGTGAAGCTCTTTGACTTTGTTGTCGTATAGAGGGACGTGCCCTTGGTGTAGAAAGGCAGGTCAAGGGTCAGCTCCACGTCCTTGTCGGTGGCATTGGCCATCACAACGGCTACCGTGTCGCCCGATTGCGACTGGTAGGCCGAGCCCTCAAGGCCGCCACCGAACGTGGCGCCGATGCGGTCCATGCCTGTCACGAAGCGTGCAAAGTGAGCCATCACGTAGCCTCGCTTGGTGATGGTGCCGCTGCTGCCTGCACCGTTCTGGCCGTCGCCCATCATGGCGTAGTAGCGCTTGGCGGCGTAGTGAATCCAGGCGTTGAAGTTGCCGAGCATACACGTGTTGATGGCCCGGAAGAAGTTGAAGAAGTCCTTCGTGAAGTCGAAGTTGCGGGTGGAAGACTGGCCCTCGTTCCAGTTGATGAGGTACTCCGTCATCCAGATCTCCTTACCTTTGGAGGCGAGGTTCTTGTAGGCCGACTGTATGCCGCCGTACTGGTGGCCGCCGTAGATGTCGAAGCACGGCAGGATGTCGGTCTTGTTCAGCGCGTTGGCGTAGCTGTCGCTGACGGCCAGTGTCTCGGGGGCCATGATCTTACAGCTGATGGTGCGGCCGTAGGTCTTGACGAACGAGGCAATGTCGGTGGCCGACCACATGCAGCCGGCGTAGTCGGCAGGCCAGTCGGGCTCGTTCTGGATGGAGATGGCATCCAGCTCGACGCCGTTCTTGCGCAGGTACTGCACGTAGTCCTCCAGATACTGGGCGTAGTCGGCCCAGTTCTCCTTCTTCAGGTAGCCCTGGGTGCCGTCCGAGTTTTTGGCATTGCTGGTGCCGTTGGTCTTCCATTCGGCAGGCTGCCCCCACGGTGAGGCGAAGACGATGAGCCCCATCTGCTTGGCCAGCTTCGCCGTAGCCAAGGACTGACCCCAGGAGTTCTTGCCGATGGGGATGTAGAGGCGCATGATGTTGCAGCCCACGGTGCTCGTCTCGCCCCACACCTTCTTGATCTCGGCGGTCGACATGTGGTTGTAGGTGAACTGTGGCGAGCAGACGAAGCCGCCGAAGCCCGTGATGTGTTGATACTTGGTCTGGGCGTTGATGCGCACCGTAGCACGCTGTGCCGACAGCGTCGCCGTCAGCAGCAAAGAAGCCAGTAAGAGTAGACTTTTCCTCATATTTACAGTTTTACGGTGCAAAGGTAATAAAAAAATGCGGCAACAAGTGCCGCATTTTGTATCGTTAACTTATAATAATGTTACATACTACTATTTGAACAGGCTCTGGGCCCCCCCTCGTCCCCCGAGGGGGATACAAAACTCCAGCAAAGTGATTTTTTCCCCGAAATATTTGGAACTTACGGAAAAACTCCTTATATTTGCAGTCTGAAACATATCAAGAGACATGGAAACAGAATAATGTAAAACTTTTAAAACGTGACTACTATGACATAGCAACAAAACAACGGGGGAAATAGGCGGCACAAGGTGCTTCGCCCCCAAGACGGGTACAATTAACGCAAATTACTAACCAACGAGGAAGGATTGCGTGTCAACACCCGTCCGGCTGACTTTTTAAGGATTAGAGCTTTCTGCTCTTGTCTCTCTCTGAACAGAATACCGGCAAATATTCCAATGCGAGAGCAAGCAGTCCAGAAGGTTCACGCCTAGGGCGTGGACTGTTCTTGCTTGTTTGCATTGTATGGTCACTTGCCGGTAACCAGGTTCAGAGAATAAGCATCGGATGGTTTACGCCTTTTCTTATTCCTAAAACTAAAAATACGATGAAAAAGAATCTACTGACCCTATTGCTTGCAATAACCAGCCTTATGGCAGTGGCTACAGAAACGCCAAAATATTTAGTAATATGGGCAAAGAATGGCTCTATGGCAACATACGCATTGAAAGATAGCCCCCGGATTACGTTCGCTGAATCGACAGTGGCCGTCAATAAGGACGGCCAAGAAACCCCGTTTTCAGTGGAGGAAATGCAGTGTTTCACCTACGAAAGCGTTATGCCGGGCGACGTCAACGGGGATGACAAGGTGGACATCGTTGATGTAACGAAAACCATCAGTCATCTCATAAGTTTTACACGAAGTGATTTTCCCGAACATACTGCTGACATAAACAGAGACGGAGTAGTTAATAGTGAAGATGTCACGGTTATGCTTAATATCATTGTTAATGGCCAGAATACTGTCAAGCCTGTTTCTGACCAACAACCCACGGACGAAACCTTCTATATTTACCGCAACGACGGTCAGTTCAACGCCTTCTTCCGCGACGAGGTAGAAAAGATGGAATACTCCAACTATGATGCCGACAGTATCTACCATAATGAGACCATAACCCAGTTAGTTTATACTACCGATAGTATATATAAGATTCCTCTGTCAAGCATCGATAGTGTAAGTTTTGTCACACCAGAAACCAAATACACTCCGAAAGTTGTAAAAATGGAGCCATTATTACCTTACATTATTGGAGTAGATGGAATGACATTGACATTCTCCACAGACACACCATTGGACATATTGCCCAAAACAGACGACATATTGGTTTTAGACAATTTTGACTATGAGCAATTCCCTACAGGTTTTGCGGGGAGAATGGCATCAAAGAGTGGCCAACAGATAATTTGTGATTCTGTTAGTTTTGAAGATATTTACGAACAAATTATCTGTTATGGTCGTTACACAGCAATAGACGACAGTCCATTTGAAAATGGTAGAATGCGATTTGCAGCAAGAAAAAAGGTTGAAGGGAATCTCTCAACTTCTGTTCAGGTTAAAGGAACGTTGGGAACCTCTGGCACAGGACTATACGCGACTCTTGATGGGCGTGCAGGACTTGACCTGCGTTTCACCTTTAAATACAATACCGGAGAACCTGTCTATTTTGATATTTCTTTAGCCCCAGAATTCTCATTAAGTTTTGAGGCTGGAATTCAAGGTTCTTATAATCCAGAACCTTTAGAATCTAAGGTTCCATTGTTGCTAATACCTATACCAGATACACCTTTCTATTTCAAAGTAAACGGTGGGCCAATATTGGAGGTAGCGGTAAAAGCCTCTGTTGTAGCAAAAACCGATGCAAAATTGGGCTATAAATTCGGAGTAAAGTATGAAAATGGAATCTTTAAGGGTTATGGCAGTAATACCTCCAAGTGGTTCTCAAAGCCAGATATTACAGGCAGTATAGATGGCAGTGTGTTTTTGGGTCTGAAACTGGAATCTGGAATCTATTCATACGGAGACATGGTGAAACTCGTAATTGAGAAAAAGGCGGGGCCAGAAATAGAGGCCAGTATTTCCGAAAACATAAAGAATCCAATTAGCTACGAAGATCTTTGTGATGATTATCTTGATGTAAACTTAAAGGCATCTGCTGCTTTCAAGGCAGAAGCCAAGATTTTCAAATGGGTTAAATTGTCTGCCAAACACGACATTTTATCTGGGAAGTTTAATGTTTTACGATATAAGATAGTCCCAACTTTCACGAAACCCTCTGTGTCCATAGACAAGATGTCTGCTGCTGTTTCCGTCATTCCTGAAAATAATTTACTATTCCCTGTTTCTGTAGGTATAGGATTATGGGATGATAACAATAACATTCCAGACAGCCATTTTTGTGAGGAAACCTATCTTAACAAGGACAGCTGGTCTCTGAGCGAATACAATACGATTTTCACAGACTTGTCACCGATTACGGAATATACGGTTCGTCCCATAGTGAAATTGTTTGGTGGGACAATTGTTGCTTCTCCTGAAGAGACATTCAAAATACCAACATATCCTCTTACACTTGATGCTCTTAATGTCAAGTCATCATCTGCGAAGGTATATGGGAAAATCGAAGGATTGGAAATGATAGACGGAAACGCCAACTACGGAATTGGCTATACCACGGAAGGAGAAACAGGGAAGACGCTATTCGATGCAATGGACAATTATGGAAGTGGACTCTTTTCTGTCAATTTGACGGGGTTAAAGCCCAATACTACATATAAGTACTTTGCATACCTTATTATCGAGGGAGAAACAATTTACGGAAAAACCGATCAGTTTACAACCAAACAGAACTATTGTCCCGACGACAACCATCCACATATGATAGACCTCGGCCTACCAAGCGGCACATTATGGGCTTGCTGCAATGTGGGGGCAAGCACTCCAGAGGAATTTGGAGGATATTATGCGTGGGGTGAGACGCACACAAAGAATGTGTACACTTGGGCTTCTTATCAGTACTATAACGAAAACGATGGATTAGTGTACATCGGCTCTGACATCGCTGGTACATATTACGATGCCGCCACTTCCAACTGGGGAGCTCCGTGGCGTATGCCGACAAAAGATCAATTTGCAGAACTTTGGGCCAACACCTCCACATCTTATGAGGGAAAATACCTAAATGGCGTTGGGGGGCGGACGTTCATTGGCTGTAATGGCAACAGGATATTCCTTCCATACGCAGGTGGTTATAACGAAGGCACGATGAATGGAGGTCGCTATTGGTCATCAACGCTTGGATATACTTCAAGCCATGCTTATAGTCCTCGTTTTAACGATGTGGAAAGTGTTCCACAAGGTTCTTCCGAACGCTACTATGGTCTGTCAGTACGTCCCGTCCGTTAAATCAAATGTCTGCCGCCCTGTTGCACTCTCAGAAAGTGCAGCAGGACGGCGTTATGGTGACGTAATGTATTTACAGTGGTTCTATTTGAAAAAGGAATCAGAGATGACGGTTCGCGGCTAATTTTACATTGGGCAGGAGCGGGTCTGACTTTGCTCCTGCTCTTATGTTACCAACCGAAAATGTCAGCGTGTGTGCCCGTTTCAAGGAACAAAAGAGTTAGTCCCTTATCGTTCTGCTCCCACGTCATTAACCAGTTAGGCTGAATGTGACATTCCCATTGCCCCTTGTGGTCGCCTTTCAATTGGTGTGGTAGATATTCTTTGGGAAGGTTTCCTGTCTCTGAGAGAATCTTGATGACTTTCTTGATGGCATCAATATCCAATCCCCTCCTAACACACTTCCTTAAATCTTTCTTGAACTGATGAGTATAGTCAATGCTGTACATTAGCCAAGAATCTGTTCAAACATATCGTCAACGCTGCTGGCGTGATATACACGCCCGTTCTTTACATCATCCATAGCTGCCTTGTAATGAGCCGTCTTGGTGATGTCTTCGACATCGGAAGCCGTCTTATGCACCTTTACCGATGTCACCCCCATCAGCATCTTGCAGGCCTGCTTCACTTTTGTGACGAGAGTTTCGTCGGGTACTTGTAATACTATTGTTGCCATACTCTTTCCTTTCCTTGTGTTTACGGCTGCAAATATACACATTTTTTCCGAATACACCTACGATTATTTGATTTATGTGAGATTTTTGTAGATTTAAGGTTCTTCCCCCATCGCCAATCGCTAAACATTTTTGCCCAAAGATTTGGAAGTTTGGATATTTGTTTGTATCTTTGCGGCCTACAATGGAGACAAGTGACTATGAGGGAACGTACATTCATCAGCTTTGACTGGGCCTTGAAGCGGTTGCTGCGCGACAAGGCCAACTTTGACGTGCTGGAGGGATTCCTGACCACCGCAATCAGGCGGGACGGTTCTCGTGATCATTTCTGAAATACGGTTCCCTGACGGTGCCCACTGGTATTATGCCAGTGGGCACCGTTGCTAAGAATAGAATCTACGGCTTTTCTTGTTCAGAATAATCAAAGGGACTGGTATTTGATTTCTCCCAAGCATAGATGGTAACGGCAGTGTCATCAACCATCGGGGTAAAGCTGATGGATGTCGTTTCTGTCCTATTGTTGTTCGCTGAGGCTCTGAATGACTCTTAGCTTCTATGACAAAAGACTTTTGATGAATTTAAACATGGCGGGATTATTTCGTCATATATTTCTCCACGAACTGCGTCGGGGTGAGGATTTCCAGATGCCGCTGGTCGGCATGTCGGAAATCGTCGATATTAATGGTGACGATCAAATCACAGCGATTCTCCACGGCGCACTGGTATTGGAAGCTGTCCTCTATGTCGGTGAAAGCCTCATTGCTTACGGCTCGAAGCATTTCCTCGCGGGTGATGCCAGCCACTTCCAGCATAGCAAGCACCGATGTCAGCAGTAGGCGCAGTTGCACGGTTTGTTCGGGCTTATGGATACCTCTGGCTTTCAACGACTTTTCTATAAGGAATGCGAGTGTATAGGCACATCCTTGTGAGATGAAGCCAGCATGATGACCGTCACGGATGTCGGCCAAAATACGCCGAACGCTTTCGTATTCATCTCGATGGTCGATGAACTCCAAAATGATATTGGTGTCTACGAACAGCTTCATACGCGGTACTTTTCTGTCAGGTATTCTTCAATCAGCTGATCCGAGGTTCTGCCAGTGCTGCGAACAAGGTCTCCGATGCTTTCCAAAGCATCTAATGGGTCTGTGACTCCCGTGGCAGACTGCATTTTGCCTTTACGGGTGCCTGTCTTACCCCTGCGAACTGTTGATGTCGGCTTTCGTGGTGCTGATTCGGCCTGCTTTCTCGGAGTGCTCACGCTCTCCACCCCCTGCAGCGACTTCACAATACGCCGTATGTTGGGTAGATAGGACTTGTCCTTCAACGTAATTAAAAGCTGTGTCATACGCCTTGTCTTTATTAACTGGCTGCAAATATAGTCATTTTTCTTGGCAATGCCAAATGTTTCTGCGGGAAAGTAAACTAAAACCGATATAAAACCCGGTAAGGCGGTTCTGCGTGACCATTTTCTGAAATCAGGCGGGACGAATCAGGCGGGACGGTTCTCGTGATTATTTCTGAAATACAGTCCCCTGACGGTGCCCACTGGTATTATGCCAGCGGGCACCGTTGCTAAGAATAGAATCTACGGCTTTTCTTGTTCAGCTACACTTTTCCCCTCTTTTTCTTGCAAAACTCAGGAAAAAACGCTACTTTTGCAGGCAATAAGTAAAAAGAAGAGCTATGGAGGTTTATCATGGCAGTTTTACAACGGTAGAGACCCCGCACATCATCAAAGGACGCTACGCGAAGGACTTTGGTGTTGGTTTCTATTGTACCCAGCTGAAAAAGCAGGCCGAACGGTGGTCTGGGAAATACGATACGCCGAGGGTTAATGTCTATGAATACACGATGGCCGAAGGCCTGAAAGTACTTGAGTTCAAGGAGTTGACCGATGAGTGGCTCGATTTTGTCGTTGCTTGCAGGGCTGGACAGCCGCACTGCTATGACATAGTCATTGGGGCGATGGCCGACGACGGGCGGCGGCAAAAGGACGTTCCCACGGTTTGGGTTGTTTTACCCAGACCGTGGGAACGACTTGAAAGCGGCCCCTTTCGTATGAGGCACGCCAAAGTTTACTTGAACAGGCTCAGAGCCATCTGACGGAGCGCGCGGCGCCAGGTCAGGAACTCATGGGCAGTACCCTCGGAGACGTGACCCTCTGCGTTGAAGCCGGCTTTCTTCAGATTATCCACAGCTTCCTTGATGCGGTCGGGACCTTCCTTCGAGCCACAGCTCAGGAAGATGTACTTCACCTGATTCTTGTCCTTAATCTCGTCGGGAGTGTAGACACCACCGCTGAGCAGTCCGTAGTAGTTAAACATCTCGGGACGGCGAAGGGTGATGGTGTGGGTCTCCATGCCACCCATGCTGAGGCCGGCCATGGCGCGGCTCTCCTTCTTGGCAATGGTGCGGAAGTTGGCATCGACATAAGGCACCAGCTCGTCGCAGAGCACCTTCTCGAAGTCCTGGGCGGTGAAGCCGCCGAGGCCACCGAACTGGATGTTATTCGTCATACCGTAGGTGCAGACCACGATGAAGGGCTTGATCTTACCCTCGGCAATGAGGTTGTCCATGATGAGGTTGGCATGACCCTGAGTCATCCAGGCCGTCTCGTCCTCACCCCAGCCGTGCTGCAGATAGAGCACGGGATACTTGGTCTTCTGGTCCTTGTCGTAGGTCGGCGGGGTATAGACGAAGGCACGGCGGCACTGCTTGGTGCTCTCGCTCCAGAAGAGAACCTGCGACACCTTGCCGTGAGGCACGTTCTTCATGGCGTAGAAGTCCTTGTCCTTGGCGGGAATCTCGATGCCGCTCTCCCAACGGGTGGAACCGTAGAAGTTGCCGGTGCCGGGGTCGTTGAACGTACCGCCGTCGACAGTCAGGTGATAGTAGTGGAAACCTTCGTCCATCGGTCCGGCCGTGGTGCCTACCCATGAGCCGTCATACGTCTTGCTGAGCTTGGTGCCGCCCTGACCTCCAAGGCCAAGGCCTACGGTTACTGCCTGGGCATCGGGAGCCTCAATGCGGAAGCGGGCATAGCCCTGCGAGTTCACCTGCGGATACTGCTGACCGGGCTGGTTCAGCTCAGAGGGTACGAAGTCCTCCTTCACGCCGGCCTGCTCGGGGAAGGCACGGCTGGCGTCAAACGGCGGGCGCTGCTGACCGAAGCCACCGGGGCCGCCACGACGACCACCCTGACGGCCACCCTGGCCGAAGCCACGGCCGGGACCACCCTGACCCTGCGGACGGGCACGGCGCGGGGGACGTGCGGGCAGCTCCCACTTCGGGGCCTTCATGTCGCGGATATACTCATAGGCCAGCTTGGGCTTATACTCTGAGTCCCAAGGCAGGGGATAGTTGGCGGCACCCAGCCAGGAGTCGCGGTCGCCGAGGTTCCAGAAGGTGACGCAGTCGATGACGTCCTTATGCTTGCGGAACACGCGGAAGCAGCGGGCATACTGGTCGGCCAGATGCTGCTTCACCGAGTCGGTGACAGTGGCACCTTCGCGGCTGAACTGCAGACCGCCACCCATCTCCTCGTTCACGCGGATGTCGAACTCGGTGATGTGGATGTGCTTCACGATGGTCTTGAACAGCGTGATGGCAGAGTCGAGGCGGGCCTCAGAGGGGTAGTAGATGTTGTAGTGGGCCTGCATGCCGATACCGTCGATGGGCACACCCTTGGCCGTCATCTTCTTCACCATATTATATATACGGTCGCGTTTGTGGGGGTCGACGGTGCTGTAGTCGTTGTAGAACAGCAGGGCCTTGGGGTCGGCCTCGCGGGCAAACTGGAAGGCCTTCTCAATGAACTCGTCGCCGCAGAGGCGGTACATGGCACTCTGGCGGTAGGGGTCGGTAGCGTTGGCATTGTCTTCCATGGCCTCATTCACCACGTCCCAGCAGTAGATGACATCCTTATAGCGCGAAACGACGGCATGGATGTGCTTTCTCATGCGCTCATAAAAGACCTCCTTGGTGGGGTTGTCGCCGAGCATCCAGCGGCCAATCTGCGAGTGCCACATCAGACAGTGACCGCGCAGCTTGATGCCGTTCTGGCGGGCGAAGTTGGCAATACGGTCAGCATTTTCCCAGTTGAACTGTCCCTCCTGGGGTTCTGTAGGCTCGGGCTTCATGTCGTTCTCGGCAGTCATGCTGTTGAACTCCTTCTTGATGAGAGCCTGTTGTTCGGGGTTAGTCACGTTGCGCTGGTTCACAGCGACACCAATCATGAAGTAGTCCTTGTAGACGTCCTTCAGTCCTTGCGCCCAGGTGCTGGTACTGCTCATGGCGAGCATGACGGCAGCGAGGGCAATCTTTGAATAATGTTTCATAATGTTGATTTGTTAGGGTTTAGTCATTCTGTGTGCAAAGATAGCCAAAAAAGCCGAAAGCAACCGCCATTATTTGTGTCTCATACTTTCGTTTATGTTTCATAAAGCAAAAAAGTTGCCGTCGGAAGCGTGTTTTCTCGCTTTTTTGTAGTATTTTTGCATCCATTATGACACGAGCCAACACTATCTTTGCACTTCTGCTTGCCACCTTGATGGCAGAGGCACAACCTCAGTTCAGCAAGCCGCACGGTCTTTACAGCGACCGCTCCATCACCGTTGCCATTGAGGGGACGGACGTCCACTATACACTCGACGGCAGCACACCCACTGCCGCCAGCCAGCGCTACACCGAGCCGCTGCACTTGGAGCAGTCGACGGTGGTAAGGGCGGTCGAGGTCATCGGCGACTCACTGTCGCCCGTAGCCACGGCAACGTATATTTTCACCTCCTCAGTCCTGGCGCAGCCCGACAATCCCAAGGGCTATCCCGACACATGGGGCGAGTACACCCAGATCTGGGGCACGGCCACCGCCGACTACGGCATGGATCCGGAGATGACCGGCAACCGCCAGCTGGCGCAGAAGATTGTGAATGGCCTGTCGGACCTGCCTATCCTCTCCATCGTCACCGACCGCGACAACCTGTTCAGCCATGAGCCCGACGAGGAGACGGGCGGCATCTATATCTTCACCGGTCCGCCGGTGGGCGATGCCACGGGCCACGGCTGGACGCGCCCTGCCAGCATCGAGCTGATAGGCGGACCCCAGAATCACGACCTGTCGACGACCTGCGGCCTGCGACTGCACGGCGGTCACGGCCGTCTGGCCGAGAAGAACCCCAAGCACTCGTTCCGCCTGGTGTTCAAGGAGAAATACGGCCCGAAGACGCTGCAATACCCCGTCTTCGGCGACGACGAGCCGTCGAAGTTCGACCAGCTGGTGGTGCGCTGCCACTTCGGCAACGCCTGGCAGCACTGGAGCGAGAGCAACCGCACCAAGGCACAGTACTCCCGCGACGTGTGGGCCCGGCGCATGCAGCGCCGCATCAGCGGACTGGGCGTCAACGCCCTCTACGTCCACCTATTTCTTAATGGCATGTACTGGGGACTCTACAACATGGCCGAACGTGTGGACGAACAGTTCGGCAAGGACCACCTGGGCGGCAAGAAGAGCGACATCGACGTGGTCAAGATTGAGGAGGACGGCGGCAACCACATCGAAGCTGCCGAGGGCACACTCGACGCCTGGGAACAGATGGTTGAGACGGCCACCCGCGCCGCCACCGACGAGTCGGCCTACCAGCAGCTGGACACGCTGCTCAATGTGGACGCCTTCATCGACTATATGCTCATCAACCAGTATGGCGGCAACACCGACTGGGACCACCATAACTGGTACGCCATCCGCCGCCGGGGCGAGGACAGCCAGGGGTTCCGTTTCCTCTGCTGGGACACGGAGATTATCTTCGAGAGTGCCCGTGAGAACGTGCTCTCGAAGAACAACGGCAACGCCTTCCCCACGGGCATCTTCCAGAACCTGCTGCGTAACGATGACTTCGCCCGCCGCTACCTGCGTCGCGCCAAGGAGCTGCTGGCCAAGGACGGACTGCTTGGCGAGCAGAGCGTGGTCGAGGTGTGGGACAGTCTCTACAACACCATCTCGGGCGCCATCTACGCTGAGGCTGCCCGCTGGGGCGACTACCGCTGCGACGTGCATCAGTGGCAGTCGCGCGGCCAGCTCTACACCGTCGACAATCACTATATGGCCGAGCGCCAGCGTCTGCTGACGGAGTACTTCCCCGTGCGTACCGACAATGTGCTTGGCTATATCATGAACTACGTCGACATCGACGACTTTGAAGCTCCTGACGACTGGACGAAGTTCATGGCCTCGATGTTCCACGAGTGGAACGGCACGGGTGCCAACGCCCAGCCGACGGCTACGACCGTCAATACCGAGTGGAACCTCAACAACAATGTCGGCGGTGGCGGCACTGTGGCCGGCTTCAGCTCCGTCAGCTACAAGCTGTTTGCCGACGTCAGCCTGTACGACAAGCTGGTGCTGCGCGGCACGGGGAGCGGACTGCGCATCCTGGCCAACCGACTGACCGACCACGGACCCTATAAGCAGATTATCGTGTCGTTCAACAGCAGCGACCCCTACTGGGACACGGCGCTGCAGGCCATCGTCCTGCCCTTGGCCGACCTGAAGACGGCTCCCACCAACGAGGGCAGGGCGCGCAACGACAGCTTCGTGCACATCAACGCCATGAAAGTGAACAGCGGCAGCAACGCCAACGTCACTGCCGCCTATCTCGTTCCCTCTGCCGAGACGCTCGACGTCGCTACCATCCGCCAACTTCCTAACGACCGCAAGTATTATAACCTGAGCGGCCAGCAGGTTGACCGTCCCTCAAAGGGCGTCTATATCGTCGGTGGCAAGAAGGTGGTGGTCAGGTAGAGATTTCAAAACACAAGATGTTTGGAAGAGCGTGGGGAATTATCCCCTCTCTTTCTCAAACGTCATATCCTGGTAGAGTTCGGGCTTACCCTTCTCACTCTCTGGCAGGAAGTGGAGGCGGACGCCGTGGATGTGCTTCTTGGCACGGAATGTGGTGGGGTCGTCCACCTTGTCGCTCTCAATCTCGAGCTTCATCAGGCCCCAGGTGTCGAGACGTACTTTGTCGCCCCGGCGCAGGTGGCGGCTGATGACGGTCGACAGTCCCATCATCACACCGACGACGTCGCCTTCAGATACGCCCAGGTGCTTGGCCACCTCTTTCTGAATCTGATGACTGCCCACTTCTCCGTTGTGTACGGCCTTGGCCTTGTACTTGCCGAAAGTCTTCAATGTCGGCTTGGTCTCTTTGACGATTTTGTATCTCATATATATAGAATCTTTGTGATAAAGGGTGACACGCTGACACAACCCCGATGTACAAAGGGCGTGCAGCGTTTAGAGGGGTGACACACGCTGACACAAGGGTGACACACCCGGATGGTCAGTTTTCCGCCAGTTTATAGAGCCGCCGCTGACGTCCGTCGCCCCTTTCGAAGCCGTTTCTGCGCAGATACAGTCCTAACAGCGTAGCGTAGGAATGGTTCGCAGGATTCAGTTTCAGCGCACTTATAATTTCCGTCGGACTCATCAGCACTACCTCCTCGGCAGCCGTTGGCTTGTGGTAGTGGTCTTCGAAGATGCTCACCACATTGGGCGTCTCATAGTAGTCGGCGTTCTGCGCCACAATCTGCTGCTCGCGCTCACCCGTGAAGGCGTACTCCTCGCCGTTTTCGATTTCCTCGACAATCTGGGCATAGAGCTGGCGGTAGTCGATGGCCTTGTCGCCCTGCGTGTCAGTATCAATCACGCCGCTCACCTCGACCACCATATAGCGGCGGCTGCCGCTCTCGTCCTTCAGCGGGACCAGCGAGTTGGTGGTAGCGCAGAAGGCGGCATAGCGCTGACTCTGCTCAAAGGTCGTCGAGTAGAGCTTGCGCTCCTTCACGTCAGTGCGCTGGATGAGGTGCTTCAGGAAGGCCGTCTGCGCCTTCGATACCTGGTCGTACTCGTCGATGTTGATGAGCAGGAAGCGGCTTAGCGCCCGAAGGGCCTCCTTGCGGTTGGCAAAGTCGATGCGGTCGATATAGAACGGCATCAGCTCACGCGGCAGCAGCATCCGCATGAAGGTCGACTTGCGCGTACCCTGGCCGCCGACGAGCATCAGCACCATCTGGGCGCCGTACATCGCATCGCGGCCTGCACGCCACTGGCTCACCATCGAGCGCATCCATATCTTGAAGTTCTCGCGCCAGCCGAGGGTCTGCGTCCTGACGCGGTCGGCCAGCTCGCCGAGGCGGTCGCGGCCGTCCCAGGCGGGCAGGCCGTCGAGCCACTCGCGCACAGGGTCGTAGGTGGCGGTATGCTCAGAGACGAGCACGCGCTCCAGGTCCTTCGGCCACACCTTGATGCCCTCCTCGATGGCCGCATTGTTGATGTCGTTGCGCGCCTCCTCGGTCAGCGGCTTCCACCACAGCGCGTAGCGGTACTTCTCCTGATACTCCAAGTCGCCCGTCACGCTGTTGCGGCGGAACATATAGCGGCGGCGCAGGAATTCCTCCAGCAGCTGCTGGTGCATCAGCGACCGCTCCACAGGGTTCTTCCGCCCTAAAGGGTGCTTCTCGTAGGCCGCATTGAACGCCGAGCGCACTAGGATGTCCTTCTTGAAGAACAGCCCCATCGCGATGGTATCCTTGATGGCCAGTTCCTTGTCGATGCCCGCCTTGCGGCACTCCGCAGCTAACGTCATCAGATACTCGTCCTCGTCCATCTCCCTGCCGTTGGCCAGTTCGCGGCAGATGAAGTTGAACTTCGTGGCGTCCATCTCGCGGCGCGTGTAGCCAGGCAGCACCTCCGTATCGAGTTTCACCTCGGCCGGCTTCCCGACCATCTGGGCCGACTCGTCCGTCAGCGGCTCCCTGGGCTGCACCATCTCTATCGGCCTGGCCTCCGGATGGTAGTACACCTGCTCGTCGCAGGAGATGCGGAACGACTCAGAGCCGTCGTGCGCCACCTCGACAGGCTTGAAGCCCGTCGATGCCAGCGCAAACTCCGCCGCCCGCTTATACGCATACTGCTGGAACAGAGCTACTTGCGGCTCTGCTGCAGGCAGCCCGCCACCAGTCAGCCGATAGGCCACAATCACCTCAAGCGACCGCCCCTCGGCCCCAATGAACGACAGCACCGTCTGCTCCCACAGGTTCACCGTCCGGCGCAGCCGCTCCAACGTCTCAACGCCCTCGTCAACGCGGAACGACAGTAGCACGAGGCCCGTATAACTGGGCCCCGCCCCGTTGGCAGGCATCACTTTCGGCAGTTCCTCTGCCGCCATCGGCCCGCAGACCATTCCGCCGTCGACGGAAATCTCCCTGAACCCCCTGGCAGCGTCCACGCGGCTACGATATTTACCACTCTTCGTCCACTCGGCTATCTGGCTGAGTGTCACGTACTTCTCCTTCCACTCACGGCGGTAGAGATACTTCATCAATACCTTACTTATGTCTTTCATACGTCCTTACTTGGTTAGTAACACCTTCTTACCAGCAAAAAACGTGCCATTTACTGCTGAATTCTCTCGAGAATTTGGGCGTTAAGTGCCGGCTTATGACCCGTTAGGCGGCGCCTAACGCCCAAATTCTCGAGAGAATTCAGCCCGAAACCGCCGCCTTTCGCCTTACAGAAGCCTTCCGTCGTCCGGGTAAGTCGGGCTTAAAAGGACGACTGACAGCGTGTCACCCTTGTGTCGGCGTGTGTCACCCTTCAAAACGCTGCAAGCCCTTTGTACATCGGGGTTGTGTCAGCGTGTCACCCTTTGACGTGAAAATTCTATAGTATATGTACTCATTCCCATTCTTTCAATCTTTCGATTTTGACACTTTACAACAAAAAAAGTAAACCTGTGCCTTGGCATTGACGACGATTTATGAGAAATACTGTTCATTATGCTCGTTTGCAGTGAAAAGTAGAAAGGAGGATCAATGATGTAGAATGTAGAGAAAAATGAAAATAAAGCGGGTGGCCCACGTTACTTTTTGCCTAAAATGCTTGCGTGTATGAAATCTTTTTCGTAGATTTGCAGCGTGAAACTCTTAAGAGGACTATTCCGCCGACGAGCGACACAAGACATTGAGGGCAAGACAAAGTGATTTGAACGTCACGCTGTTGATTTGATTTGCGTAAATCTAGCACATTTATCCAATCATTCAAAGAAAACGGCGAAGTGATACGTTCACGTCCCTACATAGGGCGTGGACCACTTCAGCTAATTTGATGATTGGGGTCGTGCTAGAACCTACGCAGACAGATTGGTCAGAAGTAGGTTCTCGCTCTTTTTGTATGGGTAGGTTTTGTCAAACATCTAAAACTATATGAATATGAAGAAAACTATTCTGTGTCTTTATGCTCCCGCTAATTCAGGGAAAACCAGTACTATTAGGCTATTCGATGAGATATTGCATTCTTGTGGTGCAAGACTTGTGAAAGTTCTTCTCGATGAAGCTGATATCTGCAAAGAGTACATTTTCCGAACTCACAAAGTAGGTATCCTGAGCCTTGGAGACCCAGGCTCCGCTCAGTCCGGCTACTTAGAACAGTTGGCCAATGATGATTGCGAAGTAATCGTATGCACTTCAAGGAGCAAGGGAACCACATGTGATTCGGTCTCTAAGATTGCCACTAAATACGATGAGATTTATTGGATATCGCCATTGTACGAATATGACAGCAAGCATCCTCTAGCAGTTGATATGCACGACTTGAACGCAAGATTTCTAATAAAAGCCATACTTCACGTCTTCAATTAGTACAACGACAAAAAAAGGTTATTTATGGAACAAGAGACAAAGAAATGCCCATACTGCGGCGAAGAAATAATGGCTACAGCCAAGAAGTGCAAGCACTGCGGAGAGTGGCTGATAGACAGAAAAAAGCCAAACGGGGGAAGAGTAAACCGACCTAAAGTAAACGTAAGCAAAACGGAACACAAAGGAAAAGTTTCGTCGTTGAGAGATGATGTGAGGATTGCCAATACCCAGGCAGACTGGAACAAAGAGAACTCAGATGCATTGCCGGTACAGATATTCATCATTGCCATTATTATGGGATTTGCCTGCAAGTCTTGGTGGGTAGGTGGCGGCGTGTTCATAGGACTAAGCATATTAATGCTCATTCCCTACATCGGACAAGTGGTATGCGTCATTCTCTCACTCTTGTATGCCTATATCGGCTATTTGCTTGGAGAGCATTTCTTCAGTTCGGAAGCTGGATGGGTGATAGCAATATTTGTTGGGCTGGGGTCACTTGGCGTAAATCTTAGTTCAAGGCAGTGGCTCAGCGATGTATCAGAAGATTAATCATAATTGATATTAGTTTATGGAACAAGAAACAAAGAAATGCCCGTATTGTGGCGAAGAGATTTTGGCTGTAGCCAAGAAGTGTAAGTATTGTGGTGAGTGGCTGACAGAAGAAAAGGCGGAGGATAATACTAAGCAAATGATTCCCTGCCCCATCTGTAGTGAAATGATAGAGGAAGGAACGGAGATCTGTCCGCATTGTCATGAGAAGCTGACAAAGCCATGCTGTCCTGCCCCCGAATCCCCGAATCCAAAGAAGGCAGAAAGAAAAGACGACGGCACACGAAAATTCTTCGACTACTATATTGTGGAGCCGTATCTCAGGAACTATGCTGTTTTCAATGCAAGACTGAATCGAAAGCACTATTTTGTGGGGCTATTGGTATGGGCTGCCATATTCTTTGGACTGTTTTTGGTGTTTGCCGCTGCAATGACAGATGACACGCCTGCTGCCTATCAGATACTAGCAACAGGAATCTTTGGAATATATACTTTGGGATCCATTATACCTCTGTATGCTACTGCCACACGACGGTTAAGGGATGCCGACTCCGCGCCAAACACTATTGCGTGGGTGCTACTTGTCTTTGCATCGCCTTTGATTCTGTTTTGGATATGCAGGCGCACGGAAGATGAAGACATCCGTGTAGATGGGTTAGAACCCGACGGTCCGCAGCTGGTAGAGTTTGGAAAAACCGATGGCATAACTTCTCTTGTCTTAACTGCAGCAATCATCCTGGGTCTTGCGTTAAACCCAGGTGCATGGGGGGATAAGGTACCTGCACCAGTGGACAATAAAGTAGAAAAGGTAACTGACGATTATAATTCTATAGAAAATGATGGGACAGATGAAGTTGAATCAGAGGACATAACCTCTGAGGAAGACGATGAAGATGTTTGGTTAGGCGAACTGTTGGAGGAAGGAAACGATAATATCGAAGATCCAGTATGGAGAAAGAGACTCATTCGTCTCGTTGGTGAAGAGAACTACAATTTTATGCGTGAGCAATATATGGGTACTGCAATTCAAAAGGAAGATGGAATGATGGGAAGGTACCAATCTTATACTTTCTCTGGAAGCACCAATGAGAACTCGGAAGACGGCTATGTTGTCAGCTATTCGTGTGGAGATGGCCATGAGAATCTTGAAGTTGAAATTACCCGTAATGGCAAAGCTAAAACATATCAAGAAACCAATTAGCAGGAGAAACAAATATGGTATAAAGAACAAAGAAATGGGTTAAAAAGGATACGTCAGAAAAACAGACACTGAGGATAGATCCGAATGTGCTATGTAACAAAGATACAATTGATAATTTCTAATGACGGTTTGCGTCGTGATGCCAAGTGGAATGACTTTTGTATCCCTGAAATAGGGTTTTGGAGCTATTAAGTCTATTTCTGGAATTATTGTGTTCAAACCGTCTCGCTTTACCAACAGACGAGGCGGTTTGAACGTTATTTGTATGAGAATAGGACGCTTATTCGCGTTCCACCCAGTTTACACACTTTACTCCAGGCATTAAGCTGAAGTCCTTTATGTTGTCGGTAACAACCGTCAATCCATAATGGAGGGCAGTTGCACCAATTAACATATCGAATTGGCCGACCTCTTTTGCCTTGTTCTTACTTATTATGTTCAACGCACAACGAATCTGACCGTATTCCTCAAAAAAGAAATTGGGGTCGGTTCCGGTTGATTCACTTTTTGCGTCATTTCTTTTGTGAATTCCTTTCTTTTTTGTACTTTTGCACAATGAATCTGTAAAAATGGTATAATGCCTCGTCGTCTTCGCGAACATAGTGGAACAGGAATATATCATGTAATGCTTCGTGGTATTAACCGTCAGGACATTTTTGAGTGCCCTGATGACTATTTTTTGTTTATGCGTATTCTTGAGCACTTGGTGTGCAGACATGATGAGGGTGGAGGGGTACTTCCACCGTTATGTACGATATATGCATACTGCCTGATGAACAATCACGTTCATCTCCTAATTCGTGAGCGTGAAGAGAATATCAGTGAGATAATGAAACGGATTGGCGTTTCTTATGTCCGCTATTATAATGGTAAGTACGAGCGGAAGGGACCTTTGTTTGAAGACCGTTTTCGTAGCGAGGCAGTCAATTCGATCGAGTATTTTATGACACTGCTTCGTTATATTCACCAGAATCCTGTGAAGTCTGGTCTTGTTAAGGAGGTTCGTGACTATCAGTGGAGCAGTTGGCCGGAATATGAAGGGCAGTCGGGACACCCAGTGATTTGTGATATTTATTCGGTACTGAAACGGCTTAATGCGGAGAACGTGTATGAGTGGGTTACAATGCCTGTGAATGAGGATTTTATTCTCGATGTCGATTCTAAAACAAATTCTGTTATCACGGACGATGAGTTGAAATCGTATATTGTTGAGATGACAGGCTTGCTAACATCGCAAGACATCTCTACGCTACCGAAGCCAGAGCGAAATAGAATTCTTAAAGACTTGTGCAATTATGGAGCCAGTGTCAGGCAGATAGCTCGTGTCACAGGTGTCGCATATGGGGTAGTATATAGGATAAATGCCAAACGTTGAAGAGTGGATCACCGGAACCGACCCCAATTTTTTAAACGGAATGAAGAGATATGTATTGATAACGATTGTCGTGGCCCTGATGGGGTGGATGGACGTCGGCGCACAGGTCAACGACCTGCCCCGTACGTCGCCCGAAGCCGTGGGCATACGGTCGGAGCAGGTTGCCGCCTTCTTCGACTCGCTGCTGGCCTATCCCCGCTGCGAGATTCACAGTACCATCGTGATGCGGCATGGGAAAGTGGTTGGCGAGCTGTTCCCGGTCCCCTTCCGCCCGGAGTATCAACATACGCAGTTCTCGTGCTCGAAGACGTTTGTGGCCGCCGCCGTCGGTATTGCCATCGGCGAGAAACGGCTGCGCCTCGACGACCGACTGGTGAGTTTCTTCCCCAAGCAGCTGCCGAAGGTGGTGAGCTGGCGGCTGAACAGCATCACCGTCCGCGACCTGCTCACGATGCAGTCGGGCTTTGTCGTCGACACGAAGATGCGCAACGCCAGCACACAGTGGATTAAGGACTATCTGGCACACCCCATGAACGCCGCGCCGGGCAGGCGGTTTCAGTATGACTCTATCGACACCTATCTGCTGTCGGCCATCGTGCAGCAGGTGACGGGCATGACGCTGCTGGACTATCTCGCAGAGAAGGTGTTCAAGTATCTCAACATTCGGGAGGTCAGGTGGGAACAGAGCCCTGAGGGCATCAACACCGGAGGGTGGGGATTGTACATCCAGGGCGAGTCGCTGGCGAAGTTCGGGCAGCTGCTGCTGCAGCGCGGCCAGTGGAACGGCAGGCAGCTGATTCCCGCCCAGTGGGTCGGCGAGATGATGAAGCAGCAGGTGGCACGCGACAAGAGCGACGGCTACGGCTATCAGATGTGGATGTGCCAAGGCCACCCCGGGACTGTTCGTGCCGATGGCGCTTACGGACAGTACATCGTCATCATTCCCGACAAGGACGTGGTCGTGGTCATCAACCAGTGCAACCTCAACGACGGCTTGCGCCAGCGCGAGTATATCTGGAATACGCTCTTCAAAGGGATGCAGGACGTGGCACTGCCCGCGTCGGAGGCTTACCGCCAACTGCAGCAGAGGGAATGGTCGCTGCCGCTGCTTGAGGGCGAACTGACCAGCAAGGTGCTGGCTGACTATCTTGGCAAGACCATCAGTCTCGGAAAGAACCCACTGGGATGGTCGGCCCTGCGCTTCGTGGCCGACGACATCATGGAGATTACCGACACCGCAGGACGCAAGGGACAGGTGGTGATGGGGCACCAGGCGTGGGCCACCTCGTCGGTTCCTCTCTACCCGCTCAATGCACGCTACGCCGTGCGCAACCAGTTCAGCACCATCAGTCCGCCCTTCCTTGCAGGGGCCTGCTATGCCTGGCAGGGCGACGAGCTGCAGGTGAAGCTCCACTTCGTGAACTGGATGGGGGCCGTGCTGCTGAAGCTACGCTTCGAGGGCAACACCGTGAACATCGTGGCCAAAGAGAACTACCAGTCGAAGACGGTCAGCATGACCGGACTGGTAGTGGAAGAAGAACAGCAAACGCCAAAGACTACGCCAGACGGCGGAGCAGCTCGATGAGTACGCGCCAGATGTCCTCGACGGTTGAGAGCTCCACGCGCTCACTGGTAGAGTGGGGCTCAACGATGCGTGGGCCGATGCTCGCCATCTGGATGCCGGGATAGTGCTGCACGAAGAAACCGGCTTCGAGCACAAAGTGCATGGCGACCATGCGGGGGCGCCAGCCTAAGACGTCGTTGAACGTGTCGGAGGTGAGACGCAGGAAGCCGGACTCCTGATCCTCCTGCCAGGCGGGAGCCGACATAATGGTCTCGCTGGTGGCACCGTTGGCTGCGAAAACCTTCGCGATGGCGCGACTGAGCTTGTCCATCTCGCTGTCGATGAAGCTGCGCGTGTGGGTAGACACGAAGATGTGGTCTTCTTCGGTCAGGATGCGACCAATGTTGTTCGAGGTCTCCACGGTGTCCTTCATCACGTCGCTCATCTTCACGACTCCCTGCGGAATCTGTTGCAGGCACGTCATCAACGCTTCAATAGTCTTGCGGCTGATGACCATGGCTTGCGGTTCGGATTCGGAGATGGTACAATGCATGCGGGGGTCGCTGTTACCAAACGTCTCATGCAGCCAATCGTTTATCGACCTCTCCTGTTGCTGCATGAACTCAGTCGCGTCGGAAGCCGAGCTGACTACGATTTCAGCAGTTGAGGCGATCGATGCGTTGGCTTCACCTATTTTAATAGACGCGATGTCGAGGTCGTGCTCTTTGCGGATAGCGTCTAAGATGGTGCGTGCCGCCACCACGGCGCTGCAACGGCCTTTGTTGATGTCGACGCCGGAGTGACCGCCCAGTCCGCCCTCAAAGCGAATAGCGTACCAGGAGCGCTCCCCGATAGACGGAGGGGCGACTCGTTCCAGCGGGATGCGGTGGAACTGCAGACAGGCACCGGCGGCTCCCGTGGTGATGGTGTCGTAGTCCTCGGAGTCGAGGTTGATGACCTTGCGGCCCCGCAGGAAGTCTTTGCTCAGTTGTGAGGCTCCCGACATGCCGTCTTCCTCGTTGGTGGTGGTCATCACCTCCAGCGGGCCATGTACGATGTCGCTGCTTTCGAGCACGGCGAGCGCCATAGAGAGTCCGATGCCATTGTCGGCACCTAACGAGGTGCCGCGAGCCTTCATCCACCCGTTCTCCACATACGCCTCGATGGGAGCGTGGAGTGGGTCGCTCATGCCCACGCAGACCATATCCATGTGGTTCAGCAGCACGATGGGCTCAGCCCCCTCGTGGCCTGGCGTGGCCGGTTTGCTGATGACGACGCAGTTCTCGGCATCGCGCTTGTAGTCTAAATGCAGACGCTCTGCAAACTGGCAGAGATAGTCGGCCACCTGTTCTTCGTGGTGCGAAGGACGGGGAATCTGGTTCAGTTCCTTGAATATCTGGAACACGCGGGCTGTCGTGGGCATAAGCAAATCTGTTACGGGATTAACTTCTTGATGAGTGCTACAAGATCAGTGATATCAACCTTGCCGTCCTTGTTGACGTCGGCAGCCTTGGCGTTGAATTGGGCGGGGGTCTTGCCAATCAGATGGTTGGCTAAGGCGAGAATGTCGGCCGGTTCTACCTTGCCGTTGCCGTCGGCATCGCCGCGGAGTACGTCGTCAGCGTATATGACGTCGATGAAGAAGATCTCCACTGAAGCACTTGCTTTTTCGAGTTTGTGTGTTCCTGCTGAAATGGCAATCTCTGTTTTTGTCGTTTTTTCTCCGTCCAGTTTGATGTCTTTGTTCTTGTTCTCGCCATAAACAATCTTCAGTGTAGCAGCTTTTGTCGTGGTAAACGTTATTATTTCCCCGTCCTTCGGCTCCCAAGATACTCCACTCGTAATACCCTTGTATGTTTCGGAGCCATACTTAGTCTTGAATTGTAATTGTGCAGGCGAAGGCTGATAGAAGGTTGTGTTGCTTAGTTTCCCGCCATCGAAATACAGAATCTCGGAATCATTGTCATCTTCGTTGCCAGGGTCGGCATTCGAGTCTGCTGCCTTGACAATGTTAATGGTATAGCTGCGCGTGTTGGCCTTGTTTTCTGCCAGGATGCGGAAGGTGGCGGTGGCAGTCTGGCCAGGGGCGGGGGCTGCGATGGTGTAGTTGCCATCAGAGCCGGAAGCTCCTGTCACGGCGGCCACGGTAGCACCCTCGGCGGGAGTTACAGTGACGGTGTAGCCTGCGGCGTCGGCAGCATCGTAGGCCACGTTCAGCGTATAGGCATAGCCCGACATTGTGATGTCGTCGCCGCCGAGCAGGAACTCAGCCGATGCTTCGCTGCTCAGTGTCTCCTCATCGTTGTCGTCGCCGGGGTCGACGTCAGAGTTGCCCTCGCCTGGCTTGGCAATCTTTACGCCCTGCAAATCTCGAGTGCCGGAATTGGTATTGGTGATACGCACATATTTCACCGGCTCTTGCGGCATGATGTTGCAGGCAGGGTGGGCGCCTGAGTTGCCCGTTGCAGTTCCTGTGGTTGTCCACGTGGTGCCGTCGTTCGAGGTCTCCATTTTCCAATTCTGCGAACCGGTGCTTGAGACATAGAAATAGGCCGCGCCGATGCCGTCAGCATAATGGACGGTCAGGTATTCGTTTTGGTCCAGGCGGATGGCACCGATGTAGTCGGAACACGACGTGTTATCGCTCTTGGCAACCACACGCTTTGGCTGGAATTCTCCGTTTGTCGTGAACGTGCCGTCGGCGATATAGGCATTATAGGCAGTCTGGTTAGCTTCGTTGAACCAGAAGAACTCCTTCGACGAACCGATGACATACTCACCGGCGGTGATGGTGCCACTGCCACCGCCACTGCCCCAAGAGGGCACGTAGGCATCGTTCGCTTCCTCGCTCATGCCCTTGCCGTCGCCGCTGTCAACGGTTGCCGTGGCGCCGCCATTGCTGATGGCCTGGCCGAAGAAACCCACGAGTGTCGACTTATAGCTCTGCAGTGCGTTCTTTAGCTCGCTTATGACGTCGTAGTTGGCATCCTGCAGCGAGTTGTTGAACGCCCAGTGGAAATCACCGTGCTGCATACGGCCTGCGCCAAGGTCGCCTTTGACGATAGACTTCACCTGCTCGGGCGCATCAATTTTGTTCTCTATATAGGTGGTGCGGGCGGCCTCGTCGGCAGCGGCGTTGTAAGCAGTGCCGCCGGTGTAGGCCATAGCTGTGACAGAAGCATCGCGACTGTTGACCAGCACAGCATCCCAGACGCCAGTCGACTGCACGGCACTGCTCCAGTACTGCAGCTTGCGCGGATTGTCAATCTTGTTGTTATATGCCTTGATGACGCCGCCGTTCTCGCCTGAGAACGTGCCGTCGCCCTCAGCGTCGGTACCCTGTTTGGAGCTGAGCATCGGGTATTTCGTATTGCGGAAGTAGTTGTTCTCGACGAAAGCCGAACCGCCCATCGTAACGCCTACGCCATATTTCGACACACCGTCGAAGTAGTTGTTATAGACGTGATAAAAGGCGGTACGGATGCGTGGGTGGCGCGAGTCGCTGTGATCGAACCAGTTGTGGTGGTAGGTCATCCAGTAGTCGGTGGTCTCGCTCTTCATGCCGGCAAGACTGCTCTTGCCGCAGTCGATGAAGTGGTTGTAAGAGACAGTGATGTTTTTCGAGCGTTTCTTGATGTCCACAGTACCGTCGCCTTTGGCCTGGTCGGCGTCGCTGCCCGTTTTGCCGTAGAAGAAGTCCATGTTGTGAATCCAAACATTGGAGTTGTCGGTATCCAACGACAGAACATCGTCCATACAGAGCATGATGGCGAAGTTGCGGAACTCCGTGTCCTTGCATCCGTGGACGAGGATGCCGAAGCCCCAGATGGCGGCATCGTTGCCGACGCCCTCGATGGTGATGGGCATTTCGCCGTAGGCTCCCTTACCCTTTACCTGCAGTCCCTCTGCAGAGGAATCGAAGCGGTCCATATCGTCGGCCTTGATGGTGCCGATGATGCGGATGGCAAGCGGCGTGGTGTCGTAGCCCTTCTGGTAGAGTGTGATGATGTCCTGTAGGCCTTTACCTGTGGTGACGGCTCCACTGCTGCTGGTGATGACGTTGTGGGTGATAGTCTTGGCATTGTCGGCCCAGACGTAGAGCACCTTTGCGCCCTGCTTCAGCGTGCCATCATTCTTGTAGGCTCCGATGCCGCCCGACATGCCGACGTGAGCAAATCCCGAGCGGTCGTGGGCCTTGACCTCCACTGCTGATGAGACGGCAGCGTCGGCAGTCACCTCGCTGTCGCCGTTGACGGGCACCACTTTGAACTTGTAGGAGCCGGCCTTCAGACCAAGGGCATCGGCGCGGCCGTATGCCGGGTATTCGCGCACCAGTTCGTCGTCGAGCTTGGTCCACGTATTGGCGTTGGCGGGACTGACATAGACTTTGTACGCCAGTCCGGCAGTCTTCTGCCACGTCACGTAGGCACTCTCAAACCAGCCGCCCTGGCCGGTAATGCTGACGGCTGCGGCCTTGGCTGTCATGGCACAAAGCAGGAAACACACACACGAGAACAGTAACTTTTTAGTCATAGTAGCTTTATTAGTTTTGATATTTGTTGCAAAAGTACAGAAAAAAACAAACCGCAGCAACAGCTGCGGCTGTTTTTCCATCGTAAACGTTTCCGCTTAGCGGATGACGAGCTTTGTAGAGCGATGCTTGCCGCCGACAGTCCAACTGACGATGTAGACGCCAGAGGGGGCGGTCGTGAGGGTGTAGCCGTCGGCAGCCGTGAACGTAGCGACATTGACGCCGCCAAGGGTGGTGATGCTGACGGTGAAGTTCAGAACCTCGGGGGTGGCTGAGCCGAAGTGCAGCCGGCGAGTCGCTGGATTGTAGGCCAGTGCATATTCGGCGGGCTCGGTAGCCGTGATGGCACTTACGTCGGCAGGCAGCGGTTCGCCCTCGACGATAAGCCACAGGCGGTTCTTGCTCTGGCCGTTGCGCGAGTCGTTGGTGTAGCTCAGTATGGGCACTCCGTCGGTCTGACTGCCTCCCTGCAGGTTGGCCACATGCTGGGTGTAGACGTTGACGAGGTTATGGAACCCGCTGTTGCCTTGGGCCACAAGCATCCACAGTTGGCGACTGTCAGTAGGGTCGGGAGGAGCCGTGTTCAGCTTCGTGCCCACATTGGTGGTCGGTCCCACTTCGCCGACGGTGGGGTCGTTGAGTGCCATGCCCGTACTGCGGTTGATGAACTGGTAGTAGTCGTCATGCCTGACGAGTATCCAGTCGACACTTTCATTCCCGTAGGGGGCATTTTGCGTGGCGTCGCCGTCGATGGCCTTGCCCGTTCCAGCGTTGACCAATCTGTAGTAGAAGTTGCCGGCTGAGAACGGCTCAGGCGGACGGCGCCCGGCAAAGGCCTGGAGCAGGTAGTCGCAGTGGCTGTCGATGAATGACTTCAGGTCGTAGACGTACTGGTCGTACGACGAGTAGAGCACCATCTCATGGTACACCTTGGTGCTGATGCCCCACTTCTGGTAGTTCAGTTCCTGCGACTGGCTGAGCAGCACATGCAGGCTGTCGATGTATTGCTGCATGTGGTCGACGAGACCACGGCCTGTCAACTCCGTATAGCGGCGGTAGACGGCGCGTTGGAACCAGGGGTCTTCCCACATGCGGTTGACCCAGTCCTTTGAGCCGCTGTAGGCAATGTCGGCCATCATCGACTGGTCGGTGCTGTTGAGCCAGTGTTCCGACCTGACGCGCTGGTCGTTGTTGTAGGCGATGTCGTAGTCCCAGAGCGGGCCCCAGTAGAGTTTGGGGTCGGCTTGGTCCTTATAGAAATAGGTAGAGAAGAAGCCGTCGATGTTGGCGCTGACCTCAGTGCAGATATACCAGTCGATGAGCGACGTCGTATCGACCATTGCCCGGTATCCTTCCTCGGGGTCGGCGAAGTTGGCATCGGCCAGCCGCGCGTCAAAGTCGTTGACGTAGTTTCGGATGTAGTTTCTCTGTCTGACGTCAATCTCATCCTCGTCAGGATAGTGGATGCGCACAGGAGCCCGATAGCGCTGGGTGTTGAAGTAGTTGCCGTCCTTGAAGCCGTCGACTTCGAGCAGGTAGCCGCCCGTGATGTCATCGTCCTCGCCCAGAGGGTACTCCTGCTCGGTGATGTTCACGCGGTGGGGCCTCACGTCGATTTGGTCGCTGATCTGGTAGGTGCCCTGATAGGCGTTGTTGAGCACCAGGTCGACGAACTTGGCGGCGGGGTTGAACTTGAGCGACGTGAAGGCTCCCAAGGCCGAGGTGACGGCGTTGCGCATCATCGTCTTGTCGCCGGCGTTGGCCAGCAGCGTCCACTTCTTGGCCTTAGCGTAGCCCTTGCCCAGAAACTTCTCCTTCTCCAGGAACTTTATCTTGTAGGGCTTTTTCGGCAGGCCCCAGGTGGAGTTGCCGCGACCGCGTATGGAGACGGAGTCGTAGCTGGTCAGCTGGTCATCCTCGTCGACGTAGTGCAGGCGGCAGTACTTGTAGACGTCCTTGCTCGTGATGCTCCGCCCGTCGAACGTCTCGATGTAGACGGTGGGCAGGTCGGTCTTCCTCGTGTACTGCGCCTTGGCGGCAAGGGCCAGCAGGAGCAGGGCAACGGTCAATAGTGCAGTCCTCTTCATAGGGCTTGCTGGAGTATGGAGATGAGTGAAGCTACGTCGGCGATGTCAATCAGGCTGTCGCCGTTGAGGTCAGCAGCGTCGGGATTGGACAGCGCCGCCTTGGGGTCGATGATATGGTTGACAAGCGTGTCGAGGTCTTTGCCGTCAACCCGTCCGTTACCGTCGGCATCGCCGTTGAGGACATACAGCCGAAGGTTGTCGATATAGAGCAGCGTGTTGTTGGCAGCACCCTGTTTGGCTGAGGTGCTGAAGCCGAGAGAAACGGTCACCGTCTCCTTGCTGCCCATGTTGAGGTCGTAGCACAGCTGCTGCCATGCATTAGGCTCTGAGGGGTAGCGGAAATCGTTACCAGCCTTGGTCTTCACGCCCGTCAGCGAGGTGTTAAAGTTGTTTCCGGTTGTTACGATGACTTCTCCGTCGTTCGATATCTGGTTGGGGCATTCATAGCGCATGTCCAGCATCAGACGGTATTTGCCGGGATACAAAGAGACTCCCTGCGTGATGGTGTTACTACCCATGTCCCAAGAGTTGAGAACGGTGAGCACGCGGTCGCCGCAGCCGTCGTCGATGAGTGGCTTAGAACAGCGCGCGGCATAGTTGCCGACTTTAGAAGGACTTACGCAGTATATGTCAGAGCTGTAGGGCATGGAGTACATGCGGCAATAGTTGGAGCCGTCGCTCAGTCCGTTGGCTGGCGTCCAGCCGGTGACGGGCAGAATGTTGGGCCATTTCGAGTTGATGGGGCTGACGGTGTTCTCATAGCAGGGTTTGTAAGTGACGCTTTCTATGGTCAGACCGTTGGGATTTACCTCGCCGTAGGTCTTGTCTTCCTCGAAGTTGGCATTCTTCAGATAGGCCGACGTGACGTCCCTGTAGCCTTTCGTCTGCGGGGATTCAGCTGAGTCGGGAAACCCGTTGGCTTCCTCGACCAGAAGCTCGCCTCCCACAATCGAGACCTTCAGCACCTTCGTACTGAGAGTCACGTCCTTAGATAGCTGTTTTCCGTTGTCTACTGCATTGACGGTCAGTTTGTTGTTGCCTTTCTCAAGGTTCAGCAGGTAGATGACCGTCGGTTCTTCCAAAGCCTGCACAGCCTGCAAACCGCCGCCCTTGATGAAGAAGCGCAGCGTATTGGCCACCGAATGGTTCTCTTCGACGCCGAATATTGCCGACGAGCCTTTAGAGCTGATGGTCGTGGCAGCCGTAAAGACCGGATGTCCCAACTGAGTCGTGACTCCGGTAATCTGGCATTTCTGGTCGCTGGCGAAGTTCGAGAGCAGCAGATAACCCGTCTGGTCGGGGTCGAAGACGATGGCACCGTTCCAGCCTTCTTGCGTTTCGAGCTGGGTATTGAGCATTGAGAGATTTTTTGTTCCTTCAGCGTCAATGTTCGAGTAGTAGACGATGGCGCGGCGGTCAACGATGCTGCCCTTTTGGACGGGACGGCTCTTGGTGCTGTATGACGTATAAAGCTTGGCCGTCATAATCGAGTTGTTGTTGGCCTTCTCGTCGAAAGCTATCTGCTTGTTCTTGTCAAGATTGACGATGCCGAGGGCGTCGTCGATGTTCACCCAAGGGCCGTTCATCGTGGTCTGGTTCGTGCCGTCTGCCTGCTTTTGGCCGTCAGCGTTGTAGAGCGTGCGCTCTGTCTTGGTCAGTTCGTCGACGCTGATAGCCATCAGTCCGCCCTTCTCGGCGGTGATGGTAGCGTCAGCATTCGCGCGTACATAATCTAAATATACAACGGCGTTGCCCGGTGTAGAGTAGATGACGAAGCGGTTGTTGAGCGTGGCGTCGTTGGTGTTCAGCTCGCCGTTCATGGTGTAGGCGTTGCCCTGCAGGTTGTAGATGCCGCTGACGACGGGCGTAGCGTTGGTCTTTTTGCCGCTAACTTCATACCAGCCGAGGAAGTTGCCCGTGTTATTGGCGCGGAAGGGGACGATGATCTTGTTCTTGTCAACGTTGTTGGCGGCTATGTAGCCGGTGTAGCTCTTCAGGCCCGTGCTCCACGAGAAGCAGGTGAAGCGGCTGTCGGTGGCGGCGCGGACGATGTTCTGCGAAGGCAGAACCTTCGCAGCGCTGTATTCGCGGTTGAAGTCGTCCCAGGGGGTGGGGGTGAGGTCGGCGGTGGAGAGTATCTCGTGCATGAGCCACGTCATCATGACGCGGTGAGCCTCGACGCCCATGCGGCGGGCACCCACGTCGGGGCGCAACAGCCATGAGCCATCGGTGGTGGTTGTCTGGCGGGCCTTGATCATCTTGTAGGCCAGGTTCTCGAGCAACAGCGCACGCTTGTCGCGCAGGAAGCAGGCGTTGGTGGAGTAGGAGGTAATCTGGTCGTAGAGGAACAGACTCCAGTCGTTGCCGTTGGGCATGGCCAGTTCGCCGTCGGCGAGTGCGAGCCAGTAGAGAACTTCCTCCATCACCTTCTGGTTGTTGTGCATCAGGGCGTTGGTTTTCCATTTCTCCACGCCGTAGAGTCCCTGCTGGAAGAGCTTCAGTGCCAGGGCGGCTTCGCCCAGTTCCTGGATGACCACGTTCTGGTAGGAGGTGTGGAAGTAGTTATGGTTCTGTAGCGTATAGTCGTCGTAGAGGTTCTGGCCTTTATAGAGGTCTTTAACGGTTTTCTGGTCGTAGTCGGGGTCGATGATGGTGTTGTCCGTAGCGTCGTCCTTCTGCGAATAGCTGTTGATGGCAAACTCGCGCAGGCGCTGGAACCATCTCGGAGCCAGCTCGTCGTTGGGGAAGAGTCCCAGGGTAGCAGCCAGGATGTCGGCCTCCCAGCCGTTCTCCTCGGCCTTGGTGTCGCCAGCATAGCCCGTGGGAATGTTGCGGTTGAGCTCATAGTTGCACTCGGCCTTCAGCAGTTCGTAGATGTAGCCTCGTTGTGTCTTGCTGAGCTTGTCCCACTGGAAGAAGGCGCTGTAGGCGACGGACATAGCCCAGAGCGAGCTTTCCCAGACGTAGTCTTTTGTACTGACAGACCCCCAGTATGTGTTACCTGCACACACCTTCAGCTTGTTAGCCTTGTGGGTGGAGTAGGCGAATACGAGGCTCTTCTTGGCCATCGCCTCCAAATCGTCCCAAGTTACTCCGGAAGGCAGCGTCACAACTTTCTTACCATATTTTACAAGGAAGGCGCATATCATCGAGAGGTCGGCGTTGGGGCGCACTCCACGTTCGTCGTTGGCCATCGTATTCTCGCCCTTGAAACAACCGCAGGCTTCGCCCACGCTGTTGGGAGCAACGCAGTCCTGGAAGTCTTTCTTCATATAGACAGCGAAGTTTGCCAGCATCTGTAGCAGGTCATGCTTCATGCTCTCCTCGGTGACAAAATCGCTGGTGATAACACCCTCGGTTGGGCTGTCCACTTTGTCGTCGGCCCAGCTGGCGGTGAAGGCCAATACGGCCATGATGGTTAGTAGTAGTCTGTTCATAAGTTTGTCGGTGTTATTGGCTTTCAGCCCTTTACAGGCTTGTGTGCGAAATCAGGTTCATGAACTCCTGACGCGTTTTTGCTTGGTTGAAGGCGCCGCTGAATTCGCTGGTGGTGGTGATGCTGTTCTGCTTCTCGACGCCACGCATCTGCATGCACATGTGCTTGGCCTCGACCACCACCATAACGCCGAGGGGGTGCAGCGTCTCGTCGATACACTCGCGTATCTGCATCGTCATGCGCTCCTGCACCTGCAGGCGGTGACTGAAGATGTCGACCACGCGGGCAATCTTCGACAGTCCCGTGATGTAGCCGTTGGGGATGTAGGCCACGTGAACCTTGCCGTAGAAGGGCAGCATGTGGTGCTCGCAGAGCGAGAAGAAGTCAATGTCCTTGACAATGACCATGTGGTTGTAGTCCTCCTTGAAGAGCGCGTCGGTCAGCACCTTGCGGGCATCCATCGTGTAGCCGCGCGTCAGCACCTGCATGGCCTTCGCCACGCGCATGGGCGTTTTCAGCAGTCCGTCGCGCTCGGTGTCTTCGCCGAGCAGGGTGATAATCTGCTTGTAGTGCGATGCGAGTTCTTCAAGTCCCTCGCGGTATTCTGTTTCTGGGTTCATAGATTACTGACGGTAATTTTTCCTTTCACAATGGAGGCACCGCTGATGCCCAGCTTGCGTATGGCGTTCAGCATCTGGCGCGCTTCCTCGTAGGTGCGGTAGTTTCCCACGCGGCATATCCAGCGGGGCGAGTAGAAGTGGACGTAGATAGGCTCGTTGGGGAAGTTGGTCTTGATGGTGTTGCCTATCTGCTCAGCCTTCTGGCGGTCGGTGCGCTGGTTGCCGCCGGCAAAGGCCTGCACGCGGTAGCCGTTGATCTTGTAGCCGCCGCGCATCACCTTCTTGCTTCTGTCGATGATGACCTCGGTGGCCGCCGTGTCGACCCTCTGCTCCAGAATCTTGGCCAGCTCCTCGCGTGCCTTCACCGAGGCGGGCTTGTTGGTGTCGAGCGTGTCAACCGACTTCTTCTCAGCCTTCTTCTCGGGCACTTTCTCTGCCTCTTTGCCGTTCACAAGGTCATCAATCTCCTTGCTCTGGCTGACGGTCACCGTTCCTTCACCTGCCTGGCCCTTCTGCTGTATGCGCTGGGTAAATGTCTGCGCATTGGCCGTCGTCAGACAGCCAATGCACAGCATTACTATGGTGACTAAGCGTCTCATCTTTGTCGGTTTCTTATTTCCAGGCGTCGATGATACCCTTGAAGTCAGCAGCCTTCAGCGAGGCACCACCGATAAGGCCACCGTCGATGTCGGGCTTTGCAAACAGTTCGGGGGCGTTCGAGGCCTTGCATGAGCCTCCGTAGAGGATGGTGGTGTCGTCGGCAACGGCCTGGCCGTACTTCTCGGCAATGATTGAGCGGATGTAGGCGTGAATCTCCTCAGCCTGCTCGGCGGTGGCGGTGAGGCCGGTGCCGATGGCCCAGATGGGCTCGTAGGCGATGACGATCTTGCGGAAGTCCTCTTCGCTGAGGTTGAAGACGCTGCCCTCGAGCTCGGCCTTGACCACCTCGTTCTGCTTACCGGCAATGCGCTCCTCCTTGCTCTCGCCGATGCAGAAGATGACCTTCAGACCCTGCTTCTGAGCCAGGATGACCTTCTCCTTCAGAATCTCGGGCGTCTCATTGTAGTATTCGCGGCGCTCGCTGTGGCCGAGGATGACGTACTGTGCACCCGTCGACTTCACCATCTCGGCGCTCACCTCACCGGTGAAGGCACCCTTCTCCTTGTCGGCGCAGTTCTCAGCACCCAGGCCGATGATGTCCTGGTCGAGGAACTGTGCGATAGATGCCAGATGGATGAACGGTGTGCAGATGACCACACCGCAGTTGGGCTTGTCAGCCTTCAATGTTTCGTTCAGCTCCTTTGCGAGAGCAATACCTTCCTGGAGATTCATGTTCATCTTCCAGTTTCCTGCAACAATTTTCTTTCTCATTTTTTCTTTGTTTTTATTTGGGTTGTTTTAATGGGCTTGATGGGCTTGATGGGCATCTTGGGCTTGATGGGCATCTTGGGCTTGATGGGCATCTTGGGCTTGATGGGCATCTTGGGCATCTTGGGCGTTTTGGGCATTTTGGGACTTGCGCGACTTGCGGCGCAGCCACTTGGTCCACATCCATGTGCGGTCGGCCAGCGTGAGCAGGGCAAGGGGCAGCACGAACCACAGCAGTATCAGCGTAATCTTGCGGGCCACGCTGTTGCCGGGCAACTGACCGAAGGGCTGCTGCTGCAGCGGCTTCGAGGTAGCGGTCTCGTCGATGACGGGCAGGTCGTTGTGGCTCCACTTTCGAATGATGGTACCATCCTTCAGCAGCAACAGTCCGGGATTGCTCCGTATGACGGTCTTCAGCGTGATCTCGTCTGTCTGGCAGAATGGGTATTCGGCACCCGTTATGTCGTGCCAGCGCTCAATGTTCTGCTGTGTGCTGGCCGTCAGGCAGTAGAAGCCATAGTCGTGGTCGCGGGCATACTCGTACAGCTCGTTGATGAGGTCGAGCCGCGAGTCGTCGGCCTGCTCCAGGTGCGGCGATATTAATAGGAACACGTAGCTCGTATCGGCCAGTACGGCCTCGGTGATGTCCTCGCCGTCGCTATGCTGCTCGATGAAGAAGTCGGCATAGGGCAGGTCCTCACCGTCCATCGTTCGCTGCCACTGTTCGCGGAGGTTGGTGCCTACATGGTAGGGACGGAAGTCGAAGGTGGGCAGGTAGTAGAGGCTCCACGCCGAGATGGCGAGGATGAACAGCGCCGAGTAGTTGATGACAATCCACTGGTTCGACTCGCTGACGAATCGGAACATCTCCTTCGGCCACATGGCCACGACGACGGCGCAGCCCAGTAGCACGATGTTCTTCCAGAACGTCTGCCAGTTGGTCAGCACCACGGCGTCGCCGAAGCAGCCGCAGTCGTGGATGGGGTTGGCGATGGCCAGCCAGAGCGTCAGCGGCGTCATCACCGCCATCATCAGTAAGATGAGTCGCGACGTCAGCCGCCGCCGAATCGCAAACAGCAGGAAGATGCCGAGGCAGAACTCCACTGCTGACAGAAGTACCGACGCCGCGAGCATCGACCAGTCGGGCAGTCCGCCCAGGCCCATGGCCTCGAGGTAGTCGTTTATCTTATACTGCGTGCCTAAGGGGTCGACCGCCTTGACGAATCCCGATAGGATAAACGTTACGGCGAGTAGGAGCCGGCAGAGGTTGACGCACAGTTTCTTCATTTCCCACTCAGTTTGATAAGCCCGAAGACGGCGTAGTTGATGATGTCCATGTAGTTGGCGTCGATGCCTTCCGAGACGAGCGTCTCGCCGCTCAGGTCCTCGATCTCCTTGATGCGCTCAATCTTGGTCAGGATGAGGTCGGTGTACGAGCTGACGCGCATCGATCGCCACGCCTCGTCGTAGTCGTGGTTCTTGCGCTTCATCAGCTCGAGGGCCTCGTGGGCGTGCTTGTCGTAGAGGGCCATGGCCTCGTCGTTGCTGATGTCGACGGTGTCGGCATAGCCGCGCTCCAGCTGAATCAGCCCGACGATGCCGTAGTTAATGAGTGCGATGAACTCCGGCCTGATGCCTTCGCCCACGCGGCTCACCTTCTTCACCTCGAGCGACCTGATGCGCTTGGCCTTGATGAACAGCTGGTCGGTGAGGGCGGTCGGGCGTAGTATTCGCCACGAGGCCCTGTAGTCGTGCAGTTTCTTCTCGAAGAGAGCGCGACATTCGGCCACGGCCTGTTCAAATTCGGCGTTCGTCAGTTCAAACTTATCCATTTCAGGGTGCAAAGTTACGCAATTCTATTGAAATAACCAAAAGATTACAGTTCTTTCTGCTTTTTGTGGATGTAGCGTATCTTGGCGCAGAGCACGTCGAAGCGCGTCTGCAGCGAGTCGCGCCGCACGCGCGTCTTGGTCAGCATGGTCAGCTCGTCGGCCGTGGCCCGCAGCTGCTGCTTGTCTTTCTCTACCTTCTGGCGCTGGTATTCGTAGTCGTGCTTGACGGCCTCAAGGGCGCTGTCGACCACGGCCAGCTCCTCTTGCGACCGTTTCAGTTCAATGTCCTGCTGCAGGCGGAGTGCCCGCTTGCGGGTGTCGATGGCCCCGGGGTAGACCTCGCGCAGCGAGTCGATGACGATGAGTGCGCGGTCGTACTTCTGCTCGGCAAACAGTTGGTTGGCCCGGTCGAGCATCAGGTTGGCCTGCTGCTGCTTGTTGTCGCGGCAGGCAGCGAATGCCAGCGTTGTCAGGATGGCGACGATGGTGACGAGTCGTTTCATGCCGTGGCGCCGTTAGAAGTTAACTGAGAATGACATGCCCAAGGTGACGTAGTTCATCTCCTTCTTCTTCTTGTATTGGACGGGCTCCAGCAGCGGCGACGCCTCGGAGAACAGCCCGACAATGCCGTAGGCCGCCTCGGTGAGTCCCTTCTTCAGGTAGTGGTAGGGGTCGTAGGTCATGGTGAACTTCTTCTTGCTGTAGTCGTAGTCGACAAATACCTTCCACGAGAAGTTCGACTTGTAGCGATAGGTGAGCGACAGCCCCGTGCCCCACGACGTGGCGCTCTCGGCGCCTATGGTGAGGTAGTCCCAGTCGTCAGAGTAAGTCTGGCCAGTCGGCGTGGGTTCGTTGATGTAGCTCTGAGTGAGGTCAATGCCCTCGTTGTCGAAGTAAACGCCGAACTTGATGTCCTTGACGTTGCCCTCGGCATGTCCGTCGATGTCAAGCTCTTGGGTGAAGGAGCGGCCTAAGAGGAGCTTGCTGCCCAGGGCGAAGTGTTGGCTTAGGGGCAGGTTGAAGTACAGGCCGGCACTGGCGGTGAACTCCGTCAGGTGGTCGCTCTCGACGGTTCCTGAGAGGCTGGTGATGGGCGACCCGCCCTCCAGTACTGCCTCGTAGAATTCGTTAGAGTGGTTGTAGAGGTCGCCGACGGCATAATCCCAGGCGTCAATGGCTGTCTCGTTGACCAACTCGGTGTACTTACCAAACGAGCGGGCCGACATGGCGCGTACACGGAAGCGGCCGCCCACGCCTACATATTTGTTGAAGAAGTAAGCACCCTCGGCATCGACCACCGTGGCTGCACGGAACTTCACGTTCGGGTTCTCGTCGTCTTCCACGTCGGCTTCATCGTCGTAGCCCGTGAACATATCTTCGTATTTCTCGGCGTCTGTAAGGTCTTCATCGGTGAATTCAATGCCCTTGCTGCCCAGGCCCAGACCCATCGAGATGCTGAAGAACGAGGGGTCGTCGAAGTCGGTCTCCAGATTGTTGTGCTGCAGGCCCTTGCCCTTGAACAGAATGTCGCTGAGGGCATAGCCCATCTCGGTGGACATGATGCCGATGCCGGCTCCCGACATGACGTCGCTGATCCAGTGGCGGTTGTTCAGCACGCGCATCACGCCGGTGGCCGTGGCCACGCCGTAGCCAGCCACCGAGAACCACGGCGAGCGCGTCAGACCGTACT
>JAFPVW010000188.1 GCA_017395215.1 Prevotella sp. | reverse complement strand
CTTTCTGCAGCCGCTGTGCACCACCGGGGACGGCCGTGCCCACGAGCCACAACTCTTTGTATTCTTGTGCTGGGAGCGTCAGGCAACCCAGCAACATCCATGCACGTAGGAATATTTTTGTTTTCATATTTTTTGAGGGTTTAAAGGGCTTAAAGGGGAGTGAAAGGGGAGTGAAAGGGACGAATGCTTTGCAGCCAACTGTAGGGGCAGACCCCCGTGTCTGACCGCGAATTCGGGGTGTATGGAAGTGCGGGCTGTTCGCTGCTGTTCGGGCAGACACGAGGGTCTGCCCCTATGGTCCGGAGGCGGGACTATGGTCCCTTTATGCCCTATCACTCCCCTTTATACCCTTTATGCCTTTATATATTCTATTACAACAATTCAACTTTTATGCGCTGCTCACAAGGTGTGGCAGGAATGTAGACGGTGACGATGCGCGACTGCTCGTTGTAGCCCCAGGCGCCGTTGGTGAGTTTCTGGCCATTCACGCTTACAGCCTGCGGACGGTCGGTTGCGAGGAACTCTACGGTGTAGGCACGCTGCTGCAGCATACCGGGGAACTGTCCCTGGCGCGGCTCGATGGTGAGCGTGTTGCCTTCGTGAACGAGGCGTGTGTTGGTGAAGGCACCCTGCTGGTAGCCCTGCGTGTCGCCTTCGTCCTCATAGAGCGTTGCCGAGCCGTTGCCACCGGGCACCACCTTCAGGATGAGGCGGTCGGGGCGCGTGTTCAGGTTGAGCATCGGCGGATTGTTCACGATCACGGCACCGGCGCGGAAGAAGTAAGGCGTCTCCTCCTGCGTGTAGCTATCGATGAAGATGCGATTGCCGTCGACGACCGCGTTGCGGCAGACGTCGAACCAGCGGCCTTCAGGAAGCCAGGTGCGGCGCTGCGCCTTTCCGTTCTCGCCCGTGGGTGTTACGACGGGAGCCACAAGGATGTCGTCGCCGAACATATACTCGTCTTCAAACTGATAGGCATTGCTCTCTTCAGGCCAGTCGTAGTAGAGCGGACGGCAGAGGCTCACACCCGTATCGTATGCCTGGCGGCAGGCGGTGTAGATGTAGGGCATCAGCGCATAGCGCAACTTCACCGTCTCAAGCAGCAGGGGGAAGTTCTCATACTTCCAGATGCGGCGCTCAATGCCCTCCCAGTTGGTGGCATGAGTGCGGAAGATGGGCGTGAACACACCGTACTGCATCCAGCGCAGGTAGAGCTCAGGATTATTGCCGTCATACTGCTGGTGACCACCGAGGTCGTGACCCCAATAGCCGAAGCCCACGTTCGAGGCTGTTGCCGTGAAGTAAGGCTGCCAGGCGAGTGTGCCGTATGTGGTGAAGGAGTCACCCGAGAAGCCGATAGGATAGCGATGGCTACCCAGACCGCCCCAGCGGTGGAAGATGAGCGGACGATGGTCCTTGCGATTCAGGCGCATGTCGTTGTAGAAAACGTGGTTGCACCAGAAGGTCTCACCCAGGCCATCCATGTATTTGCTCGTGAGGTTTTGCTGCCAGTCGATCCACCAGAAGTCAACACCCTGGCGTTCGCGGGCACGGATGATACGATTGAACATGTTGTGATAGAACTTCCCGTCGCTCAGGTTCCAGGGCACGCGGTTCACGGTGCTGTCGAGCCCCATGTCGGAGCGCAGCTCCTTGAAGTAGTCCTCGTCGTCATCGACACCGTCGGCGGGGTGCAAGTTCAGGGCGACCTTCAGGCCGTTTCCGTGCATCCAGTCGATGAGTCCTTCGGGATCGGGAATGGCTGTGCGGTCCCATGTCCAGCCGGTCCAGCCCTGGGTGTGCCAGTCCATATCGAAAATCATCACGTCCATCGGAATCTGATTGCGCTTCACGTCGTTCACAATCTCCATGAACTCATCACTGGTGTAGCGCTGATACTTGCTGTACCAGTAGCCCAAAACGTAGAGCGGCGGCATCGGTTGGCGGCCAGCCACTTTCGTGAAGTCGCCCAGTGCCTTCTTGTACTGATGACCGTAGCCCAGGAAGTACCAGTCAATAGCATCCTTGTCGACGGGCTCAGCCACCCACGGCATCCCATCCACATCGCCGTCGAAGGCAAAGGAGGTGGAGCCGTCGCCACGCTTCGTGCGGGGCGATTCGTCAATGATGCTCCAGCCGGCACGCGAGAGCAGACCGTTCTCCAGCTCAGCGCGCTTGTTGTCACCAATCTGACCGTCGAGCGTACGCGTGGTTCCCTTCAGGTTCATGGAGTCGTCCTTGCCAGGATACCACATCACACGGCGTCCGTTCAGGTTGAAGCTGATGTTCAGCACATCGGCGCTTGCAGCAGCATCGCCGGCGATTCGGCCACCTATCTTATATTGAAGGGTGAGCGCCGCGGTCTTCACCACGAGCCACCCGTCGCACTCCTCGGTGGTGAACGACGGTACGGGCAACTGCCTGTTGACGATGGCAAACGTGGCGCGGTCTTCAAACAGGTCGCGGTCGCTGTACTGAATGCGAATCATCTCAGGCGTGAGCACCGTGAAGCGCGCATGTCCCGACCTGACGACGGCCTCGGGATTAGCTTTGGGGTTCCATTCGGCTGCTTGGGCACGCATGCTGCCAGCACCCGTGAGGGCGACGACGATGGCGATGGCCAGCAGTAGGATTTTCTTTCGATTGTTCATGTCTTCTTTGCGTTGTCTCTTGTTCAACATTTCACCTGCAAAGATAGCGCGTATTGCGCGAACCTTGAAAAAAACAATCAAAAGTATAACGATTCTGACATAATACAAAACGGAAGCCGTTGGTTTTCAACGACTTCCGTTATTATTTCGGTTGAATTGTATTAACGGAATATTCCGCGAAAAAATGCCGTCAGATGGCCATGATGCGCTTCTCGAACTCATCGTTGTCGACCGTCGACCGATTCTTCACGCGTGTCTTGTAGGTGTTGACGGTGTGGACGGAGTAATCGAGGAACTTCGCTATGCGATCGCTGTCGGTGATGCCCAGTCGGATGAGGGCGAAGATGCGCATCTCGCTGGTCAGCGACTCATCGTTGGCTGGCTGCTTGCGGTCCTTCTCGTCGAAGAGCTCGTTGAAGCGTTCCACGAACGTCGGGAAGATTTTCAGGAACGTCTGGTCGAAAGCCTCGTACATGTTTTCGCGCTCGGCATTCAGCGCCGAGAGATTCGTCATGCGGCCGAGGTCCTCAAACTGCCGGGCCTGAATCTTTCGTCCGATGGTCAGATAGACTTTCTCGAGCTTCGCGATGTATTCGGCATTGGTGTAGAAGGAACGGCCGATGTAGGCATTCTTAATCTTGTCGTCCTCCTTCAGGCGCAGGTTGGCTTCCTTCAGCAACTCAAGCTGCCCGGCGATGGTCTCTCGGGCCTCGGTGAGCTTCTGGTTCTTCTTGCGGATGATGAAATAGCTCCAGAGCATGGCCAGCAAGATGGCAATGACCAGCCCGGTAGTGGCAAACAGCCAGTTGCGCTGACTGCGGATGGCGTTGTAGCGGTCTTGCTCGATGATGGGCAGGATGTCGTTGATTTCCATCTTGCGCAGGCGGGAGTTATAGAAGTTCACGTCCTCCAAAGCCTGATGCACATAGGCGCTGGCGCGGTCGTAGTCGCCATGCTTGTAGACGTAGCGCGACAGGTGGTAGAGGGCCGTGATCTCGCGCGTGGCCGTTTCGTTATCGGCAATCGCCGACTGCGCAAAGTAGTCGATGGCCTTGTCCTCGTCGTTCAGGAAGATGTAGGCCCACGCCATCTCGGCCGTCGTCATAGCCCGCTGCCGATTGTCGTCGCCACAGAGCTCGAGCACTTTCTCGAACGACTGCAGCGCTTCCTTGTATTTCAGTTCACGCATCTGGTGCGACCCCGTCAGCGACCACCATAGCTTCGTGCCCTCGGGTGTCATCTGCTTCAGCGAGTCCATGTAGGCCATGCTTTGTCCGATGTATTTCGTGTAGTAGGGTTCCTCGCGAACATAGTCGGCCATTGATCGCCACAAACGGCCGTAGTTGTCGTAGTAGTCACTGAGCTGCTTACCGCTGAGCGAACGGCGGTCCATCGACTGCAGCACGTCGCGTGCCTCGCTGAGGATGCCGGCAGAAATCAATGAGAAGACCAGGGCGTTCTTCGATTCAGCGATGCGCTGCGGGTTGGCTTCCAGCTGAGCCACCTCCAGGCAGGCATAGGCATAGTGGCGCGCCGAGTCGTAGCAGTAGCTCTTGTTCTCCTCGTAGAGTTTCATGAGCTGTTCGAACTGGCGCCCCTCGGCTTTCGCCAGGCGCAGTCCGTCACGAAGCTCGTTGATGCGCTTCACCCGTTGTTGCTCATAAAAGTCGCGACGCGCCAGACTCTCGTCCAGCTGGCGCAGCCGTTCATTGGTCTGAGTGCTCGCCCAGGCAACCGATATCACTGATAGCAGCACAAGAAGTACCGCCACGAAAAGTCTTCGCATATCTTTACAATTTTCATTAAGTCTTCAAAATTAGGAAGAATAAAACAAACGAGTGTTCTTTGTTTCCGAAATTTATAAAAATTTAACTTCTAAAACGAAGAAAGGGGAGGAAGGAAGGAGGCAAAAAAAGCCGCTTCCCCTACCTAACAAGGAAAGCGGCGGTGACTCCACTGAGTCTGCTCAATAAACTAACTAAATCTTTATCTAATCAAATAATGTATGTATTTACATAATCAGCAGATGTAGGGACGCGACGTG